>JAGXIC010000083.1 GCA_024635875.1 Pricia sp.
CTTTTTCCTCTTTCTTCCCTGGTAGGCCACTTCTTCGCCCCCCCCTTATCGCGGTCGTATGGCTCCCGTCGAAATCCCCGCTGGAGAGGTCTATTTTTGACCTGTGCCTTGACAGCAGTTTGACCCAACAGTCCTTCCATGCCCCTTTCTTGCACCATTTGCGATAATGCCCGAAAACCGTCTTGAAGTGGAGCGCACGGCCGGTGAACAGGGAATCTACGGGCAACAGATGCCATTGCATGCCCGTCTTGAGCTTATAGAGGATGCAATTGACTATCTCCACGGTCGCGGCCCTGGAGGCAGGGCCTCTGTCGTTCTTTGGCAAATAAGGGATTATCCCCATCTCTATCGTATCTTTGTCCAGTACTTGGTACATCATAGGGTTGTGGTTTAGAATTTATGTTTCGCAACACAAATATCCGCAACCCTTTCCTTTCGATCAAAAAAAACTCAAGATGACCTCAGTATCTGAAAAGCACCCTTTGTTAAAGTGTGGTTTTTGAAATCTTTATTAAAAGGTTAATGAATTGACCGGATTGATAAATTCGGAATAGTTCTGGTGCGTTAAAAAGTTTTCAATCCGTTAAGACCTAATGAAAATGAGGTTTACAGATTGATGTTTTTCGAACGCATTAGCACTAAGTTCGGAATAAAAAAAATTATTGAGGTTTCCTTATAAAAATGTAGACTTTAGAAATTTTGAAAAAGGGGCTTTTCCTCCAAGAAGTCATTTTTTATTGACAATAAGGTTTTGTTATGAACAAAACTTTTTCAATCGCTCCAATTGTTTCATAACTCTATCTTTTAACGGAGTGGGTCTATGGGACTTAGATTTGTAGGTTCGCAAGAAGTACTCAAAATCTACACTAAACCCATAATTTAAAGAAATTCTATCTTAAAAAGATATCAACCTAAAATTCATAAATTAAGTAAAATCACTCAATAGTATTACTGTATGCAAGAATAGAAACAGCTATTAGTATCACTGCCAATCCAAGATACATTAACTTCCTCGGTCTGCCGTACACCCCTTTCCATTCACCACCAATAAACCCGACCAATTGATTTCCGATGACTTGTAGCGATTGTTGTATCCCCACACCTATTGAAGCACCCAATGCTCCAAGAAGAATCATTCCCTTTCCCAATAGGATTATGGAGGCAAAAAACTGGACACCTACAATAGTCCCATACAAGAGTTCATCTTTTCTAGCGAATAATAGTTTCCACGAATTGTTCTTCGCCATAAGGTATAGAGCATAAAGAACATTTACCAATCCACCTCCAAGGATGCATAGGGCCCAAACAGTACAATTCGCGGTCATATCGCCCACTCCTTGGGATCTGGCCGCATCGATAACGGGACCTTGGCTATATACAAAGGCAAGTGATAGGCACCCTGAAAGTAGTCCGGCCAATATTACCAAAAGCAGGCCCTCTCTAAAATTACCCGATGCCATTTCCTTTTTTACTTTTTCATTGCTTAGGTTTAGCATTTTCTCCCTCCCAAACCCCGCCATGCTTATCAACGTAATCCCTATGATGGTAACAATCAAACCGACCATAATCAGTATACCGGCAGAAGATAAAAGGCCCGGGGAGTTTTCGAACAAACCGCTGCCCTTAAAAACCATAGGGATAATTACCCCAACTGACATTCCTGCGGCCGAAAGAATGGCGCCGGTGAGTGCCGCCCCTATACGGACTACGCATACCAGGTAAAGTACATTGGCAATTCCCCAAAATATTGAAAGTAAGTTGGAAATAAGTAGCGGTTTGGTTCCCACTGTCTTGACCATCGCGCCGATGTCCGGAATTTTAATCAAGGTTATCGACCATGGACAAATAATCAAGGCGGTTGTCATAAAAACAAAAAGAAACTGCTCGAAATGCAGTTCTTTTATTTTTTTCATGGGCCATGCCACGGTACCCGTACCTAGTCCCGCAAGCACCACAAGTACTAATCCTACTATTTCCATATTCAATTTTTATAAAATTTATTGACCTAGGCACTTAATTAATAATCCATGCGAAATTAGAAGCCCTTTTATCAATGCTTTACGAAACACAAGTCCGCAATGTTATTGGCAAAACGAACTAAGCCCAAGTTTTTGAAACCAAGAACCCCTATAAACAAAGGCATTATACTTATTAGCTATGTGCCCAAGTCAATAGGATTGTTTATTTTACTTTCTAATATTTAAAAGTCTCTATTAAATCCACTGGTCCATCCCCCGTCCACTACTAGGTTGTGTCCATTGATATAGGACGCAGAGTCGGAGGCCAGAAATAACACCGCATCGGCTATTTCCCTTGCATATCCCGGACGGCCTTGGGGAATAAAAGATAGCAGGTGTTCGGCATTTTCGCTAAATTGCCCTTCTTTTCCATAAAATAGTTGCTCCGTACTTTCGGTCAATGTAGAACCGGGTGATACTATGTTTGACCTGATGCCAAATGGTGCCAATTCACAGGCCATTGCCTCGGTCATCTTTATGATGGCGGCCTTGGCGGCAACGAACCCAATCTGTAATCTAAGCGCTACAACTCCTGCTATAGATGCGATATTGATAATTGTTCCGGATTTTTGCCCTACCATTACATTTGCCGCAGCTTTGCAGCAATAGAAAGTGCCATTGAGATCGACATTTATCATCCTATGCCATGTTTCGTTGGAGTATTGGTGGATGGGCACCCTTTTCTCGGCCTTAGTGGAATTGATTCCCGCATTGTTTACCATGATATCCAGTTTTCCAAATGTTTTGAAAGTCCTTCCCACAAGGGATTCTACTTGTTTTTGATCACTAATATCACATTCGATAAAAATCGCCCTTTGACCAAGTTCATTGGCCAGGAGTTTTCCTTTTTCGACTTGAATATCGGTGATTACTACCGTGGCACCGCTCTTGTATAACTTTATTGCGATAGCCTTTCCGATACCATCGGCAGATCCGGTCACAACTGCCACTTTCCCATTAAATTCATACTTGGAATCCATTACTTTTCATTTTTCCTTTAGGAAGGAACGTTACATCAACGGTTAATCCCTCTTTACACGCGCAACGATGTCGCCGATGGGCACAATAACGCCTTCTTCGGCAACTATTTCGATCAACATTCCATCGGTTGGAGAATCGAACTCGATTGTCGCCTTATCGCTTTCAAACTCGAACAGTACATCTCCCTTTTTCACCCTCTCCCCGGTTTTTTTGTGCCAATTGGTTATTTCAACCTCTGTAAGTGTCAGGCCTTGGTTCGGGATTACAATTTCAATTATATTATTAGCTTCCATATTTTTTCTATTACCGTTTTTTGACTAAAGTGAACTGCTTATTGATTTGATAACATTTATCCTATACTTTCATCTCTGTACGGGATTGCTTAATCATTTTCTGTATCGTCATTATTACCTTCTCGCTGGTTATGGTAACTTCCTCCTCCAATATAGGGCTAAAAGGTTGTGGCACATTTGGCTTGTTGATACGGTTTATGGGCCCTTTTAGTTCGTTAAAGATTTTTTCCGATACCAATGCAGAAATCTCGGAAGCCATTGAACATACCGGATATGCTTCATCTACCACCAACAAAAGACCGGTCTTTCGCACACTCTTAAGGATCGTTTTGATATCCAATGGAGCAATCGTGCGCAGATCAATTATCTCACATGAGATACCTTTGTCCCTTAGAACCTTACCGGCCTCGATACAGGGGAATACCGGTAGACCAAAGGTTACAATGGTTATATCCTCGCCCTTCTCCAGGATATTCGCATTCCCAAAGGGAACATAATGCTCGTCCGTTGGTACGGGTCCCTTAGTGGAGAAAAGCGCTTTGGGTTCCAGAAATATAACCGGGTCTCCCGCCCTTAAGGCTGTCTTCATCAGTCCCTTGGCATCGGCGGGATTGGAAGGAACCGCAACGATTAGGCCAGGGCAATGTGCCCAAATAGAATGGAAAGTTCCGCTATGTTGTGGTCCGGCTTGTTTTATCTGTCCAGAACCGGCCCTGATTATCATGGGAACGCCCAGCTGGCCATTGCTTATATATCTCAACTTACTAGCTTGGTTAATGATTTGGCTCGTGGCCTCTAATATAAAATCGGCGAACATCAGATCCGCTATCGTCCTGCAACCGGCTGCCGAGGCGGAGGCCGCTGCTCCGGTAAATGCCAATTCGCATATTGGCGTATCGATTATACGATTTGAGCCAAATTCCTTCCAAAGATTCTTGGTGTGACCAAAGGTGCCCCCTCTTTCACCTATACCCTCGCCCAAATACATTATGTTTTTGTCTTTGCGCATCTCCTCTGCAATTCCATCCCTCACAGCAACAAGCCAACGCTGTGTGACCATTTCACCGTTTTCCGCCCTTTGTTTCAAGGCTTCAGGTGGATTAATAGGGTCCATCCAACAATTATCGGTCACCGAAATGGGCTTGGGTTGCGCCGAAGTACGGGCAAACTCTTCGGCTTCAGCAACCTTGCTGGCAACTTGGTAGGAAATATTGTCAAGTTCGTCTTTTGAGGCAATTCCTGATTCCAATAGGTATCTTTCAAACTGTAATATGGGACACTTGGCCTTCCAAGACTCCAGTTCTTCAAGGGTACGATAGGTACCCGCAATTACATCGCCCTCATGGTGGCCCACGGTTCTATAGGTAAGGGCCTCTATGAGTGTCGGTCCTTCCCCTTTTCTTGCTCGTTCCACAGCCTTCTCCGTAGCTTGGGACACTGCCAGTACATCATTGCCGTCAACAACGATCCCGGGAATCCCATATACGGATGCCCTGCTTGAAACACTATTGTTCAAACTGGCCGAGGAAATTGGAATACAAGTGGCATACTGGTTGTTCTCGCAGACAAAGACTACCGGAGCTTTCTGGACCGCGGCGAAATTGACCGATTCATGAAAAGCTCCGTGATTGATCGCACCATCTCCAAAAAATGAGACAGCTACGCTGTCCTCTCCCTTAACCTGGGCGCTCATTCCGAGACCGACAGCCAAAGGTATACCGCCACCCACAAGTCCGTTGGTACCGAATAGCCCGTCCTTATAGGAATAAAGATGCATAGATCCTCCCCGTCCGCCGTTACAGCCGGTCACCTTACCCCATAATTCAGCCATTATTTTATTAACGTTTACTCCCTTAGCAAGTGCGTGGCCATGACCACGGTGCGTACTTGTTATCCAATCACTTTTTCTTAAATTGGAACAGACTCCAACGGCAACTGCTTCCTGCCCGTTACAAAGGTGGATGAATCCAGGTATTTCACCTTTTTTGTAGTTTTCCTGTACCGTCAACTCAAACTTTCGGATCAGTACCATCTGTTCATACAGTGATATTAGCACATCTTTATCCTCGATATAAGCCACATCATTCATTTTTGATATTTTTTTCATAAATTATTGTAGTTTTATTTTTTTCCTTTATAATTAGTTATAGGCATCATAAATCGAATATTTTGCCGGCATTTAAAATGTTGTTGGGATCAAAAACCTTTTTGATACCTTTCATAAGGTTCATCTGTTTGGAATCAAAGACAATATCCATGAACTCCTTTTGTACCAGACCTATGCCATGCTCCGCACTAATGGTCCCGTTAAGATCTTTGACCATCCTAAATATTTCCCTGATACCGTTCTTAACTTCATTGCCCCATTGTTCGTCCGTCAGATTTTCCTTGAATATGACCACATGGATGTTACCATCACCGGCATGCCCCACGCAAAAGGATCTGAATCCAACTCTTTTACCAATATCTTTTATTCCTTTAATAAGCACAGGCAATTCCGCCCGGGGTACGACCGTATCCTCTTCCAGATAGGGTGAATATGCTCTTGCGGCCTCTCCGGCCGTCTTTCTTAATTTCCATAGCCTTTCCTTTTGCGATGCATCCTCCGCAAAAAGAATATCCTTACAACCAAAGGAAGTCAGTACTTCGGATATACTCTCAATTTCGCTCATCAGCACATCGCGATCGTTGCCATCCACCTCGATCAGCAAATGGGCCTGGGTCTTGTCCGAAGGCTCAAGACGAGTTTCTTCGTTGAACTCCATGGTCATATCGATAGCTTCCCTGTCCATAAATTCAATGGCACTGGGAACGTTGCCAGACCTAAAAATGGCGCTAACCGCCGCACATGCCCTTTCTATCGAATCGAACGGAGCCCTGATCAAAAGGTCGTATTTGGGTAACGGTATCAACTTTAAAACGATTTTTGTAACAATGCCCAAGGTTCCTTCGCTTCCAACAATTAATTGTGTAAGATTGTAACCAGTTGCGTTTTTTAATACGTTGGCACCTGTCCAAAGTACGTCCCCATTGGATAAGACGATCTCGAGGTTCAGTACATAGTCTTTTACAACTCCGTATTTTACAGCTTTGGGTCCGCCACTGTTTTCGGCCACGTTGCCACCGATAAAACAGGATCCTCGGCTATGGGGGTCCGGGGGATAAAACAGCCCCTTCCCCTTTACAGCATTCTGCAACACTTCGGTAATGACACCGGGCTCGGTCGTTACCTGTAAGTTTCTTTCATCTATGGACAGAATCTTATTCATTCGGGCGGTGGACAGTACAACACCCCCAAGATGGGGCAATGCACCCCCGCTCAAACCTGTTCCGGCTCCACGGGGGGTTACAGGAATATTGTACTTATTACATTGCTTCATTATCAAGCTAACCTCCTCCGTTGTTCTGGGCCTAAGCACCATATCGGGTAGAAAATGTAAGTCCAAAGTTTCATCATGCGCATAATTATGCAAGGATTCAACGTCCGTTATCACATTTTCGTTGCCCAGAATGTTCTGGAAATATTCTAAGTGCCTGTGAAGACCATTTTTTATAAGTTCCATTCTTTATATTGATATTTTCTAACCTGAATATTCCAACTGTTCCCCGGGTGCCATGACGATGCCTTTGATATCGTTGGAAAGTTTGGCAACTTCTTTTAAAAATGTTGCAGGATCTCCTTTGCCTCTCTCACTAACATGTTCCAGGAACATCCAAAAATGGCAGGGAATCAATATTTTTGGTTTTATCAAGGAAGCCAGTTTACAGGCTTCCAAAGCCGTCATATTGCCATACTGTCCATTAATGGGTGCTATCATTATGTCCACCTCAGTTCGTAAGGACGAAATAATCTCCTCGGGTCTAAAAGCCGTATCACCGGCATGGTATATCTTAATTCCCTCCACTTCGATCAAAAACCCTTGGGCATCTGGCGCAAGTTCTCCATGATCCGCGAATATGGCTCTTACCTTTATTTCTTCGCTTTGCCATTCCTCACCTTCCCCCAAAACGGTATAGCGATTTTTGGGTACTTCAAGTTCATTCAGAAATGATCTACAATCCGGGGCAACAACAAAAATCGTTTTTAGACTCTTGGCGATTACCGGGATCGTATCCGGGTCAAGGTGATCAGCATGGTGATGGGTGACAAGGTAGAGATCGGCATCGACTTCTTCCGGGGTCAACAATGAAGGTATCATCCTTTTAAAATGGAAGAGCCTTTCGCACGCATCCGATAGGTACGGATCAATCATTATCGTTCTGCCTTTGGAGGTTTTGATGCAAAAACCCGCTTGTGCAATATAAAACAAGGTTATGGAGCCAAGCGATGGAATGGTACTTGATATTTTATGATGGAAATCCATTTTACCTATTTTTTTTAATTGAATTATAGTCCTTTAACATATCCCTTTCCAAGACGAAGCCCGATATGGTTGAACTCATTGCTGAAGGACATCCATGAAGTGGTTCCGCCGTCCACTACTATGGTCTGCCCCACTATATATCTGGAATCATCCGAAGCCAGGAATATTATCGTTTTTGCAATATCAAGGGGCGTACCTGCAAAACCGCAGGGAATCAGTTCTGCCAACTCACTAAAATCCTCCGTTCCGGCTGCTTTGAACTGGTTTTCTACCGGTACCGCGCCAGGTGCAACGGCGTTCACACGGACACCGTAAGGCGCTAGTTCAACGGCAAGCTCGCGCGTATGGGCGATTATCGCTCCTTTTGTGCCGGCATAGACGGAATGCCCTTTACAGGCCCGAATCCCGTGCACGGAGGACAGGTTTATTACGGATCCACCGCCCGCTGACCGAATTGCGGGCAAAACGGTCTGAAGAATAAAGAACTGTGCCCGTACGTTTACATTGTATACCGTATCGTATTGTTCCGGGGTGACGTTTTCAAACTCGAGGGTCATGGAGATTCCGGCATTATTGACGAGAACATCCATACCCCCCAAAAAATCGAGGGCTTCTTTTGCCAGTCGAATGGATTCTTCTGTCTTTTGTAGGTCCGCCTTAATGGCCGTAGCTTTGCCCCCCATCTCCAGTATCTCATCTACCGCTGATTCGGCGCCCTCTTTGCTATGCGCATAATGCAAGGCAACTTGGGCTCCTTGTCTGCCAAATTCCAATGCAGTTTCTCGGCCCAGACCGGTTCCCGAGCCTGTTACCAACACTCTTTTTCCTTTCATTTTTCCTGACATATATTCTTGTTTTAAAATGTTAAATCAACATACCATTGATATTTTCCCCATGCGGACACCTTGCTTACCTGCCCATGTAGTTTGGCCACATCTGGCCGGTCGTAGCAGACAGTGCACGGTTCGACAAAAATATTATAGAGGTTGTCCCAACCGTTCTCGTTCATCAATAGCCCCAAGTAGGGAACGCTCTCGGACGAAAAGGAAAGGACCAGTCTCTTGTTTCCATTGGGGTATTGCAACTCGCAACGGCCCTCTTCCAACCTGTTGGTAAAGTAATATTTCTCAAACCCCTTGCTGGAAGCCGACCTGCTTATATCGGCACGGTACGTACCACCTCTGCCGTCCTTGAAGTAAGGCCAGTCCATAATCTCCCCAAAGGCCCTTTCCTTATTAGATAAAATGGAAACTACCTGATTACAGTCGTCGGGTACCACTATCCGCGTTCCCTCCTCCATATTGAACATAAAGTGACCTGCCCATAGAAATTCAAAATCGTGCCCGCTCCTATTTTTCAAGGTGTAGGATAAGCGGAGGACATTATCATCCACGATGGCCACTCTTTTTTGCAACCTGTACGGGAATCGGACCCCGTCCACCTGAAATTCCAACGACCCACCAGTTATCCGGTATTCCCATGGCAAGGACCAAACCTCGCCATGGTCGGCCATTTTTGTCCCCTTCCATGGCTCATTTTGATACTCGCAGGCATCTATTGTGGGGAACATATCATCATAACCACTACATTCCCCTTCGGTGTAAAGACCATCGAAAGCCTGTTCACGGTACTTCTCTCCGGGACGCTGTACCAAGAACTCATAACCGATATTCTTGTCTACCAATGAAACCATCTTCCCACCGGGATCCGGCGTGAACTCTGCTCGAATTCGCCCGTTCTCAACAACTATGCTCCTTTGATCCTTGTATTTTGAAAATTCTATTTTCATTGGTATAGTCAATGGTTATTTAAATTTGGACGTCCTCATCGCTTTTTATAAATAAGGCATATTGAACCAGGTGCCTCTTCCAAATTAATTGTCATTCCCTTGGAGAGCTCTTCACCGGTCCCGGTCATAATTTTCCCGGTATCTTTATTCTTTATTTCATAAGTAGACCTATCGTCAAGCCCTTTTAAGTTTAGGATAATATTTGTATCAAGAGATTTGGGCCGCCTGAAGGCCATGATTATTCCATCATCTTGATCCGGCCTATTCATTTGGTAAGCCATCCACGCATCGTCCCGTAATAATTTGGTGGTACTTGTCAATGGGTAGTAGTCGGAATGATAATAATATGGTCTTAATTCTTTAAATTCACTGATAAGGTTCTGCATATCCGACAGCTTATAGTTTTTGTTTTCAATATCCCAATCGATAACCATATTACTACTCATCGCGGAACGAAAATGGTAAGGGGACATTTCAAAGCTACCAGTCCCGGAGAGGGGCAGGAAAAAATTAAGCCCATAAGTGTGAATTTGAGAACCAATTGGCTCGCCATATTTATAATCCGTTCTCCAAAATGGAGAGCTTCGGGATACTGTTTCCAGATCGATACGTCGTCCTCCGCTGGCACAATTGTCAATTATCAGTTCGGGGAACCTCTCCAAAAGGGCATCCCAAAAGGCGTATAATCCTTCGATATGTCTGATTTCGGATATACCATTTCGTCCTTGAGCATCCATTTGTTTCCAATAGGGATACGGATCGAAGTTAAAATCCTGACGATAATAATCGATCCCTTCCTTTTGGATCAAGTCGGAAATATGATCAGTTAGCCATGAACGAGCGTCTTCATTGCCTAGATCGAGAAGTTGGTTATCACTTGTCGAAATACTGGTGACCCAATCAGGGTGCTCCTTATCTATACTTATGAACGACTTGTCCTTTACTATTCTTTCCGGTTCGAACCATAAAAGAAATTTCGAGCCAACTTGGTGAGCGGCATCAGAAACGGGTTTCAAACCATTGGGGAAATTATCTGGATTCGGAGTCCAGTTACCTACGTTCGGCCATCTGCCTTCGCAGGGATACCAGCCGGCATCCAGCCAAAAAACTTCCGGAAGAATATCGAATTGCTGGTGCCGCTTAATGTCCGCGATGGAATGGTTTTCCGTAGCACAGACATGTTCATTGCAAGGTATCGGCCCTTCCCTATCCA
>JAGXIC010000084.1 GCA_024635875.1 Pricia sp.
ATCTGGCGTCGTGGAAAACTTAGACCGGTAAAATCGAAGCGGCAACTGACCGATGATTTCATACCCATGGGGCGCCAGTAGGTGAAATCTTCGGTAGTATCTAGTTCGTCTAAATGCAAAATGATCATAGAACCCCCGTCAGGTCCTTCGGCCGTAACGATCGGACGGGTTACGTGAGACGCACCGGAGCAAAAGACCTTTGCCCCGTTCAGGGTATACCCGTTTTTGGCCAAACTGAATGTTAAAGGGTCCGTAGGAAGTTCCGAGTTCCAAATTCCAAAAAGTTTTCCTGATAGGGCCTCGGAAAAATAGTCTTCCTTTTGCCTAGGCGAACCATAGGTGCCTATAAGTAAGAGTGCATTAAGATGACCCTCGAAAATTCTTCCCAACGACAAATCGTAGCTCCCAATTTTATGGAGCGTTTTCAGGATTTTGAGATTTCCCCGGTCATTACCAAGACCCATCCCACCATATTCCAAGGGCACATTCAAACCCAGTAGACCCATTGACCTCAATAGATCTATGCCAAACTCTGGAGAGTCTTCATTATCCACAGCATAGCATTTGGGTATGTCTATAATCCTATCCTTTATATATTCCATCGGTTACATAATCATTGCAAGGGAAGTTGCCAATGGCGTTCTATTGACTGTTTTCGGACTGTAACTTCGTAATTTCCTGTTCTAGGGCCTTGATAATTTCCTTAACGCCAAGGGTAGTTCGGGCAATTATAGAACCGATTACGTAACCTAGTTCGTCTCCACCCTCTTCCATATTATAAAGCACCTTGCCCTTCAATTCGTTGGCGGCGTTATTCATTCGCATTGAGACCATTTCAGCGTCCATTTTAATCCTGGTCCTGGTCTCCTTACCGCTTCGGGGCGCATATAGCAGCGCTACCGCACTACCAATGGCGGCACCGATCGTTAACGCCAACAAAGTGTGACCGTTTTTTGATGTTCCCATATTTTTATTTTATTAAATTCAAAATTTTTTTGTGGGTTACGTTCGCATCACATCTTTCATCAACCATAAATTTAAGGGCTCTTCGTCATCTTTGTGAAGTACGGATATATCTCCTGTGGTCTCAAAAACCACAGCCTTAACTTGAGATAGTTTCGTTACATTGGCCTCGCGCAGCTTAGATCGCAAATCACCACGGGTAACGCGTGCCTTACGAAGGTTGTCTTCGAGAATTGTCTCTCCATCCATCAATAGTAATGGAGAATTGTCCATCAGTTTCCGAATGCGCTTGTTCCGTCGGGCAAAAGCGGCTGCTATCTGCAACACATATACACTTACTAGCCCCACAATGCCATGCAACATGCTGACCGTCGACGAAAGTACCGTGGTCGCAATGATAGAACCTACGGCCACGGTCATGGCGAAATCAAAGCTCGACATCTTCGAAAAGCTCCGCTTGCCGCAGATACGGGTCATGATAATTACCGATAGATAGATACCCAGCGCGCTGAAAACGATGAGTCCCACTGAATTCCAACTTAATTCGAGAAGCTTGTCCACCATCGTTAATATAAGGTTATCATGCCGCCCCCGATGGCCGCCACTCCGGATACGATGGCGGTCAGAACCAGCCACCACGCCGCAGAGGCCGCAGTTAGTCTAGCATGTTCGGCCTGAATTACCGCTTTTCGCTCTACAATCTTCCATTGTTCGTGCGCTTTCGTCTCGATCTGCTGTACTTTATCCAAAACCTCTTTTTTGGCATCGGTAATCGTATTGACGACGCTATCGATTTTTTCATCATCGATATATTTATTGTTGGTCGCCAGGGCACGTAGGGTTTGGGCGTCGAAGGTAGCGGCACGGTTTTTAATTACGTCAAGACTGTCTTTGGGGTTATCGAGCATCTTCAGTACATCGTCTTTCAGCAATGTGTAATCCAGTTCGTCGCGTCCGGTATCATCGAAGAAATCGGCTATGCTAGCTTCCATTCTCTTGACCAAACTATTTTCGTTTTCGGTATCGAATTCCATGGATACTTTCTGCAACATTTCTGACGCGCTATCCGCATATTTTTCGATATTTTTTCTCTCCAAATTCGTATTGGACGAGAGAACTTCGATCAAGCTTTCCTTGTTCAGATCTTTGAATTGGTTTTGTAAGATGGAGCCCACCATCTGCGGATGATCTATAATACCCTGAAGCGCCACTTTGATTTTATCCGAAGAAAGATTTGAGGAGGAGGAGGTCGACAGGTAATCCTTTACCTGCTCGATACGGTCATCGATTTCTTTACGGTCCATGGCCGATATATCGGCTACCACTTTTTTGACGCCTTCCGCACCGGTGTCCCCTTCGCTGTATTTCTGGACTATGGCGTCTAGGGTGTCCTGCAATTTTTTAGCCTTATTTTTCTTATCGGAGTCTGGACTATCGGCATTTTTAGAGATGGCCTTGGTCAGCACCTGCTGCACCGCCATCCATTTTCCGGCGGTATTCTTGCTCTGTGATTTCTTGGCGATATCCTCCAAATCGTTTTTTAGTTGGTCGTAATCCGGCAATTTCTTGTCAACCCGTTGTAAGAAGTTGTCCAGTACGCCCGTTACCTTGTCCATGTTGAAACCGGAATCGAATTCCGAGCGTACCTTATCGATAGTATTTTCCAGAACGTTCTCGATTTTTTTATCGGGCGAGGTGGTAAACAGCGAGGAGAATGCGCCAGCGGAAGATGTAAGACCTGTGCTTACCGCAGAAAAAAGGTTGCCCAAAATCGAACCGACTATCCGAGTTTCAAGGTAGAACAAAATCAAAAAGAAAAGTCCCCAAATGACCAAAGCCGTAGTGGTGTTGGTAGCCGCTGTCTCCAACACATTAATATTTAGCGCCAAGGCTGTGGCTCCGAACAGGGCAATACAGGTGGTGATTAGGCTCCAGATACCAAATACGGTGGTAAACTTTACCCCCATGGCCATGTCAGAAGAAGCATCCTGATCAAATTCGTGGCCGTTTTCGGTGTCGGAACTATCGGGATTAACCTTAGATTTTACGTAACTTTTCTTTACATCTCCGATGGCGGTTACACCCGCGGCAACGGATACAGCGGTCAAAATAAACTGAAAGGCCAGTGCCAATATGACACCAGCGGCAATTAGGATAAAGAAATTAGAATCGACAATGATATCGTTCGCGACCGGTACTTGCAACCAAGGTGCCGACGCTAATTGAAAAATACTTTGAGAGGTCAAGGTTTCCATATGAATTATTTTAGGTTTAAGGTTCAAATTGTACACTCATAAAAACGTAATGGACCGAATCAAAAAGCCGAATCATTAAACGTAGTAGACTGGCTATATGCTTATCTAATCCATAGGATGATCGCAATAACAATAATGGCAACAATTGCCCAAAATAAAGTATTCTGCTTTTTAGGATTGTTCCAGAAGCCCATATATAAATAGTATTAATTAGAGCGAAATTCCATCTTTATGACACGGGTAGGTAACAATATCGCCACTATAATTATCCCGATTGCACGGTGAAATCGTTCGAGTTAAATTTTGGAGTGATAGGTGCCGAAGTACGAATATTCCAAAGCTAATTTCGATGTCTAGATGTCCGTAATCGCTACGAGAATCATTAAATTAGAATGCATCCATTCATTAATAAGAAGATTGCTATGGAAGAGAAAGTATCGATTCGAACAAAAGGCCTTACTAAAAGTCGACGTAGATTTAATGAAAGTCGCACCGATCATTCCAAAAGTACAAATAGCAAAGAGCACAAACAACGTTCGGAAATTGTCTTTCTGAGCTCTTATCCACCGAGGGAATGTGGCATCGCTACTTACACATCCGATTTAATGGCCGCTCTCGATCAAAAGTTCGGGGACGCGCTTGAGCTAACTATTTGTCCTCTTGAGTCTGCCAGTGGTAATCACGATTATCCGTTTGAAATAGGACAAGTTCTTCATACGGACAGGGATATTGATTACTTGGCGTTAGCAAATTGGATCGATTCAGAACCTACTATAGATTTGGTCGTTGTACAACATGAGTTCGGATTATTTTCGGATAACGAGAAAGCCTTTAGGGTTTTTCTTGAAATGATAGACTGTCCCGTGGTCATGACACTGCATACCGTTCTGCCAAAACCTGATACGCAATTGAAGAAGAAGGTGCAGGACATTGTCAAGCTATGCGACGGAATTATAGTGATGACCCAGACGTCGGCCGATATACTTTATGACGACTACGGGGTGCTGACTACAGATGTCACGGTTATCCCACATGGTACCCACCTTGTACCGTTCGCAGATCGGGACGAACTAAAAAGGAAATATAATCTATCGGGAAAACAAATACTTTCAACGTTCGGACTATTAGGGCCGGGCAAGAGTATCGAAACTACTTTAAACGCCTTACCGGGCATTGTGGCGGAACATCCCGATACCGTGTTCCTTATATTGGGAAAGACCCATCCGGAATTGGTCAAACAGAGCGGGGAGGAGTACCGTAATTCCCTTGAGAGCATTGTCGAAGATTTGGGGATTCAGGATAATGTAAGGTTTATCAATCGTTTTCTGCCCTTGGAAGAACTGCTCGAGTACCTACAATTAACGGATATTTACTTATTTACTTCCAAAGATCCAGATCAAGCGGTTAGCGGTACATTCTCATACGCCATCAGCTGTGGTTGCCCCGTAATTTCAACGCCCATTCCCCATGCCAAGGAAGTTTTGGAGAACGGTTCAGGACGGATCTTTGATTTTGGTGATTCCGGTCAGCTGAAGGATATCGTTTTGGAATTGTTGGAGGATGACAGAGAAAGAGAGCAAATGGGCCTGAACGGGTTGCGAACAACGGCGTCCTCGGCTTGGGAAAATTCCGCCATTGCGCACGCACAGTTTTTTAAGAAACACGCTAAAAACAGGATGGGACTCCAATATCGAAAACCCGTACTAAAAATGGATCATCTACGGAATATGACTACCGAGGTCGGTTTTATACAGTTCTCGAACATCAGTCATCCGGATATAGAGAGTGGTTATACGGTAGACGATAATGCGCGCGCGCTGATTGCAACATGCCAACATTATGTTCTAACGGAAGATAAAACCGATCTAGACTACATTCGCACCTATCTGTCCTATATATTACGATGTATTCGATGTGATGGGCAGTTCTTTAATTATGTTGACAAAGACAGACGGTTTACGGAACAGAACGATACCGAGAATTTAGACGATGCTTTTGGTAGGGCCGTATGGGCCATTGGATATTTTATTTCCATTTCAAAAAAATTGCCCAAAGACTTCGACCACCTCGTACAACGGGCGAATGAAATTTTCGAGGATGGCCTAGAAAAGGGTAAAGAAATTCATTCTCCCAGGGCCATTGCATTTATGATAAAGGGGCTATACTATTATTCTAGCAGCCCTGAAGGAATTTGTGTGCACCAACAGCTTCGTATGATGGCGGACAGGCTCGGAGGGTTTTATGCCTCGGTCGCGGTAAAGGATTGGCATTGGTTCGAAAAATCCCTCAACTATGCAAACGCAGTATTGCCCGAAGCTATGTTGATGGCCTACATACGAACACTTGATGGCACCTATTGAAAAATAGCTCAAAATTCGCTCAATTTTTTACTGTCAAAAACGTTCTCGGACGGATCTATACGTGTGATTTCAAATCAGGACTGGTTAAAGTTGGAAGACCGGTTCGACGGTCGGTTTAGGGGCGGGGAACAGCCCATTGATGTTGCCTATACAATATTGGCGTTAAAGCTCTTTGACAAAATCTTCCCGTTTGAAGGGTATGACAAAAAGATGGAAGCGGCATTCAATTGGTTTATGGGCGATAACCCCATGCACGAAACCATTTACAACCCTCGCACGGGTGGATGCTATGACGGATTGGAATTCGACAACGTCAACCTCAATCAAGGCGCGGAATCGACGGTTTGCTATCTCTTGGCGCGCATGGCTTTTGAGGATGTGGAAAGCGGCACATCATACTACTAAAAGAGGTATCGGAAATAACAAAATTGACATGCACTCCCTATGGACGAATAGGTTCATTTCGTTACCTGCATAACTTTCATTTTAAAATAAATTGGGGGGGGGGCGACTTTAGTCGCCCCCCCCCAATTCATTTCAGCAGGTTCCTCAATCTCGGGAAATTACGAAATCGCCTTCTCGTTCAAGCGTCCCTCCGCCAAATCATCAAGCTTTTGATCGGCATCATATTCCTCGTCCAGCGTCTCTTGAAGTTTGTCGGCGATATCGTCATGGCCTAACTCCTTGGCATATCGTACCGCGGTTCCATAACCAGAGATTTCGTAGTGTTCTACCCGTTGGGCCTCCGCGATAAGTCCCGCGTCCATAACATCATCATTTCCAGCTTCTTCGATAAAGCCCTCCGCTTCTTTAATAAGACCCTCCATCGCCTTGCATTTTTCGCCATTGGGATTTATGTCCAGTTCTTCGCAGATTTCCTCTAGACGTTTCTTTTGGCCCTTGGTCTCCTCCAAATGGCTGGCAAAAGCTTCTTTAAGGTCACTATTAGTGGCGTTCGACTCCATTTTGGGCAGTGCTTCTATCAGCTGCTTTTCAGCACTGTAGAGATCTTTGATTTGATGTTGAAAAAGTTCTTCCAAAGTTTTCATATTTGTGTTTTTAAGTTAAAAATATACTCTAAGTTATATAGTTGTCCCATTTGCGGTGCATCCTATCGACCAAATATTTGACCGTAAAAGACAAGCTTCGTTGTTGCTATTGATTAAGCTAACATACGTGCTAAATGGAGTATATAAATCCGATGTACAAAACTAATTTTAATGTATTAATCTCAAATTATATGATTATGGACAAGAATAAAAAGTACAGGAAAACAGATGAAGAGGGCGACGAATTCGAAGGCATTGCCATGACGTCGAACGGTCGCGACCGAAATGATCGGGACAGTTACGAGCCAAGCGATACAGTTGACGATGATGAACTCGGAACCGAATATGAAGATTTGGAGGATCAATGGTACGAAATCGAGACCGATTATAGGGAGAGATACCCTTACCTTACCGACGATGATGTCAACGTAGAACCGGGCCGATTTGACAGAACGCTCCACCGTATCGGGCAAAGAACGCAGCGCTCGCCTTTTCAGGTTCGTCAAGACATTGAAAACTGGCGCTAAAACAATGATCAAAGAAAATTGGGCCGCCGCTTTATACTGGCGGCCTTATTAAGAAACAAGGTGTAAAATAGTAGTTAATAAAGAAATCGAATCGCCTGAAAAGGAAAAGCAAAGCGAACAGCCAGGTAAAGAGCATCAAATGGAAAACCCGCCTGAAACCATCCGATATGGATATCTGGGCAGCAAAAAATTTTAGGGCAAAGTTGCTTTGATAACCGGTGGGGACAGCGGTATAGGTAAGAGCGTAGCCGTGCACGACCTCACTAAAGTTCCTGACGATTTATGAAAAAAGGGTCAGGCTTTAAAAAAGCCGAACCCCTGGTATTTTTAAAATACACAGTTAGTGGGATAGTGTCTTCTTTTTTGATTTTTTGTCTTTCACCAAATATTTGTACCCTAAGTAAGCGAACTGTGCACCTACAAGTAACAGGGTATATTTACGGCTTCTAATTAGGGCGGAGGCCACTCCCAAAATTTTTGATGTCATCTTTACTATTTTTTTAGGTGATTCGTCAACTGCAATACTTCTTATGATTTGTTTTAATGAATAGAATGTAGAATCCTACCATTAAAATCCGTGCTATCCGAATCACATATTAGTTTGATAATAGTAGTTAAATATTTTAAGCATAGAACGCTCTTCTACCATTCTTTTTATCGTAATTACAAAAATTTTGAGATAGACCTGTTGTTTGTTTGATTTACCGTTAAAGGTAGTATCTAACCTGATATAATTTTGTTCCTTTTGCATTTAATACCTTTTCAAAAGAAGGTAATATTCTAAGCAACTTCTTGTATTTTTATGTGTTCGCATTGGGGAATGTTGTCATTAGATGCTCTCAACTTCGGTACGTTATCCTTGGCAACATTCACAATCGTTTCATTAACATTGGGCAAAGGTGTATTCTTATTGGGTAGAAACACCATTTGCCCGTTAAACGCAGCGTATTGCCAACTTTGGTATTTGTCATCCGAAAGTGCCAGCAGATGGGGCTTCATAGAGCACTTGAGCTTCGAAGCCTTCCACTGATTGAAGAATAATCAGAACGATAAATTGTCCAATATGATGGAAGAAAGCGAAATCATTCCAATATATTTCCCA
>JAGXIC010000085.1 GCA_024635875.1 Pricia sp.
AGTTCCGCCACTCGAGCATGATAGTTTTATCAGATGATTTAATAAAACCGGACTGCAAAACTATAAAATATTTTGATTGCTGCCCCAAAATTATCAACATTTATCCTTCACCTACCCGAATAAATTTCTAAATTTGCACCTGCCTTAAAAAAACCTAGGTAATTATAGGTTTAGTAAGGGCTTTAATAAACGTGTTGACAACTAGTATCCATGCCCTATCAAGTTCCCGAGCCTAAAATTTTTGCCTGTACACAAAGTACCGTATTGGCAGAAAAAATCGCTAAATCGTACGGTGCCGATTTGGGGAACGTTCATTTTTCAAGATATAGCGATGGGGAGTTTCAACCTTCTTTCGAAGAATCTGTACGGGGCGCACGGATCTTTATCATAGGTTCGACCAATCCGAGCTCGGAGAATCTCATGGAGATGCTGTTGATGCTCGATGCGGCAAAAAGAGCTTCGGCCAGGCACATTACGGCCGTAATGCCCTATTTCGGCTGGGCGAGACAAGACCGAAAAGATAAGCCCAGAGTGCCCATAGCGGCTAAATTGATTGCAAAAATGCTGGAAGCGGCAGGTGCGACCCGGATTATTACGATGGACTTGCACGCCGACCAGATTCAAGGGTTCTTTGAAAAGCCGGTAGATCACTTGTTTGCATCGACCTTGTTTCTGCCATACCTGAAAAAATTAAACTTGGAGAATCTGACCATAGCCTCCCCGGATATGGGCGGATCTAAAAGGGCTTATGCTTATTCGAAGGCACTGGAATGCGACGTCGTCATTTGCTATAAGCAGCGCGCCAAAGCCAACGTGATTTCCCATATGGAGCTGATCGGCGATGTGCAGGGCAAGAATGTGGTCTTAGTCGATGATATGGTCGATACGGCCGGAACCCTCACCAAAGCGGCCGATCTCATGATGGAGCGAGGCGCCTTGAGCGTAAGGGCCATAACGACACACGGACTTTTATCGGGCAATGCGTACAAAAAAATAGAGGAGTCGAAATTGTTGGAGTTGATTATCACCGATTCCATTCCCATAACAAAGGATAGCAATAAAATAAAGGTTTTAACCTGTTCGGAGCTTTTCGCCGATGTCATGCATAGGGTACATCATAATACTTCGATATCGTCGAAGTTTTTGATGTAATCCCTAATTCATTTTGTCGGTAATCAATGACAGCGCTCGGCCGTTGTTGCACAGAGACCCTAAAAAGAATAGTAGCGCCAAAAAAAATAATAATTAATAATCAATAATTCTATTTATTCAAAATGAAGTCAATTAAAGTAAAAGGATCAGAAAGAGAAAGCGTGGGCAAAAAGGCAACGAAGGCCCTACGTAATGCTGGAAAGGTTCCTTGCGTTATATACGGAGGGGATAAACCGATACACTTTTCAGCGGACGAACTAGCGTTCAGGGATTTGGTGTACACTCCCGCCGCACATACCGTAAGTGTGGACTTCGGCGGAAAAATGGGTATTGTCAGGGCTATTATGCAAGACATCCAGTTCCATCCGGTAACGGACAACATTTTGCACATCGACTTTTATGAACTTTTCGATGATAAGCCGGTGACCATGAACATTCCTGTTCGTCTTCAGGGCAACGCACCCGGTGTCAGAAACGGTGGTCGTCTGTTGTTCCGAAAAAGGAAGTTGTCGATTAAGGCCGTACCCGAAAAACTGCCCGATTTCTTCGATATCGATATTTCGAAATTGAAAATCGGTGATAATATTACGGTGGACAGCTTGCTGAACGACGAATTTGAAATTTTGCATCCCGAGACCACGGTTGTTGTACAGGTGAAAACTATGCGTGCGGCCATAGTCGTCGAGGAGGATGAAGATCTAGAAGGCGTTGAAGGAGAAGAAGGTGCTGAAGGAGAAGAAGGTGTCGAAGGCGCAGCTGAAGGTGGCGAAGCTTCCGAAGGTAGCAACGAAAGCAAAGAATAGTTTTTCTTTGGAAGGCTATAAAAAGCATCCCGGCCTTGTGTCGGGATGCTTTTGTATTTTTATGGCTATTGGATACCCAGAAGAAAACATACCATGTTACAATTTTTAAAATCTCTTTTCAAAACCGACAAATCCTTTTTAGAAGAAACAGAAAGCATGAAGAAATTTTTAATCGTTGGATTAGGGAATATGGGTGAAAAATATGCTGAAACACGCCATAACATCGGTTTTAAAACGCTGGATGCCCTTGCGGCCAAAGAAAATTTTACCTTCGAAACCGTAAAATTGGGAGAAGTAGGGTCTTTCAAAATCAAGGGACGAAGCATTCTCTGCCTAAAACCCTCAACCTATATGAATCTCAGTGGAAAGGCGGTGAACTATTGGATGGAACAGGAAAAAATTCCACTTGAAAATGTATTGGTCATCACCGACGACATCAATTTGCCTTTCGGAACGATTCGCTTAAAGACCAAAGGCAGCGACGGCGGACATAATGGTTTAAAAGACATTCAGAACGTTTTACAGACCACCAGCTACAATCGCTTCAGATTCGGGATTGGCGCCGATTTCGGGCAGGGAAGACAGATCGATTATGTTTTGGGAGAATGGAACGAGGAGGAGAGAAAAAGACTACCGGAACGTTTTGAAAAAGCTTCCGCACTTATAAAATCCTTTGTTCTTGCAGGTGTCAAGATTACGATGAACGAGTTCAATGGTAGCTAAAATACCAAAATCCAAGCACCGGCTGAAAATTCGTGGCCAACAAAAAGTAGATTTCGTTCAGCGTTCAGCGAAGAAAATTCAATATACCTTAAAATCCAAAATACCAGTATCCGAAGTGTTGCCCAGGGCGTCACTCGTAACGACCCTCCAATAATAGACGATACCGGAAGTTACATCTACTTTTTGCGATGTCTGATTGGCCCCGGGCGAAGCGATCAGAATATTCGCCGGATTTTCGGTTGAGAAGTATAATTTATAACTTTCGATATCGTTATCAATATCCGTAGCCGACCATTCCAAGGTAACTTGGTTGTTCACATCCATAAAAACGGTAGCCCCCGGTTCCGGAGCGATAATTTCTGCAGGAAAAGGAACGTGATCGGTCTGCGAACCTGGGTTGTAAAAAAGCCAAGTCGCACTGGTGGCCGTTTCGTTTGTCTGGGTGTTTTTAGAGCGTACGAACCAGGAATAGGGCGTCCCTTTTTCCAGGGGAATGGTAATTGTAGAAGCTTCTACAACCCTATTGATTGCGTTACCTGTACTCAAGTTTTTTACGACAGCCTCATAACTTTCGCTATAGTCCCCCGGCTGCCAACGAAAGCGCACCAGACTGTTGGTGCCGCTCGAACTTTGCACCGGTGTACATTCCGAGTTTTTCGCGGGTTCAATCAAAACGGCCTTTCCGGGCGGGTTCGGAGGGTCTTTCTTGCATCCTGACAAGAGCATCATCCCAAGAAAAATAAAAGAAAGTAGTCTCATCTTTTGATCACCTTTGTGGTTCCTTTTGTATGCTTTCCTTCGAACTTAACGATGTACATCCCCGGTGGCAGCCCGGTAAAGTCAAGATCGACCTGATTTCCGTTGGGCGAGTAGGTTGCTTCTTTTACCAATTGCCCATCCGCCGAAAATATAGCTAGGGTCAATTCCGATTCAAACGCTCCCAAAAATAATTGGGTAGCGCCAACTAAAGGATTCGGAAATGCGGCCGGACCGCTGGATATGAAAAATTGGTCCTCGAAAACACCTTGGCATATCTGGTCCGTAGAAACCTTGATATTATTTTTTCCGGTTGACAGGTCCAATGTAATTTCGGATTTTTCCGTACGAATCAGTCTTCCATTCCATATAACGGTATACGCATCGGCACCTTCCATAGAAAGCACGATTTGGTTGCCGCTTTGAGCAATTTTCGAGGTCACGCCCAAAGGTTCCGGTTCGGTTAAGGCCACCTCGAAGCAATATACCTCATATTCGATTTCGGCATCCGACCCGTTTATGCATACGGTATAAGTACCGGCAGGTAGGTTCGATCTGATAAACGTGTCTGTAAAGGTCTCGGTAATCACGGTTCCGGGACCCGTTATGGTTATCCCATAATCAACATCAGTAAGCAAAAGTGCCGCTACCATTATCTCGCCATCATCGTTATTACGGCAGGACAAACTTTCGACCGATACCAAAAAATTATCGTTTGGAAATCGGTAAACAGGGCAGCCCGAAGTATCGACTTCGGTACCAAGGGGCGTATCGAGGCACAGGTCGTCGACATCGTCGAAAACGCCATCTTGATCGGCATCGGGCCGAAAGTCGCCCTCGATACAAATATCCAAGGAAAAAGCGTTTAGAGATCCGCCGTCGCCCCTGGCAATATCCTGAATTTCCAAAACCCACTCCCCTAGAATGGATTCTCCCTTGAAGGAATTTAAGCTGCCCGAAGGCTTAACCGTACCGGCAATACCGACATTGGAAACCGCACCGCATATAAAATCGTTCGCATCGTCGTCAAAAGTGGCACTTATATTTTTGAAATCCCCACAGGCATTGGCTACTAAGGTAACAGTAGTATTTGATGGTGAGGTCAGCGTTATACGCAGGTCCTCTAAAAAATTATGGTCGATATCCAAGTTAACATTGAGGTCGGCAATCTGCAGGTCTTCAAAGAAGGATATCGTTGAAATCACAATGGCCTCACTGGTCGATGAAATCACCTGCGGAAGTCCGAAAGCCGCTTTGGAATCACATGTAAATGGGATTGTGGTAAACGAAAAAGGAACGTTAAAATTTCCCTCACCGCAACCATTGAAGGGTTTCACCCTCCAAAAATAGGTGGTATCGTTTTCCAGATTTCTACCCGTATAGCTGTTAGAAAATACTACGGCCGTTTCGACAATATTCTGAAAAGTTACATCGGTAGCTATCTGTATTTCGTAGGAGGTATAGGATAGATTTTCATCCCATTCCAATAGTTCCCTAGTTGAGATATCTACCGCATCATCTAAAGGGGACTCCAAAACCGTGTCGGGAAAATCAGCGTCAAAAACAGCCAGGCGAAAACCGATCTGACGGGTGATACTGGCTGAGGTAGCGGTAAGCAGAAGGTCATAATTTTCTTCGGGAACGTTCTCAGTATTACTGAACAGAATATTTACCGGTGTATCTCCTGCAATAACTGTTTCCGGGGAAAACGAAACTTCGAGACCTGCGGGAGCATCCGCGATGCTAAAACTTACTTCCTCATTAAAATCAAGGTAGGATTCGTACACAAAGGGAATGGTCAGGTTTTCGGATTGGCATATTTCGTAGTTTAAATCCGTAAGATTCAGCACAATTTCCGAAGCCTCGATCGTAAAATCGGAAGCATTGACCGCAAGGAAAACATTATCGGCCGCTTTCACCATAACCCGTCCTTGGGATGTAGGTAGGCCGGGGACAATAATCCCATGGCTTCCATCGTTCGCCACCCCTTCGACCAAGGTCACAGGGAAGGTAAGTCCACCATCCGTAGACAGCAAAATATCAACGGTTTTCGCATTCACCGGAGCGACATCGGTACCGGCAACATCCCAAACAATCTCATGGACCTCGCCGGCGCTATACGTTTCGTTGGCGGCTTGTGAAGTGACCAAAAAAGGCCCTGCAGCGTTCGTAACCGATACCGTGGTCAGTTCGGAAACTACCTGTCCGCCACCTGGCGCATTGTCCCGTACTGTAAACGCAAAATTCATATCCCGCTCAACATCGGAAACGGTCTCCCATGCCGTATTCAACTCGGGGTCGGTCTGGGTTAGGGTACCGGCGACGACCCTTGAAAGCAACGGAAAATAACGGATAGGTTCGGCAATGGGAGGCCTAGACCTGAAATTCGCCCCGTTCGGATTCGTGGGGCCGAACGTAGCCCTTTTGACAATCCCGTTATCGATTTGCTCCCATGAATAGGTTAGGATATCGTCGGCATCGGGATCTGTCGCACTGCCGCTCAAAACAAATGCCGTAGATTTCGGAATAACATGGGTATCAAGCGCATTGACAACAGGGGGATTATTCGGTATCGGAACCACCTCGCCGCAGTCTTTGGTCGTCAAATTTTGGATAATCTGCTCGATGCTGACATAGTGGAAATAGTCGTCCCCATTCGGGGCGACATTATCGGTATCGGTAATACCCGCATAGCCCATGATCGTAGTGCCGCTACCGGGCTCAACCTGTACGGTCGTACCCTCAGATTCGTAAGACCAACTATGGTTCGCTCCCAACTGATGCCCCAATTCATGCGCCACAAAATCCAGATCGAAAATATCGCCCCTGGGGGTTTGGCTCGAAGAATAGGCGCTGCCCTTTCGGTTGTCGACACAAACAGCCCCTATAAATCCGGCATTGCCGCCGTTGCCGCCTCTGTGCAACACTTGGCCGATATCGTAATTGGCCTCCCCGATTTCATCGGTTAAGGCATTTTGCCCCTGATTGCCCAATGCACTCAATACGCCGCTAAAAGGGTCGGTGTCGGGGTCGGTGAAAATTGCGGCATCCGTAGTGCCAATCAGTTCCAAGGTTACCGCAAGGTCGGTCTCGAATACCTCGTTAACCCGCGTAATTGTAGCGTTTATAGCCGCTAGGGCATCGGCCACCGTTCCCCCGTGAAAGGCAGTATATTCGGCCGATGCGGTTATGGCCAACCGATATTTTCGAAGCACTTGTCCGTCGACGGGTTTGGCCGTCAAATTTCTGGTTTTATCGGCTATCATCTCCTTGGTGCTGCATACAAACTCCGTATCTGCACCATTTTCCGAATCCCTGGAGTACATCACGTAGGTGTCACCGGATACTTTTTGGACAAAACTGTTGGCGCGACCGTCGGCATGCACGATCATGGCCTGTACTTCTTTGGGCGAGATACTGAACCTCACCCTATCTTTTGCACCACCGGTGCCATACCCAATGTAGGATTTTATCTGTGGATATTTTTGAGAGAGTTCGGGAGAGAACACCGGCGATTCAATAACGCTATAGGCCGAAAGATTGCCCGCCGCATTCGGAAAATATACGATTCTGGAATCCTCGCCCCTGATCGGGTTCAAGGACATCTTAAAACCGTTTTCGTCAAAAGAGAACACTTCGCCATTTTGGACATTGAAACGATCCGCTATTTTTTTGGTTATGATATTTCGCGCGGATCGGCGTTCCCAATATTGACCCTGTGCCGAGGCGTAAAAGGAAAGAAATACTATGGTAATTGAGAAAAGTAACCGTAATTTTGCGAGCATCCAATGGGAAGTTAACCAATCCCAAATATAAGCCTTTTATTATTTTTTGTACGTGGTAACAGTCCAAAGCATCTCCAAATACGACGAACGGCATCCCACGGCCATCACTATTGGTACTTTTGACGGGGTACATATCGGGCACCGTAAAATACTGGAACGGCTGATGAAAACCTCGGCAACGGCAACTTTAAAATCCACTGTACTTACCTTTTTTCCCCACCCTAGAATGGTACTGCAGAAAGACGTAGACATCAAACTGCTCAACACCATCGGCGAGAAGACCAAGATTTTAAGGGCCATGGGGCTCGATCAGCTCATTATCCATCCGTTTACCAAAGAATTTTCACGGCTTTCCGCGACCGAATTTGTTCGCGACATTCTAGTGAACAAACTAAAGACCAAGAAAATCATCATTGGCTACGACCATCGTTTCGGTAGAAATCGCAATGCCAATATTGTCGACCTGAGGGCTTTTGGCACTACGTTGGATTTCGAGGTAGAGGAAATTTCAGCACAGGAAATCGATGAAGTATCCGTCAGTTCGACCAAGATTCGAAAGGCATTGGAAGAAGGTGATATTCCAACGGCGAACGCCTATCTGGGCTATCACTATATGCTGACCGGAAGTGTCAAAAAAGGGAAGGGCCTGGGTCGGCAGATCGATTTTCCAACGGCCAATCTGAACATCCCGGAAGGGTATAAGTTAGTGCCTAAAAACGGGGTCTATGCCGTACAGAGCGAACTGTTAGGTAAAACGGTGCACGGTATGATGAATATCGGATACAACCCCACCGTATCGGGGGAAGGGCAGGTCAGTATCGAAATCCACTATTTTGATTTTGATCACGATTTATATGGACAGGAAATACAGGTGGACATTCTGCACCGTATACGCGACGAGCGTAAATTCGAGTCTGTAGAAGCCCTTAAAAGTCAACTTCATAAAGATAGGGAAACATCGCTTTCGTTAATTTCAAAGTAAGATAATGCATCGTTTTTTCTTTACGAAAATCGACAACTCGCCACTGATTATTTTCCGTATTTTCTTCGGGATTTTGGTCGCTTTGGAATGCTACGGCGCCATTTTAACCGGGTGGGTCAAGAGAACCTTGATCGAACCCCGATTCACCTTTAATTTTATCGGTTTTGAATGGTTGCAGCCCTTGCCCGGTGCTGGAATGTACTTCTATTTTTTCGTCATGGGTACTTTGGGCGTCTTAATCGCATTGGGCTATAAATACCGCTTTAGTATCGTTGCCTTTACCCTGATGTGGACAGGGGTTTACCTGATGCAGAAAACATCCTACAACAACCACTATTATCTATTGGTGCTCGTTTCGGGATTGATGTGTTTCTTGCCCGCCCATAGAAGCCATTCCTTGGATGTAAGACAAGATGCCGCACTTAAAACGGATGCGATGTACGCTTGGGTGAAATGGGCAATCATCTTCCAACTTTTGATCGTGTATGTATATGCCGCTATCGCCAAAATATACGGTGACTGGCTCGACTTCGGCATCGTACGTATATTGATGCTGGGCAAAGCGCATTATTATGTTGTGGGAGATGTACTGCAGCAACCTTGGATACACAAAATCATCGGGACAGTCGGCATTCTTTTCGATTTGCTCATCATACCGGCCCTGCTGTGGAAAAAGACCCGAAAAACCGCTTTTTTCATATCCATCTTTTTCCATCTGTTCAATTCGATTGTATTTCAGATCGGTATTTTCCCCTACCTGTCCTTGGGATTCACGGTTTTCTTTTTTGAGCCGGAGACCATCCGTAAACTCTTTTTCAAAAGTAAAAAACCATATCTGTTGAAAAAGGTAGACGCACCTTCCTACCAACCTCTCCTCTATGGCCTTGGGGGCCTTTATTTTCTGGTGCAACTGGCACTTCCCCTACGCCAGCATTTTATTAAGGACGATGTATTGTGGACAGAAGAAGGCCATCGGCTCAGTTGGCGGATGATGCTGCGAAGCCGAAGCGGCTCGGTACAGTTTAAAGTACTGGAAAAGGAAAGTGGAAAATCGGAAATAATAGACCTTGATGACTATCTTTCTAAAAAGCAAAAGCAGCGTATTGCGGCTTATCCCGATTTTATTTGGCAATTCGCCCAGCATTTGAAAAAGGAATATGCGGAAAAGGGCGTTCCTATTTCCGTGTACGCCGTGAATTCAAGGGTAAGCATCAACGGTAGGCCTTCGCGCGCCTTTATTGACTCCGAAGTCGATTTGGCGAATGCGAAATGGGACTATTTCTGGCATAATGAGTGGATATTGCCGAGTCAACTTAAAGTTACAAACAAATCCCAAACTCCAACTATTCTCGACAGCCTTGACATCAAAGAAGGGCCGGCTCTTGATTAAAGCCTGTTAACACTAAACGGATTTGAAACTTCAAAACATGTAAGTTTTCTTGAAAATGGCGCACTAACTGCCAGTCGCGGGTCGAAACATACCATCTCATTAGTGATACCTCGGCCCATCATCAATATCGTTTCTGTGCAATGAAAAAGAAAAGTCCCCAAATCAGCATTATCATCCCGACTTTGAACGAGGCGGTAAATATTGCCCCGTTATTGACCTATTTACAGGAAAACAGTTCCGTAAAGAACATTCGTGAAATTTTAGTGATAGACGGGGGTAGCACCGATGGTACCATGAAAATAGCCTTCGACTTCGGGACAATACCGCTACCGTCGGAAAAGGGAAGGGCGAAACAAATGAACCTTGGGGCTGGGAAAGCAAAGGGCGAGATCCTCTATTTTTTACACGCGGATACCCTACCGCCCAAAGATTTCGACGTTTTTATTTTAGAAGCGGTAAGCAAAGGCCATGAAGCTGGCTGTTTCCGAATGAAATTCGACACCGCTAACAGATTTCTTTCGTTCTTTTCCTGGTTTTCAAGAATCAATCATAAGATATGTCGTGGCGGAGACCAATCCCTCTTTGTAACCAAAGGCCTTTTTAAGAATACCAAAGGTTTTAACGAAGACTATCTCGTTTATGAGGACAGCGAGTTTATTGGCCGGCTGTACCCGAAGGCTAGGTTTAGGGTCTTACCACAGCGCGTGGTAACATCGGCACGAAAGTACAGGAAAAACGGTACGGTCAAACTTCAGTATCACTTTGGAATCATCCATCTGAAAAATAGTCTAGGTGCTGGGCCGGAAGAACTCTATGATTATTATAAACGTAAAATAGCAATGTGAACTACCCCTACGATTACTTTTATGAACTTTTGCATCCTAAAAAATAGCCCAAGATGTAATAATCCATTACGCTACCCCCTATCTTTACAAGAAATTTAAACAAATGGCCCGAAAACTAGTGACCCTTACTTTTATCGTATTGTTGATTATCCTTGGATGTAAGGAAGAAAATACTAAAAACACCGAAGGGGATGCGACACTGACGGGGATCGATAGCAATTCGGTCAAAGTGCCCAAATCATGGGTCGATAATCGGGTAGCCAAAGCAAAGGAGAAATTGGGGACCAGCGATGCCGGAAAAATTGTATGGGACGCCATGGAAGCCCACGGAGGGTTATCCAGGTGGTTTTCCAACGGACCTATTTCATTCCATTTTAATTATCAGCCTTTAGACGGCGGTGAACCCCGAAACACCAATCAAGTTGTGGATTCTTGGAGCGCAAGGGCAAGGCATTTTTCTGCCGCAGATTCGACCCAACAGTTCGGATGGGACGGTAAGGATGCCTGGGTCAAGGCCAAGGACAGCACGGTTTTCAACTACAACACCCGTTTTTGGTCGCTCACTCCCTATTTCTTTATAGGCCAGCCTTTTGTGCTGGAAGGAAAAGGCACCAATCTCGAACTTTTGGATCAAGTGGAGTTTAAGGATAACCTGTACCATGTAGTAAAGGTAACCTTCGATTCCGGCACCGGCGATGCGCCCGATGATTATTATGTGCTTTATTTCAATACGCGGTCGCGAAAACTTGAGGTCATTCGCTACATCGTTTCCTACCCCGGTTATTTTGAAAAAGGCAAGCACCTTCCCGAAAAATTCATGGAACTCTCTGGCCAACAGACCGTCGACGGCATCATGTTTCCCGAAAATTATAAAACCTATTGGCTGAACGAAGAAAATAAACCGGGAGAACATATTACCGACATAAAACTCTCGGAAATCAAGTTTCTTCCGGATTTGGAGTCTTCCTATTTTGTTGTTCCCAAAGATGCCAAAGTGTTGAAAGGCTTGTAGGAAAACACAGGCCAAAACTGTTTCCCTAAGGATAACCAGTATCTCCTCAAATCTCTATTTTCCCGAACGCATAGCTCATTACTGAAAAACAAATTTAACTTCGATAGGGTTCCGAAAATTTCACAGATTTAAATTTGAGATAGCCAAATCACTCCCCCTCATAATCCAACAAGACGCCCTCTGAAATCCACTTGGCAAGGGCCTGTCGGTTCTCGTGCACCACGATACGGCGTTGGTCTTTTTTGTTGCGAATATTTCCCACTTCGATAAAGGTCATGGCCGGATGTGTTTTTTTGACGAGATATAGTGAAGTCCGGTCTTCGAAAGTACCTGAATATACACGGTTGGGCTGGTATTTCTTATAGTTTTTTTCGAACGTTTTGTGAATGCTCTCCGCCAGCTTTTTACCATTTTTGCTCTTTTCGTGATGGTAAAAAAACACATCGATATTCTGCCCAACGCTACGGCTGTCGATGTGGGTAACGATCAAACGTTGGTACGATCCCCGATGTCTCTCGTACAGTCCATTCACGATATCCACCCGCTGTTTCAAACGTTTTACCTGGTTCAAGGGGATGGCCTTGTTCAAATACGCCACCTCATCATAGTCAATTTCAAGGATTCGCTCGTCGCGGATACCGTCATTATCATCACGGATAATGACATACACCATGGCCCCATGGGAAATCAGTTCCCTTGCCAGACGTAAGCTAATATCGTAGGCATACTCGTCTTCGGAGATGGTCTTGCCGGCATATTTCCCCATGGCACCCGGATCGGGGCCCCCGTGGCCCGAAATCAAATAATATACCGTACCTGCAAGGCGATTGCTCTTGATGATAACCGTAGAATGTTTCTTTCCTAAAATGGGAATCTCCCTACTCTCGATTTTTTTGAATTCGGATGTTTTTCTTTGGATGGAATCTACTACGGTAACGGTATCTAGGTCTGCAAAGGGAATGCGATACGTGCGCCCCGCATACAGGTGGATGCTATCACGGAGATTGTCCACGTTCATAGCAATAAAATTCTCGTAGTTCGCATAGGGGTCGATGCCTTGCTTTCTTAATAGGGATAGGATACCATCCCCTTTTTCCGCTATGACGGTCTGTAGCGAATCTTGGGCAGGGCAAACCACCCACATCCCAATAAACAATAGTAGGGTGCCAATCTTACGGGTTCGAGAAAAGGGAAACAGGTTCATTCAACAACTAAATTTCAATCCAAAAATCAAAAACAATGCCTAAAACAGTATGGTTTCCCTACAAAATTAAAGAACCCTTCCGTAATTTTGCATGCGTTGCGAGAATTTAGTTAACGAGGTAGTCAACAATCCCGTTGCATTAAATCAAAAGCTGAGCCGATATGAAAAACTGCATTTCCATTTTATGCCTTTCGCTGCTTCTATGTTTGTCTTCCTGTAATACCGAAAAGAAAAAGGATACGGTTTCACCCAAAAAAAAGGAGGTCACGGCCCAAAAAGCGGATGCCTCACTCAAGGCAGCGATTATGGACAAGGCCGACAGTTTGGTCGTTAAAACCATTGCGGCGCACGGAGGGGAACTTTACAATACCGCACATTACGCTTTCATGTTCAGGGACAAAAGCTACACTTTTCACAATAGGGGAAGAAGCTACACCTACACGGTAACGAGCCAAAAGGACGGTGAAGAAATCCGTGATGTACTCGAAAACGGAACCCTTTCCCGCACCATAAACGGGACGAAAACCGAGCTATCGCCCAAAGATGTTGTCAAATATACCGAGGCCCTGAATTCGGTCGTCTATTTTGCCACCCTGCCCCAAAAACTGAACGACACTGCGGTAAAAAAATCTTATGAGGGACAGACAACTATCAAACAGAAGGGTTATGAAGTTCTTTCGGTCACCTTCGATCAAAAAGGCGGCGGTACCGATCACGACGATAGGTTTATGTACTGGATACATACCGATACGAACACGGTGGATTATTTGGCCTATAGCTATGAGACCAACGACGGAGGAGTACGGTTTCGAAGCGCCTATAACTCCAGAACGGTAGGCGGTATACGCTTTCAGGATTATATCAATTATGAGGCACCCATTGGCACTCCGTTAAGCGAACTGCCCGAACTTTATGAAGCTGGAAAACTGAAAGAGCTTTCTAGAATACGAACAGAGGATGTTACCGCTATTGAAGACTGACAGCAGGGTCTTCGATTCTGAAGGTTTCTGTTTCGACGTTTTAAATTTGTAGTTGAAAAAATACACGTGCTCGATGAAATGCACGATGCGTATATTGGGTTCTACCGATGGCAAATTCAAATTTCAAAAAAAAGTGCAACAAATTGTCCTGGCCCATAATTACAGAAGCTCCGAATTTTCAGGAGTTCCTGATTCTTAATCATGCAATTATATTCAAATTGTTATCGACCGTAAAGGGTATAGCTATATTACTGGCAAGCCCCTTATTGCTACTCATCATTGTACTTCTCCATCTCATATTTCAGTGATTTTTTTACGCTCGCCCATTCTTGTTCGGTGATGGAAAAAACAACTGAATCTCGGCAACTTCCGTCGGCATTCAATCTGTGATTTCTTAAAACGCCATCTTGTTTGGCCCCGAGTCTAGCAATCGCCGCTCTTGAACGGGAGTTATGCCAATCCGTCATAAATTGAACCGCGATGCAGTTTAGGTTTTCGAATGCATATTTAAGCAAAAGGTATTTGCATTCTGTGTTGACCCCGGTCCGTTGGTATTTTTTCGCATACCAGGTAGATCCGATTTCCAGTCGTCTATGTTCGGACTGCCTATCTAAATATCTGGTCGAACCGATAATATCTCCATTATTTTTGTCCAATACCACAAATGGAAATTCAGAGCCGTTTTGCTTTTGGTTTAAGGAGTGTTCGATGTACTTATCAATTGTGCTCGATGATGGCACCGATGTAAACCAAAGCTCCCATAATTTTCCATCAGCTGCGGCTTTTAGAAGTCCCTCTTTATGAGATTTTTGCAACGGAACCAGTTTTACTTTTTGTCCCTCTAATTCTATTTTTTTTAGCCAATTTTTCATTTTAAGCGTATTGGGTTGGTTTTTGGTCCTCAGATTTCGACAACAGTGTCGTCGATTTTGCGAACAAGCATAGACCTAGCAATGGGCTACATGGCGTTACTACTAGATTTACCTTTTCAAATACCTATCGATCGGAAAGTCATTAGTATTTTTTTCTTAATCGTGGCAACACGTATGTCAGCATATGGCGCACGCTGAAAAAGGGTTAATACGCTGTATAAAACTGCCGCAACACCCCCTCTGCCGGCTTGTTCTGAGGCGTAAATCGATTGTCTTTTTCACCACCCGATTGTTTATGGTCGATGAACCATTTCCAGACGTAGCCGCCGGCGAACCAGTTTTCGGGCCAGAATACTTCAAGAATGGCTTGTGTGGCGTTCGCTTGGGCAGTCAGGTTTACAGGTTCTTCATGTCGGTCGACCAGCCAAGGCTTCCATGCGTTTTGATCCATACTGCGATAGCCAAATTCGGTAAAAAGTACGGGCTTTGAACAGGTGCCATTCAGTGATTTGATGTTTTCCTTATGCTTTTGCCATCCGGCTTTCAATTGGGCTACGGAGGGTGTTTTTTCTTCGGATAGTGGAAAATAGGCATCGATACCGATGTAATCCAGATATTGCCAAAAGGGGACTCGGGAATATTCGTCCCAATTGGCGGCATACGTCAATTTTCCGGTGTAGATCTTCCGAATTTTTGTAATCAGCCTTTGCCAATATTCGGGACGCATGAGTACGAACTCCTCCAGTTCGGTGCCGATACAGAACAGCTCCGAACCGGACTCCTGCGCCATTTCGGCGTAGGTCATAATGAAATCATCGTAAGAATTCTCAAGGGTTTTCCAATCCGCTTCCGACGCCATTGTGAGGGTGCCGGTGAACTCACCTTTCCAGATCCAGATTTGGGGCTTGACCATGGTCTTGATTCCATTTTCGTGCAAGAGTTCGATATATTGCATGGCCCCTTTTTTGGTCTCGCCGAACCATTGCCGATCGGTATTAAAGATGATTTCGGGGGAATTGACATCCTTTATAAAACCAAAGGGCATGACCGCTGCATGATTGGCCTGTAGTTCGACCACCTCTACAACGTGCTCTTGGGCGATTTTGTCACGAGATGCTACAAAGCTTACGCCGTTAATTTTTTCTTTGACCTGGCCATAACAAGAAAGCTGGGCAATACAACTAATGACAAGTACCAATCCGCGCATGCACTGCTTTTAAAGTCTAAAATAGGGGTTTTAAAGCGAACTATTCAATTTAAGCACCAATGCACTCGTTTGTACTTTTTCTTTTTCCAACGAATAGGATATGGTCCAATATGGAAAATAACCGGTAGTGCTCTCAGCTCTCGACAGTATCAATACCGGTTATCCTATTTTGATTATCGAACACCAAAATTTGTTGGCGGGGCCTATCGTCAAAATGAATTTGTGCCTATATTAACTTCTCCTTAAAAAATGCGATAGTACGTTGCCAGGCCAGTTCGGCGGCTTCCCGATCATAACGCGGTGTGGTATCGTTATGGAACCCGTGGTTTACATTTGGATACATGTGGGCCGTATATTCGGTATCATAATTCTTCAGGGCTTCTTCGTAAGCGGGCCATCCAGCGTTGACGCTCTCATCCAATTCCCCGTACTGTAGTAAGAGTGGGGCATTGATTTTGTCAATATTCTCCGTAGGCTGTCCTCCATAAAAAGGAACGGCGGCGGCCAGATCGGGAATGCGTACCGCCATCATGTTGGAAATCCATCCCCCGAAACAGAAGCCGACCACGCCAACTTTTCCGGTACAATCCGAGACCTTTTTAAGGTGCTCATACCCCGCGATAAAATCCTCAAGCATTTCGTCGCGATCTCGTTGACTTTGCAGTTCCCGCCCATCATCATCATTGCCCGGATAGCCGCCAAGTGGAGTCAGCGCATCCGGGGCCAAAGAGACGAACCCAGCTAGAGCAGCCCGACGTGCAACATCCTCGATATGCGGATTCAGGCCACGGTTTTCATGAACTACCACAATGCCCGGAAGTTTTCCCTTGGCATCGGCAGGTTTGGACAGTAAGGCCTTTATCTCCCCACCTCCTTTTGGCGATTTGTAGGTAATGTATTCCGTAACCAAACGGGGGTCTTCTTGTTTTATCTGGATTTTTTTGACGTAATCAGGCGAAATAAAACTCAATAGAGATCCTACCGTAATACCCCCAACCGCGTATGTGGATAGTTTATCTAGAAACAGCCTTCTATTGACCCGGTTATGGGCATAATCGTCGTACAGATCGAATACTTCTTGTTTGACATCTTCTTTTTTGAGTTTTTTCATTTTCTTGTTCTTTTATTTTGCACTATAAAAGGTCTATGCCAATTTTAGTTTTCCAATCCTAAGATAAGGCTTTTAGTTTTCGTTACCACAGTAAAAAATTAACTTCCCAAAAATTTATAGGATATGCAGCGCAATCGAAATATTGCAATACTAAGGGTTACAAATAATAAACCCTATCTTTTGCCAAGCCACATCTTGGAACAAGATTCTTTAATGAAGTTGTGTAAATAGGGCGAATGCTGTACTATTTCATCCCGTTCAAAGTCCAGTCATATTCATAATAGGATACTTCTGCACCATCGGGAAGCTTTTCGGACCGGCATGTGTTTATAAAATCCGCGATACTTTGACCGTCTTTCGTAAAATCGGTTGCATACCACTCGAAAATCTGGGAGACCTTTACCTTTTTCTTATCGACACGGATAAACTTGGGATCGTTCAGGGCCTTTTTGGTCTGTTCTTCCAACTGCCAGTTCAAGGTCGCGGGCCTGTAAGCCTCGGCTATGATCGGCGGACAGCCCAACGCACCGCAGACCAGCACAAAATGGAAACGGGGTTCATTGGGGAAATTGCCGCGTAGCAATTCGTTCTCGATAGTGTTCAAGGTAATTTTGGTTCCGCCGATGCTTCGTTTTTTGGTATCGAAAAATCCGGCGATATCCATGGGCGATTTAACGGGATAATTGTCCACGATGCCCTTAATGACCATCAGGTTATATCCGTTGATCCAAAAAGCCTGAAACTCATCGACTTTATCCTTCGAAACAGATAGTTTTCCGGCCATTTCGATCAAGGCATTCAATGCGTCGGGATTGTCCTGGATGCCCTGGTAATCGACCAATCCATCCTTTATATTTTCCTTTAGAAAACTATCCGACTTCGAGAAAAAATCTGCGGTGTTTTGGGCCTTCAATCCAGAAACAACGCTAAGAAAAAGAACTCCGAAAACCAGTATATTTTTTATCATAACAATCGATGTGTGAAGGTCCTACAAGGGTATAGCTCGAAATGTATGGGCCTTACATACAAAGTACGTCAAAATTTATACCGGTTCTAAATTAATGCCGTTCATTAAGTTATTACCTTTATTTCCGACAGATTACCACCTATTCATAGTATACATGGAACATATTGTCATTATCGGTAACGGAATCGCCGGGGTAACGGCGGCACGGCACATCCGGAAACTATCGGACAAAAAAATTACCCTAATTTCGGCAGAGACCGATCATTTCTTTTCCCGTACCGCCCTGATGTACGTCTATATGGGCCATATGCGATGGACGGATATCGAGCCCTATGAACATTGGTTCTGGGAGCAAAACCGTTTGGAATTAAAAAAAGCCTATGCCGAACGGATCGATACCGATGCCAAAACCCTTTAC
>JAGXIC010000086.1 GCA_024635875.1 Pricia sp.
GTTGAAAAGTCGTAGGTCAAATGCGTTTCCGGTATTCTTATTATCCATGCTTTTCTGAATTCTCATCGGGGTATCGAACGGAGGTCAAATATAATCCTTTTGCGGGTACTGATGGGCCGGCTTGACTTCGGTCTTTGCTTTTTATTATCCTTTTAACATCGTCGACGGAACTTTTGCCCTGCCCGACCTCCAGCAAGGTGCCAACAATGGCCCGCACCATGTTGCGTAAAAAACGGTCGGCGGTAATTGTAAAAATCAGTCTGTCATCTTTCTTCTCCCAAATAGCCCCGGAAATTTCGCACCGATAGGTCTTGACATCGGTGTTCGATTTTGAGAAACACTCGAAATCTTTATACGTAAATAACACAGCTGCCCCTTCGTTCATTCGTTCCATATCCAAAGGATGTTTTATAAAATGGGCACGGTCGGAATAAAAAGGATTTTTTTCTTGGACTATCCAATATTCGTAAGTGCGGGAGACAGCATCGAAACGGGCATGGGCATCATCGGATACTTCGAAGATGCGTCGAACTGCAATAGCTTTGGGAAGCAAAGCGTTCAGGCGGTATACCAAATTTGTTCTATCGGCGATATCATTCGTCTCGAAATGGGCGAACATCTGCTTGGCATGCACCCCCGTATCGGTACGCCCCGCCCCTACCGTTTCCACGGGATGCCTCAAAAGTGTGGACAAAGCTTTCTCCAATACCTGCTGCACCGTAATCGCATTCGGCTGTTTTTGCCAACCATGGTAGGGTTTTCCGAAGTAGGAAAATTGGACGAAGTATCTCAAAGGGATTCTTTAGTTTTGCGGAAATTCAAAGATACTGAAATCGTTCAGATGTTCAATATTTGAACCTTGTCGTAAAAAAGTTTAAGGTTCAACTATGCCTAAGGCAAGTTCAAGGTTTTTATTCTTTCAACCTTAAACTTCGAACAGCTGCGCAGCAGCGATTAAACTTTAAACCAAGTTAGCTACCCCGTTAGCATAGCCCCACATCTCGAAGTATGACTAAAATCCTCCTTCTTTCCGACACGCATTCCCATATTGATGATGTGATTTTAAAATATGCCCGTCAGGCAGATGAAATTTGGCATGCGGGCGATATCGGAACCTTGACCGTAACCGATGCACTTCGCAAAATAAAACCGATCCGCGGTGTTTACGGAAATATCGATGACAAAACTATTCAAATGGAGTTTCCCCTGAACAATCGATTCAGATGTGAGGGTGTCAATGTGTTAATGACCCATATCGGAGGCTATCCTCCTACATACAATTCGCGTACAAAAGCCCTGATTCAAGAAAATTCACCTAAACTTTTTATCTGTGGCCATTCCCATATACTAAAGGTGATGTGGGACAAAAGATTAGGCGTTTTGCACATGAACCCAGGTGCCTGCGGCAAGCACGGCTTTCATCAGGTACGAACGATGTTACGCTTCGTAATTGATGGGAAGGATATTAAGGATCTGGAAATCATAGAACTCGGAAAGCGTGGTGGTTGAGCCAACACGGTGAATGGAATAACCGGAAATAAAAAAGGGGGAACGACCCCACGACGTTCCCCCAGGGTTAGTTATGTGTTCTCGTTTATAAAACTACATAACCTTAATTATGCGTACCTCATTGTTAGGACCACAAAAGTATGATACTATCATATGCATCATAAAATAGTTAAAACCAATGTTTTCGATCTCAATTTGAACGGTCTAAAAAATAGCAGAAAGACCTGAACTATTCTGGCTTAGTTGAATACATAACCTCACAACCAATACAATATAATAAATGCAAATATAGCGAAACAGCCACATTTTCCGCCACTGAGCTTTTTGGCACCCCAACCGGCCAACAAGGCTCGTAATATGTTTTTCATTTTCTCTTTTAAAAGTTTATTTCTCTATGTAAGAGGGCAGATAACATCACCCATTTTGTATCGCCAAAAATATTAAAATAAAAGCGTATTACTTTATTAATTTTGATTTCAAACCAAGACCCTGTCTCACGGCTTGCATCTCTCGTCTGCAGTCTCCAGTCTCCAATCAAAAATCTATTCATTGGTCGCAAAACCGGGATAGCAGGTCATTCCCCCATCGACAAAAATCGTAGTACCATTGATATATTCAGATTCGTCGGAAGCCAGCCAACTGGCCACACTGCCGATATCTTCGGGTACCCCGATACGCTTATACGGAATCAGTTTTAACATGCCCTCGGCACCTTCCTCGGTACTCCACACCTCTTTATTGATATCGGTTTTTACCGCACCGGGACCAATACTGTTGCATCGTATTTTTTTTGGTCCGTACTCCTGACAGATACTTTGCATCAGCATGGTCAAGGCTCCTTTGGTCGCCGCATAGTTGGCATGGCCCGCCCATGGGATTACCTCATGCACCGAACTCATATGAATGATTTTTCCCAACGATTTGGATACATCCTTGCGCATCCCCCTTTTTAGGAATTCCCGGATGGCTTCACGGGCGCACAAAAACTGTCCCGTTAAGTTCACATCCAATACTTTCTGCCAAGCATCTAGCGGCATTTCATGCAGAGGATGGTCGATTTGAATACCAGCGTTAGCCACACATACATCTACGGTACCAAAATGGGATATGGTCTTTTTGAACATGGCCTGAACCTCGTCTTCCTTGCTGACATCGCATTTAAAAATAATGGCCTCACCACAATCCGAATTTTTGGATATCCAGTCGGCGACTTCCTCGGCCTCGGCTTTACCACTGTGGTAATTGACGACAATATTGGCACCTTCGGAACCCATGGCCATGGCCACTGCCTTCCCGATACCGGAACTGGCTCCTGTTATGATACAGGTCTGGTTTTCTAATCGCTTATTCGGTTTCTGCATATTTCCTAATTTTCATCTCCTATCCCATAAATGTATATAAAAAAATCATCCTATAGCTAGAATATCCTTTTGGACCAAAACTTTCGGCAAATGCATTCAAAAAAAGGCCCGGGAAACTACCCCCAGGCCGTACACACTAATACTACTAAGTAGATGTTGGTCTTATCGTAAACGATCCACAGATTTCACGAGATCTTCATCCTTCTTGATGGCCCTATTGGCAAGGACCAGAAAAACGATAGAAATAATAGGAATCAGCATCCCAATACCCTTCTCCGAGACCGGGGTCTCTCCAGATAGATTTAGCGATCGGTAAACGAAAAATCCCAATAAAAAAAGATTCAATATGAGGTTCAGCCTGTTCAGTACAAACTGATTTTTTCTTTTCTTGTAAATAACAATGGCAATCAAGGCTAAAATCGCGGATACATAGAATGCCCCGGAAATCAAGATATCGTGATTGGCATAGATAGCGTTGCCATTGGCATCGGACCATAGGTTCACCCAAAACGGCAATAGCCCTGAAATTAGCATCACAAAAAACAAATAGACAGTCTGAATTCTTTGGATCATGGCACGAATTTGATTACAAAGGGCAAAAATACAGGCTTTTTAAAAAAAATCGTCTCCGTATTGAAAATAATTTGTAATATTGTCACGTTATAGGTTACAGTACTTACCTCAACGGAAATCTTTCCCGAGTAATATCCAATCGAAAATACACTTCTTACTGTTCTTATATTTAGACACATAATTTATATCATACTTAATGTTTGAAATTTCAGATTTAAAAGCAAAAAAGCTGCCTGAGCTTCAGGAAATAGCTAAAAGCCTCAATGTTCCCAAATTCAGGACCCAAAAAAAATTAGATCTGGTCTACCAGATTCTAGATCTACAGGCGTCGAACCCGAAAATTGCTGCGGAGGTGGCTTCATCGGACAAAATCGAGAAAGAGGATAAGCCCAAGCCGAAACCTAGACCACGGGCAGCCAGGGTAAAGAAAACTAAGGAAAAGACTGATAAAGGTTCATCCAATTCCCCCTCCAACAATTCCACTGACACCAAGGTTTCCAAGAATTCGGATGCTGGGACAAAGGAAATCAAAAAGCCGAGACCACGCCCCCAGAGTGCGAAGTCCCCGTCCTCTAAGAAGGATCAAAAGGACAGCTCGAGCCATAAGAACCAGAACAGTACCGGTAAAAATCCGCGGCATCAGAAGAGCAGTTACGACAAGAGTAACTATGATAAAGATCTAAAGAACCGTTATAAGGCACCGGAATTTGAATTCGATAGTATTATCGAAAGCGAAGGGGTTCTTGATATTATGCAAGATGGCTATGGCTTTCTTCGTTCTTCGGATTACAACTACCTCTCCTCACCCGATGACATTTACGTATCGCAATCGCAGATTCGTTTGTTCGGCCTAAAAACGGGGGATACGGTATTGGGCAATGTTCGCCCTCCGAAAGAAGGCGAGAAATATTTTCCGCTTATCAAGGTGAACAAAATTAACGGAATCGATCCACAAGTCGTGAGAGATCGAGTTTCGTTCGAGCATTTGACTCCCTTGTTCCCCCAAGAAAAATTTAATATTGCGGATCGCCAAAGCAATATTTCAACACGGATTATGGATTTGTTCTCTCCTATAGGGAAGGGCCAAAGGGGCATGATCGTCTCTCAGCCCAAAACGGGAAAGACCATGCTGTTGAAGGCTATCGCCAATGCCATTGCCGCCAACCATCCTGAGGTCTTCCAGATTGTTCTATTGATCGATGAACGACCGGAGGAGGTTACTGATATGCAACGGAACGTGCGTGGTGAAGTCGTCGCCTCTACCTTCGATAAAGAACCTTCCGAACACGTACGCGTCGCCAACATTGTACTCGAAAAAGCAAAGCGTCTGGTCGAATGCGGCCATGATGTGGTCATTCTTTTGGATTCCATCACCCGTTTGGCGAGAGCCTATAACACGGTACAGCCCGCTTCCGGAAAGGTATTGAGCGGTGGTGTGGATGCCAATGCGCTTCACAAGCCCAAACGTTTCTTCGGTGCAGCCCGTAACATCGAGGGCGGAGGCTCACTTACAATCATCGCCACGGCATTGACCGACACCGGATCTAAAATGGACGAAGTTATCTTTGAGGAATTCAAGGGAACCGGTAATATGGAACTGCAACTCGATCGTAAGATCTCGAACCGTAGAATCTATCCTGCTATCGACCTGACCTCTTCAAGCACAAGAAGGGAAGACCTTTTATTGGACGATAATACCATTCAACGTATGTGGATCCTCCGTAAATACTTGGCGGATATGAACCCTGTTGAGGCTATGGAATTCATAGAACAACGCATCAAACAAACAAAGAACAATGAGGAGTTCTTGTTGACGATGAATCAATAGGACGGACCGCTGATGCGGTACATTCCAAAAAATAAATCCCAAATTCCAAACTGATTGTTGGAGTTTGGGATTTTTTTTTGGTCAATAACCAACATGTATTTTTGAGTTTTCCATTAAATTATCGTCGTACTATCGCACTATTAAATGTGACGTGTTATCTGCTTAGATCATGTTGATTTCTAAATCAGAAAACAGAATTTCCCATTAATTTGTAAATGAATTCTTTATGATTTATGAAGAAGTATCGGTATTTTAAAATATCTTTAGGCTGTAAAAATCATTTCTTCCCCCGGATTTTTCAATTCCCCCATACCTGCCCATCCCCCGCAGGCGGCATTTACATATTAAAATTTAACCATAAAACCTTCGTTTATGAAAAATGCTCAAAAGTTCGTTTTTAAATTTGCCATCGCTCTTGTTCTATTATTTGGGATTGTTGGCTGTGATGGCTGTAATTCTGAAGTTAAAGTCAGCAAAATTGAAGAGCCTGCTCAAATTATACCTATAGCCATAGCGCAAAATCTGTATGATAACTACACCGTTCATAGAGCGCCCATTATTGAATTCTACGAAGATTCCGTTAGAAATAGAAAAAGAGACCAGGTGAATATCCAAAAACAATATGAACAACAGAATGATGGGCAAGGAGATGTGGCACAAAACAACACGTCAAAGACCCAAGCCGGTTTTAAGGCGGCCCGTTATGTCTCTTATGATTATGAAACCATAAAGAACTATTTGAAATATATTGAACAAGAGGCGCAAGCAGCCAATATAGAAATTTCGACGCTGCGCTTTTACTTCAGTAACTATCCGGAAAGCAAAACCTTACCTGGAAGAAAAAAAGAAATTAATCCGAAAAAAAATTCCGTCATGATCTCGCCGACCACTAAAAACAATAAGGGGGAGGATTTTCTCTTCTACCTCGATGTCGGAGATAATTTGAAACCGAGGGCTATGCCTCTTACAGATGAGTTTGCCTTTACCGACAACCAGGAAACAGGTTTTCATCATGGCTTTGAAATAAGAAATAAAGCCTCTTTATTCCCGAATTTTAACTTTGCACCCAATCCATCCTTGCCGGTGTTTGCAGCGAAAAGTGTGACCATTAACGAAGGGAATTCTCATCCATAATTACGTATATTTAGCTTACATATTTTGAATAGTTTGATAAAACTTACGACCCTTGTTGTATTTTGATACCTTTTTGGATTACATATTTGTTCCCCTATATGCCGTAACACTTATATTATCCTTATCTAGGTATCCAAAATATTACGATACGAATTTAAAATATTTACCAGTATTGTTCATTTATACATTTCTGAATGAGCTTTTAGGTGGAGTTATCCGAAATTATGAAGAGTTCAGTTTAATATCGAAAGAGATTTATTTAGATTATAATTGGTTGATATACAACCTTTATATGGTTATTTTTTATCTGTATTTCTATTACATATATTATTGTTATGTCGAAGGCAGAAGCGAAAAAACAAATATATTTTATGGAGGTTTCCTTTTTTTAACAACTTGCTTGATAAATGTCTTCCTAGATGATTTCACTAAGATACCGCAGGTTTATTCCTATGTGGTCGGCGGTCTGGTATTGATATACTGCCTAGTCATCTACCTAAAAAAATTCGCTGACCTAAGCGATAGTTTTAAGTTTAAGGAAAACATTTTGTTCTGGATTAGCACGGGCTTGCTCATTTTCTTTATGGGTTATCTACCTATTAAAATAATCCGATACATCAATACTATGGATGGGCTAACACCTCATCCACTGGTGAAAAGAATCCATCTTTCTTTAATTATCATAAGTTACACCTGTTTCATAATCGGCTTTCTAAGAATGAAAAAACACCTTTCGAAATAAGGAAAAGAAGTGTTGTTCTTCATATAAACTTTTGGATAAAAGGCCGAAATCACGAACTTCCTGACAGTATTGCAGTCCAAAATCGACAAAATTTCAGGTATTGGGTGTAAAAAGGCAATCCTATTGCGTATCAATGCCCATTTACTAAAAAAGCATATTACCGCTTAATGACTTTGTTATTGGGGCTAAGAGCGCATTTGGACAAAAATCTTACATTTCGCCGAAGAAAAGAGCAAATTCAATCCCATTTTTCGGGCTTTCGTACGGTTGTTGCACAATTAGCATCAGAACAAATAACAAAACCTAAAAAACTTAGAATGAAAGTATTAGTAATAGGCGCGGGAAATATGGGGTTGACCTATGCCGAGGCCATGTCCAGATCGAAACTGCTCAAGAAAAAGAACGTGATGATTTTAGACAACTCCCCCGAAAAAATCCTATCCCTTCAAAAAATTTCCCATTTCGATGTGTTTGAAAATATGGAGGAGTGCCTTCCAGAAGCCGATCTAGTCTTTATAGCCGTAAAACCCTATCATAGCGCAGCACTGTTTGCAAAGATGAAACCGCTCATCAATCCGGGACAGATCATTATTTCTATTATGGCGGGCATCACCATAAAAGCTATGAAGGAAGCATTGGGTATCGACAAAGTTGTTCGGGCAATGCCCAATTTGCCCGCACAGGTCGGAAAAGGGATAACTTCGTATATGGCTTCGGATGAAATTAGCCGTATCGAATTACTTACCGTGGAAAACCTTCTGGATACCACCGGGAAATCCATTCGCGTACGATCGGAAAACTATATCGATGCCTCTACCGGAATTTCCGGAAGCGGGCCGGCCTATGTTTTTTACTTTATGCACAGTATGATGGAAGCCGCCCTAAAAATGGGATTCTCTAAAAACGACTCCAAAGTTCTGGTCAGCCAAACTTTTGAAGGCGCGGTCGAGTTGTTTAACCAGTCCGACCTCTCGCCCAATTCCTGGATGGACAAGGTCGCCTCGAAAGGGGGTACTACCCGTGCGGCTTTGGACTCCATGGACGATAATAATGTAAAAGACTTGATTGAGGAAGCGGCCTATGCAGCATTTAACAGAGCCGTAGAATTAGGTAAAGAAAAATAATATGTACAAGCAAAGAGTAGTTATCAAGGTCGGAACCAATGTAATGACCAATAAGGACAATCGTATCGTTCGGCCTATTTTAAATAAATTGGTCAAACAGATTGCCGAACTCTACGAGAACGATATCATGGTGGTCTTGGTTTCATCAGGTTCGGTAATCGCCGGCATGGAGGTCATGGGTGATTGTCAAATTACGGACAAGACCATCCGCAGACAGGTATATTCGGCCACGGGTCAACCCCGTATGATGCGGCTTTACTATAATATTTTCAGGGATTATGGTATGAAGTGCGCCCAGGTACTCGCTACAAAACGGGATTTCAATCCCGGGGTACACCGCGAAAACATGATCAATTGTTACGAGGGATTAATGTCAGAAGGAATCGTGCCCATCGCCAACGAAGACGACGCAGTTTCAGTGACCAATTCGATGTTCTCCGACAATGATGAACTGGCAAGTTTGGTAGCGGAGCTTATCAAAGCTGACAAATTCATAATCCTTACGGATATCGACGGTCTCTACACGGGGCACCCCGATGATGAACATACCGAAGTGATAGAAAACGTCGGTGTGGATGAAAATGTTGAGAAATATGTCAAAGAGGTCAAGAAAGGAGAGGCCGAAGGCCGTGGCGGTATGGGCTCAAAACTTAGTATTGCCAAGCAGACCGCTGCGAAAAACATTCCTACCTTTATTGCCAACGGAAAACGGGATAACATCATTCTCGATATCGTAAAAGGCAAACAGGTGGGTACGCGGATAATGGCGTAATAGACGGATGACGGATGCCTTAATTTGAAAATTTTAAAAACTTGCAATAGATATGAAATTACTAGATACTGAAATAAAAAATAACGTGCTGAAATCGATGATTTCGATTTTGGATGAAGACCGGAATAAAATATTAGAAGCCAACAAAAAGGATTGTCATCTTTTTGAAAAAGACGACCAAGCGCTTTACGACCGGCTCGTCGTTACCGACCAGAAAGTCGATGGCATGATCGCATCGGTCAAAGAAGTGATGGGGCAGGATGATCCTGTGGGTAAATTAAAATCCCACCGGACATTGGAAAACGGACTTGAGATTAAAAATAAGACCGCCCCGTTCGGTACCATTATGATTATCTACGAATCCCGGCCCGATGTTACGGTTGAAGCTGCCGTATTGGCTTTTAAGGCAAATAATAAAATCCTTTTAAAAGGTGGAAAAGAAGCCTTCCACAGCAACCAAGTCCTCGAAGCCTGCTGGCATCGCGCCCTAAAGGAAAACGGTTTGGATACGGATTGGATCCGATTGCTGATTATGGATCGGACAGAAACACAGGCATTCTTAAAAAATCCGTCTGAAAAACTAGACCTCATCGTACCCCGCGGTGGTGAACGGCTGATTGCCTTCGTAAAAGAACACGCGCAATGCGCCGTGCTGGTCAGTGGCCGAGGAAACAATTTTTTATACGTGGATGCAACTGCGGATTGGAAAAAAAGCCTCAATGTCATTCTAAATGCCAAAACCCATAAAATATCGGCCTGTAATGCCTTGGATAAAATTTTGATCGATAGCGATATTCCCGATTATCCTGAAAAATTAAAGGAACTGGATGCTTTGTTAACTAAAAACGGAGTATCTATAGTAGTGGATGAAAAAACAGGTTCCGAATTGAAGGAAAGACCCATCATAAAGGATGACTCGGTATGGAAGGAAGAATTCTTGGCCATGAAATGCTGCATCGGCACCGTGAACGGTCTGGAGGATGCCATCAAAAAGATAAACACCTATTCCGGGGGACATTCGACAACCATTATGACGGCGGACAAGGATGCTGCCGTAAAATTCATGGAACAAGTAGATTCCGCAGCGGTATATCACAATGCCTCTACCCGGTTTACCGACGGCGGTGCCATGGGTGTAGGCGCAGAACTTGCCATAAGCACCGACAAGCTGCATCATCGCGGTCCGTTAGGTCTTGAACAATTGGTCACCAATAAATATTATGTGTATGGCGATGGTCAGGTAAGAGTTTAATCTGACAGACCGACCCTGTCGGTTCACCTTACAACAACTGAAAAAGCCCCAACGGAATATATCCGATGGGGCTTTTCTATGTATTGAAAACTATCCTTTCGACTATAAAGCCGCAACGTGCTTAGCCAACTTGCTTTTTAAGTTCGCCGCTTTGTTGTCATGGATAATATTGCGCTTTGCCAAACGATCGATCATGCTATAAACACTTGGCAGCAAAGCAGCAGCAGCATCTTTCTTCTCCTCCCCGCGCAATTTCTTGATTGCGTTACGCGTAGTTTTATGCTGATACCGGTTGCGAAGACGTACCGCCTCGTTTCTTCTGATTCGCTTTAAAGCCGACTTGTGATTTGCCATCTTATTTTAATAGTTATTGCGTTACTAAGTTATTAGGTTAACGGGTTTTGAAATTAACAACAGTCAATTCACCATGCTTAACTTATAACTCTTAACTCGTTTATAGTAGCCCGTAGGGGAATCGAACCCCTGTTACCAGGATGAAAACCTGGCGTCCTAACCCCTAGACGAACGGGCCTAGATTAAATTCTGAATTCTGAATTCTGAAATTTGAATTCAGAATTATAAGGTAGCCCGTAGGGGAATCGAACCCCTGTTACCAGGATGAAAACCTGGCGTCCTAACCCCTAGACGAACGGGCCAATCGAGGTACGAACTAAAAAATATAAAGTGCGAAATAAAAAAAATCACATTTCGTACTTCTAATTTCACACCTATAATTGCGGATGCAAAAATACAATTATTTTTCACTATCGCAAGACCTCTTAAATATTTTTCAGCATTGTGGTTGGCTTACCGATAATCTGGATAGTTGACGTAGAAAATATACCTTGGGCAGAACGAAAGTTCAAGCGTTTAATCTTGAGATTTTCAATAAGCCTTCGCGAACAACACACGCCTTTCCGAAGGTTTTCCGGTGACCATACAATTGCCTGCTTCCCGTTCGGAATCTATTGGAATACATCTTATAGTGGCCTTCGTCTCATCCTTGATACGGTTTTCGGTTTCGAGAGTCCCGTCCCAATGTGCGGAAATGAATCCACCCTTCTCCTCAAGTATTTTTTTGAATTCCTTGTAGGTATCCACTTGTGTAATATGGGTGTCTCTAAAATCGACTGCTTTTTTGAAGATGTTTGTTTGAATATCGATTAACAAAAATTCGATTTTGGCGACTATCTCGTCCATAGGCACGACTTCTTTGGTCAGGGTATCCCTTCGGGCGACTTCATAGGTGCCATTTTCGAGGTCACGCTGTCCTACGGCCAAGCGCACGGGAACACCTTTGAGTTCATACTCGTTGAACTTGAATCCAGGCTTATGGGTGTCCCTATTATCGAATTTCACCGAAATCCCTTTAGATCTGAGTTCTTTGACCAAGGGATTTATTTTTTCGGAAATGGCATCCAACTGTTCCATTCCCTTATAAATAGGTACGATAACGACTTGAACGGGTGCCAACTTTGGCGGCAGCACCAATCCGTTGTCATCGCTATGCGTCATAATCAAGGCACCCACCAAACGGGTCGATACACCCCAAGAGGTAGCCCAAACGTATTCCTGGTTGCCCTCTTTAGTGGCAAATTTAACGTCGAACGCTTTGGCGAAATTTTGGCCCAGAAAATGCGATGTACCGGCTTGCAATGCCTTTCCGTCTTGCATCATGCCCTCTATACAATAGGTTTCGATGGCCCCGGCGAAACGCTCGCTTTCTGTTTTTGTGCCCTTGATTACCGGCATAGCCATATGGTTCTCAGCAAAATCGGCGTACAGGTGCATAATCTTTTCGGCCTCTTCGATGGCCTCGGGCTCAGTAGCATGTGCCGTATGGCCCTCCTGCCAAAGAAATTCCGCGGTACGGAGAAAGAGGCGTGTACGCATTTCCCAGCGCACGACGTTGGCCCATTGATTGATCAACAGGGGCAGGTCACGGTACGACTGTATCCATCTGCGATACGTATCCCAAATAATGGTTTCCGATGTGGGCCTTACAATAAGTTCTTCCTCTAGTTTGGCGTCGGGATCAACGATAATACCGCTACCATCCTCGGCATTTTTCAGACGATAATGGGTGACGACCGCACATTCCTTTGCGAAACCTTCAACATGACTGGCCTCTTTGCTCAAATAGGATTTGGGTATGAACAATGGAAAATAGGCATTTTCATGTCCCGTTTCCTTGAACATCCGATCCAACTCCGCCTGCATTTTCTCCCAAATGGCAAATCCGTAAGGCTTAATGACCATACAGCCCCTGACCCCGGAATTTTCGGCAAGATCGGCACCGACCACCAATTCATTGTACCATTTAGAATAATCTTCGTTACGCTTTGTTAACCTTTTACCCATGTGTTGTAGTTTGGCATAAAACTTGCTTTATATTAATAAAATAATTGGGTAAAACTACTTATTTTTACTAAGTTCAACAATGAACTCGTCTTGAGTTTTTCTATTACCTGCAAATTTCACATTTTCGGTTCCAAACAAAAACGCAAGACAAGTTCACTAAAATTACCGCTATGATCCATTCTTTACCCGTTCCAAAAATCCGTATTGCCGCCCTTTACGTCATATCAGGTATCGTCTTGGCCTCTTGCGGATCATATCAATCCGCCTCTTATTACGACAATGACGGTATTTACTCCAGCGACAATCAAGTCACCACGGAAAGACCGCAAGGCAAGGAAGCGAAAAAACAAGAAACCCGTAACGACATTTATGCCAATTATTTCGGACGGCAGGCAGCGGAATCCCAAGAGGCGTTGGATAGTGAAATTTTTACCGACGTCGACTCCTATAGTAGCGACAACCAGATGGAAAACGATAGCGTGCCTCAAGGCCAGCTGACCGACTATTATGATAATAACAACGACTATGCGGGTTATGCCGGTTGGGGAGATAATACCACCAGTGTAAATATCAATATAATCGACAACGGATGGGGCTGGGGCGGTTTCGCTTCACCGTGGATGTTCGATCCCTGGGGATGGGGCGGTTATGGTTTCGGTTGGGGCGGTGGAGGTTTCGGCTGGGGTGGCCGGGGATGGGGAGGGGGAGGCTTTGGATGGGGCGGACCTGGCTGGGGCTGGGGAGGCGCAGGTTTTGGTTGGGGCGGCTTTGGCGGCTTCGGATGGGGAGGATACGCCGGATATGGATGGGGCGGTTATGGAATCTGGGGCTCACCCTACGGCGGATATTACAATGGTTTCAACAACAACTACTATGGGCGCCGAAATTATGCCTATAATACCGCTAGAAGAGGTTATTATGGCAATAGCATTACCGGAAACAGTTCAAGAGATGCTTTAAATAGTAGATCGAACGTTAATCGGAACAGATCAACGTCACGTATTGGCGAAAGTAATTTAAGGTCGAATACCGATAGAAGTTCGGCCTCAAGACGCTATAGTGGTAATAGGAACAATTCGACCACATCGAGAAGAACTGTAGGGGTCGACCGAAACCAATCGTACCGTACGAGCAGAAGTACGCGGGCCACACCCAATTACAACCGCTCTTCTAGAAGTAACCAGACGTATAAAAGTTCTTCACCTAGAAGTTCGACGTATCGCAGTTCGGGCACCAGAACCCAGAGCAGTGGTAGATCCTACAGAAGTTCTTCCCCACGAAGTAGTAGCAACAACAGCTATAGATCATCTAGTAGCCGCAGTTCACAACCTGGTAGCAGCTACAGAAGCTCTGGAAGTAGTTCTAGAAGCTCGTCGGGCAGCGTCAGAAGCTCAGGGAGTTCCTCTAGAGGCTCTAGCGGTGCGTCCCGCTCTTCCTCGTCGGGCGGAAGAAGAGGTAATTAAATTCCAAATTCCAAAATAATAAGTTGTGTTGTGACCGGTACGCATGAAATTTAAATACCAAATTTGAGTGGAAGGTCGAAAATAATTGCCGATTGAATCCCTTAATGACAAATCAAAAATTGATTTAAAAATTGCTTAGAATGAAAAGACTTTTGACTTTCATAGCGCTGTCCGCATGCGCCATTTCAAGTGCCCAGAATATCGATGATGTACTGCGCTATAGTAGTGAGAATCTTCAAGGTACTGCTCGCTTTCAAGGTATGGGGGGTGCTTTTGGGGCTTTAGGAGGCGATTTATCGGCGTTGGGCGCCAATCCGGCCGGTAGTGCCGTATTCAATAACAGCCTGTTTACTTTTACGGGCACCTATTTCGACCGTAAGGCAGAGGCAAACTATCGAGGTAGCATAACCAACGACAATTCGAATTCACTGGACATAAATCAGGTGGGCGGCGCCTTGGTTTTTAAGTCCCAAGACCCTGATTCGAAATGGAAAAAGATAACCGGTGCCTTCAACTACGATATGGTACAGAATTTTGACGACCGTGTCTATGCTACCGGTCTTAGTAACGAGGGAATCGACAATTATTTCCTGAATTTTGCGAATGGAATTTTGGCCGAGGATCTTAAAACTCTCGATAATGAGACCCTCAACGATGCCTATTTAGATATCGGTGCTACCGATGGTCTTGGATATCCAGCTCAACAGGCGTTCCTTGGCTTTCAGGGCGGTATTATCGACCCCACAAATCCCGATGACCCCAATGAAACCACCTATGTTTCGAATGCCGATTACAATGAAGTTTCGCAACAATTCCGTCAAACCGTATCCGGGCAAAACAGCAAGTTTACGGTAAATGCGGCCACACAATATGGCGATTACCTACAATTCGGTGCATCCCTAAATTTTCACAACGTTTTGTTCGATAGGCTAAATAGTTATCAGGAGGAGTATTTCGATTCCAACTCCGATGTACGTAGAACTACTTTTGAAAATTTGTTGCAGACCGAAGGTAGCGGATTCTCGTTGGGTATTGGCGCCATAGGTAAGTTAAACGAATTTATACGACTGGGCGCAAGCTATCAATCACCGACCTGGTACCGATTAACTGATAATCTCGCACAACGTATTAGTTCGAACTATGATCAAAGGGGACCTTTAGTCGATGGATCGCCTTTCTTGGGCACTACCATCTTTGACTACCAAATCAAGACACCTGGTAAATTGACTGGAAGCATTGCCGCGGTTTTCGCGCAAAACGGATTATTGAGTTTCGATTATAGCTATCAGGATTTCTCGACTGCAGAATTGCGCCCTACTAGCGATGCTGTTTTCGCCTCTGAAAATGCTTTTATTTCGGAAAGTCTAGGTGCGGTATCCTCCTTTAGGGTGGGTGGCGAATACCGAATCAAGAGAATAAGCCTAAGGGCCGGATATCGTTATGAACAAAGTCCGTATGAAGATGGAAACATCATTGGCGACCTCAACGGTATTTCCGGGGGACTCGGTTTTAACTTCGGAGGAAGCCGATTGGATTTCGCCGTTAATCGTCTGGAACAAGACGTACTTCGCTATTTAGCGGAAACCGGGATCAACACGCCTGCACTTGTCAATAAAATCAATATGACCTATAGTTTGGGATATACTTTAAACTTCTAGGGAGTTTGCTATTCACATTATGCTAAGCGCCAGGGTTTTTCGGCGTAGGGCACCAAGCGAATGAAGTCACCGCTTCAATGTAAAATGCGTTCGTGTCGATTTAGCAACCAATACCCCTTCTTCCTGCCCGCCGTACTCCAATCGAAACCAATAGTCGGAAGAAGGTAGCGGAGTTCCGTCTAAGGTACCGTCCCAATTGGTATTGATTCCTAACTGGGCCAATAACTTTCCATATCTATCGAAAATAAATACCGAGGGGTCAACCAAAGTCTCCATGCCCCTGATATTCCAAGTATCGTTCGTGCCGTCGCTGTTCGGGGTAAAAAACTTCGGATAACCGACAACTAAAAATTCCAGCGCATCTGTACTGCCGCATCCATTTTTATCATTGATAATGACCATATTGATTCCCGGTGGCACATCATTGAAAACAGGGTCATCTTGAAATCCACCACCATTGATGGCATATTCATAATCGCCTACGCCGTCCACAAAAATTTCGATATTATTTCGATCCGGATTTAGGGTGAGGTTGGAATTTAAAAGTTCGACCCTTTCCAAAACAGGAATTCCATAAAATGTAATCAGAATATCATCGGTCACATGACCAAAACTGGTCGTGATATCGACGAAATAACGGCCGCTATTCGGGCTGGCAACGACAATTTCAGTGGCTGAAGGGCTCGATTCCAACGGCGCGTCGATAGTGCCATCGTCATCAAAGTCGACAGACCAAGCGACATTCAGAATATCAGGACCTGCAGGAGAATTCAGTGTGCTCAAGGGGATATCCGGATCGCCCTCACAGGCTACGATATCCAATCCTAAAAACTCGTCACGTAAAGTACAGTCCAAGGCGCTGTTCTGATCGGCATCCACCGAACTCCCGGTAAACGTAAGCATAAAATGTTCCGCCTCTTCATCGAAATTTGTGTTGTAATTATTTATAAGGATGTAATACATCTCTCCCGGTAACACGTCTAACCACGGGGCATACGTATTATTATTTCCTTCGGTAACATCATCGACAAAAACACCACCTTCCTGTCCGCTTACGGGATTCACTCCGATACCGGTAAAGTTGGTGTTGTTAACCTCATAGTTACAGGCGGCCACAGGTGCCGTTCCATTGCTAATAGCGGTACAATCGGGATCGGGACCAAAAACGATAAAATCCCATTCCGCAGTCGGAGTTGCCGAACCGCCGACCGGCAAGGCTTCAATGTCAAAACCGACCTGCCCCCAGTTCCGGCACGAAAAACGAACCATGAGGCATTGTTTTCTATGTTGGCGGAACTGACACTACCTTTCTCGAGACAATCGTATAATCGGATGACTTCTGGATCAAAATCATCGATATCGCCATTACCATCGGCATAGCCCATGATAGGCGCATCTGCGCAAACGGGGATGGCGGTTCGGCAATCTGGGGAGTTTTGTGCGTGCATACCCAAACAAAACATCAGGAATAGGGCAAAAAAGGCGATGGGTGCAGGTCGCATAAGAGTTGGGCTAAAAATGCTTTTATCTATAACTATTTAAGACTCTGTTTAGTATGTTTCAACGGGAGAAATTGGCAGTTAATCGATAAAAGGGAGCAAGGGAGTTTGCAGTTGCAGTTGCGGTGGGCAATGAAAGAAGTTATGAGTGCAGGGTTATGAGCTATGAGTCCCTCACATGGATCTGCTATTCGGGATTGTGAACTATGTATACCAATTGAGCAGTTTATGGGTTTTGGGTTTATGGGACAATCACCGCTTCAACGAAAAGTGATTGGTGATATACTTGGCCTCGACGGTCTGGCCGCTATCATCGGTATAAGTAAGTCTAAACCAATAATCGGATTCGGGAAGGGGTCGTCCACCATACGTTCCGGCCCAATTATAGGTGTTGCCGTCAAGCATGGCCATTAACTTTCCGTAGCGATCGAAAATCGATATCGATGGGTCTTCTAAAAGATCTAATCCTGAAATAGTCCATACATCGTTCGAACCGTCATTGTTGGGCGTAAAAAATTTAGGGAATCCGATGACCACGATTTCTTCGGAGACGGCACCACAACCCTGTGGATCATTAAGGGTTAGGGTATGCCTGCCTGGCAATACGTTGTTAAACCTGTTCCCGTTTTGGTATACCCCATCGTCTAGCCGATATTCAAGGGCATTTGGCCCATCGGCCATTACCGTTATCATATTGTTGTTGCTCAAATCTTCGATTACGATGTCGGTAATCTCAGGAGGTCGCGATAGGCTGACCCTAATTGTTCGCGAATCGCTACAGCTTAATCCGGATTGTGTGTTGGTCACCGTTAGCGTGTGGCTGCCCGCTTCCGCTACCGCAAGGGTCGGCGTTGTTTCCCCGGAATCCCAACTGTAGGTGTAATTAGGGTTCGGATTATCCATACCCACTATCATTCCCATATTGGCTTCACAGAGGTAGGCTTCCTCGGGAAAATCAAGGGTCGGCGTTTCCAAATTGATCAATTGGAAACTTTGGGATACGTCATAACAATTGGGATTATCAATGGAGCCGACCCTAACGTAGATCCGTTGTGAGCCCGATTGTGTTGGATACTGTTTGGGCAATGCGTTCATACCGTTGGTCGCGTCGGCCAAGGAAGCATAATAACTCACCACAAACCGGGTCGGATCTTGGCTTCCAAGAATTACGGCGTCCTTTTGTGAAAAATCTACAACATCAAAAGGGGTACAAGAGGCTTCATCACATACCGGATGGGCGATCGGTATTTCGGTAAATGCTATCTGCATTTCACTGAATATAGTGTTTGAAGGCCGTAATACGTCAACCCTGTAGTTTGCGGAAACATCGGCTTGAAGCGTCGATTCATGGGCACCTGGAATTAATTGGAAACCGTTTCCCAAATCCTTGAACCAAGTGTATTGCGAAGCGTTCGGTGTAGTCGCATTTAAAATCACAACATCGTTTTCACAGGCCAATCGCGGTGGACCGAGAAGGTTGTCAACAATCGAACAGTCCAGGGCATCGTAGGGGTTGGTCACAAATATATTTCCCGAGAACTGAATCGAAAATCCGGAATTTGTATTACTGAAATTGTTTATAAAAAGATAATATTCCTCTCCGGGCGTCACCTGCAACCAATCTTCATATTCAACGTTGTTCGTATCTCCAGTGGGATCTTCTCCAACCCCTATAAAAGCATTTGGCTCGTTGTCGTCGAAAAAATTACAGCGTACCGGGTCTCCCAAAGTAGTGCAACCGTTAGTTCTATAAAGGGCAAAATCCCAATCCTCGTCAGTATTGATTCTGATGTTAAATCCTAATTCTCCCGAAGCGCCCGTTCGAAAACGGTACCATGCGGAATTGGATTCGATAGTGCCGTCAAGGGCTTCTTCCAAGCATCCGCTTTGGAGTACGCCGTTGAAATCGTCCGTACCGAATCCGTTCGTTCCTCCGTTCGTCGGGGTATTGTTACAAATGGGGATGGCGTTGCCACAATCGGAAGCGACTTGGGCATGGCCCAACATCCCGAGAAAAAATAAGGGAAAGAAAATTCCTAGAAAATGGTTCATAAGAAGCAAAACATTGGGCAACGTAAAAATAATCTAGCTTTTTGCTTAACACCAATTTATGTTGTGTAACGGTGCATAGTGGGCATAAAGTGCCATATAATGTATATCTTTGCATCCGTTTTACAGCTGAATCGCAATCGGTTTCTGTTGATTATCATGTGTTAGGGATTTTAATTTCTTTAGGACATCAATACAATGGGAGTTTTAAAAAGCTATAGTTTAGGATGCTTATGAAAATAGACAACACTTTAAAAAAGCAATATGAAGAAATGGGCGATGACCATGCCTCCGCATCGGAAGGAACACCCCTTCGTGAAGACGCCTTCGACTTGGAAGATTCCGAAAAAATAGCCCGTATTCGCAGCAATGTTCACGAAATCATGCTGACTTTGGGCCTTGATCTTGAAGATGACAGCCTGAAAGGTACACCGGACCGAGTGGCCAAAATGTTCGTCAAGGAAATTTTCGGGGGATTGCATCCCGATAGGAAGCCCAAATCGTCGACTTTTACCAACAAATATAGATATGGCGAGATGTTGGTGGAAAAGAACATCACCCTCTACTCCACATGCGAGCACCACTTGTTACCGATAGTTGGTAAGGCCCACATCGCCTACATTTCTAACGGCACCGTTGTCGGACTTTCAAAAATGAACCGTATCGTCGATTATTTCGCCAAGCGCCCCCAAGTGCAAGAACGTTTGAACATACAGATAGTGCGCGAGCTTCAGCAAGTTTTGGGTACCGACGATGTGGCCTGTGTCATCGACGCCAAGCACCTTTGCGTCAACTCGCGCGGTATCCGTGATATCGAGAGCAGCACCGTCACCGCGGAATATGGCGGAAAATTCAAAAACGAGGCCGTACGCCGGGAGTTTTTGGATTATATAAATTTAGATACCAATTTCTAAACCTTTCCCCCCCGATATGCAAACCTACCAAAACCAATCCATAAAAATCCATAATTCCCTTTCCGGCAAAAAAGAGGTTTTCGAAGCTTTGAACGAAGGCCATATCGGCATGTACGTTTGTGGTCCGACGGTCTATAGCAACGTCCACCTCGGTAACTGTCGCACTTTTATGTCTTTCGACATGATTTTTCGGTATTTCAAACATTTGGGTTACAAAGTGCGCTATGTACGCAATATTACCGACGCCGGACACATGGTGGACGACGCTGAAGATGGTGAGGATAAGATTGCCAAGAAAGCACGCTTGGAACAGCTGGAACCCATGGAAGTCGTTCAGCGTTACACCCTCGATTTTCATAATACGCTTACAAAATTCAATCTCCTGCCCCCAAGTATCGAACCGACCGCTACGGGACATATTATCGAGCAAATAGAGATTATCAAAGAAATTTTTGAAAAGGGATATGCCTACGAAGCGAACGGATCGGTATATTTCGATGTGGCCAAATTCAACAAGACCCACGAATACGGAAAATTAAGCGGTAGGAAGTTAGAGGATA
>JAGXIC010000087.1 GCA_024635875.1 Pricia sp.
CATCTGTGTTGTGTAATTACCGAGGTCGTAATCTTCCTTCAGGTCTTTATTTTTACCACTGGGCAGCCATTTCAGGGCCAGGGTGAGATAGACGATGGAGATGGAAAGAAAAACAAGTCCCAAAAGCGAAAATTCGAAGAATCCAAATTTTTCGGCACCCAGGTTCTTGGCGACCGAGTTGACAATAAGGTTGGTCGATGTGCCCATCAAAGTACACGACCCGCCTAGAATACCGGCAAACGAAATGGGCAGCAACAATTTGGACTGCGGAATATCAAATTTGTCCGACAGCCTATTGATAATCTTGATAAATACGATAACCACGGCCGTGGTACTTATAAATGCAGAAATACCCGCCGTTACTATCATAAAAATCGGGGCCATAAAAAACAGCGGCAAGGATTTTATTCGGCCCATACTAGAGGTCAACCAATTTATAACCCCATTTTCTTCCATCGCTATGGCCAAGATCATCAACGCCAAGACCGCGATGGTCGCACTATTACTGAAGCCGCTAATGGCCTCCTCGGGCGTTGCCAAACCCAGTAATGCCAAGGATACGATGATAAAGAAAGCAATTTTATCAACCGGAAATACCTCAAATGCAAAAAGTACTACGGTAGTAAGTAGCACTGCAAACATTAAAATGATTTCTAATTCCATTGATTGCTAGAAGCTTAGGAAAATAAATTTAGTGAAGTCGACCTCCGTATGACCAATTCCCGTTGAAGATACGAGAATTGGGCATTCAAGCGATACAATTTGACCCAATTTTGCTTTAGGTTGATGCATTCGAAAAAGCGACGGTTTTACATCCCGCCATCGAAGAGGCAGGCCATGTCAACATTGGGTGATATATACGTTTGCTGTACCCTATCCCTATTTTTCAAACTGAAAAAGTGCCGTCGGTTAACCTAAGCATTGAGCGGGCGGTTAGCCTGCGTGGCAGCCAAGGTGTGCAAATACTGATCAACGGTGGCCCTCATTCATTGCCGACGAACAGGGCAAAGCTCTTGGCATCTTGACCGTCGATATGATCGAGCGTATCGAATTCATTACCAACCCGTTAGCCAAGAACGATGTGGAAGGTACTTCGGGCATCATCAATATCGTTTTGAAAAAGCGAGTTTAATTTTCCCTGGCTGGTATTGTGCTGACACTGATTTTTTTGTTCGTTTAAAGGGTTCAATCCTCCATTCAATTTCTTTACATCCCCTAAACTCAGTGCTGCAGGACATAGCGTCGTCTTTTGACCAAAATGCGCTTCCCTGAAAGAACGATTAGTCCTGCTATCATCACTCCTGCGCCTGCCAAGGCCGCTCCGACGAAATCGGCAGATGTGTAGCCGTAACCCATCGCTATCGGCAAGCCTGCTAAAAATGCCCCGGAAGCATTGCCCATATTAAAGGCACTTTGATTCATGGCCGAGCCCAACATTTCGGAACCTTTTGATGCCCTTATGATGGCCATCTGTAGGGGAGTGGAGATACTGAATCCTACCGCCCCAATAATAAAGGTCATGACCAATACGGCTATTTTGTCAGCGGCTAAAAAGGTATTGGCAAGTAGCACGGTTACCATAAGGGTCAGGGCAATCAAAATGGCATTCATGGGTGCGAATTTTTCAGTCAATTTGGCACCGAGGAAATTTCCGAACACCATGCCCAATCCGGTAAGAATCATGGCATAACCTACTACACTTTCCTCATGACCGGCCACTTCGGTGATCAAGGGAGCGATATAGCTGTACCAAGCAAAAAATCCGCCCGTACCGATAGTGGTCAATAAAATTAATCCCCAAAGGCGCGGCTTTTTAAATACTTTGATGTCTTTGGCAAAACCCTGGGTTGATGATTGGGCCAACTGCGGCATCCAAAAATAAACGCCCAGTAAAGCCAGCAAGCCTACCATACCGACAAGTAAGAAGGCGATGCTCCAATCGTATTCATGTCCGAAATAGGTACCTAAGGGTACACCAATAACGTTGGCGACCGTTAATCCTGCCATCATAGTGGCGATAGCCTGCGCCGCTTTTCCCTTCTTTGCAAGCTTTCCGGCCACTACGGCACCGATACCGAAGAACGCACCATGGGGTAATCCCGACAAAAACCGAACGACCAACAGGCTTTCGTAACTTTCTGCAAAAGCGGAAAGTGTGTTAAAGACCGTAAACCATAGCATTAAAAATAATAACACTTTATGGGCTGGCCACTTACCGCCGATTCCGGTTAGAAGAGGTGCCCCTATGACTACACCTAATGCATAGGCAGCAATAAAATGTCCGGCTTTGGGAATACTGATGTGTAAAGCATTCGCCACATCGGGCAGTATGCCCATGATAACGAACTCCGTCATGCCTATTCCGAAACCTCCTATCGCAAGAGCAATCAAGGCTTTTTTATTTGATGATTCCAATACTTTTTTCATATCTAAAGGATTTTTGAGATTAAATCCGACAATTACGACCGTTCATATTTAAATTGGTAATTGTTTCGATACAAAATTAGGGTGGTTACTTGTAGATTTGATACCCAACATTGTCCAATATATATGCTGTATTATCCCAAAAACTGGGTTTAGTGGACATTCTTGGAAAAGAATATAAAAAAAGCCATTTGAGAATCGAATGATTCGCAGATGGCTCTGTAATTCAAATTTGGAATACGTTGGAAAGGTTTACCTAATTATCCTTTTTCCAACTTTCGTAAGTGGAAAATTGTTCCTCGGAAAGTATGGTCTCCAATTGCCGCTCTTTTTCGTCGGTTACGGTGCCCATCATTTCCCCGTTGGCCGTGTTTTGCCGACGGGTAGTGAAATCCTCCATGGCGTTTTCAAAGCTTTGGATTTGGTCGTCGGTCATCTGAAGTGCCCTATACATTTGGGTATTGTCCGTTTTCTCCGTCACGGGAGTTTTAGTGGCGTCGTTGATATTGACATTCGAATTGCCGCCGCCAGATCCGTTGGTCATCTGCACAGCGTTGGTGGAACTGTCCATCTCCTCCGATTTTTCGGCAGCATCATCGCCCATAGTTGTAGCTTCGGCGGCCATCTCCTCCTGATTTTTTTCCATTTTTGATTGGGTACTTTTCTTGGCCCCACAGGAAACACACAACAACAAAGAGATTCCAGTAATAAGTTTAATACTTGTTTTCATTTTTTAATTATTTATCTAATGGTTAATATTCAGTGTTATGGGTTGTTGAAATTAAACTATTTAATAACGTGGACTCAAAGTGTATAACGAATAATCACTTGCTCCTCAATAACTTTCTTCAATTATTTTACGGGCCAGTTTCTCACTGGCAGAAAGTGCGGAAATGCTTTTTGAATCTTTAAAAGGATTCGGATTGGGCATGGATTTTTCGTCGATGGAACGGAACACGGCAGGGTGCACATAATAATCCCGACAGACCGTCGGCGTATTTCCTAGTTCGGCAGCGACCATTTTGATAACGATATTACTGAATTTCTTTCTGCTACCATCCTCAAGTTCCTCCAAGGCCAACGGATAGGATTCTACCGCCAATCGGTTGGCGGACCAGGTACGGAAATCCTTGCTTGAAAAGTCCGGACCCATGTATTCCGTGATATACTCATTAACATCATCACTATCCACATCATGATAGTTCTTTTGGTCATCGCGGTACCTGAAAATTTCATACCCGGGTAAGTCGGCCACTTCCTTGATAAATGGCACCAAGGTTTCGTCATCGATATGTACCTCTTGCTCTTGATGGCTTTTTCCCTTAAAGGATAAAAAGAGAGCGTCATCTCCAATACTAAGGTGCTTTCTGCGCAAGGTGGTGAGACCGTAGGATTCATTCTGTTTTTTATATTCCTTATTACCAATTCGGACGCCGTATTCATCCAAAATTAAGATGACCAATGCCACCAATTTAACCTTGCCCCAGCCCTGGGTATCCAAATCTTTATGTGCTCTTTTACGAATTTTAGGAAGCCGTTCCGAAAACTCTAGCATTTTCTTGAATTTGGCTTCCTGCCGCTGTTTTTCATAGACGGAATGGTAAATGTATTGCTTTCGATCCTTGGCGTCGCGGCCGATGGCCTGTATATGGCCATCGTCAAAGCGGCAGACCATAACTTCCTTCCACATAGGGGGTATTACCAATCCACGAAGGCGTTTCAAGACTTTTTTATCCTTGATTAAATTTCCGTTCTCATCGTAAAAACTGTATCCCTTGCCGCGTTTCTTTCTAGAGATGCACATGGCCGAATCGTCAATTTCCCTAATTGTTTTCATGAAAGCTTAAAAGATTAAAATGGCGACAGGGTCAAAATTTGGGTTTTAGGTGTAAAGGGATGTCCCAATTATGGACTAAAACAAGAGGATACTATATTTTTAAATCGCCTTCTTCGCCCAAATCTTGCTTTTCCCCGGTTATCGCGCCCATTCCCATTTTTAGGAGGCTTACCAGCTTTCCGTTTTTAGTATCCCAATAATGCGCATCCTTTGGGATGACCTTAATAGCGGTCAGATTTGGGTCGTCAATACCGTCAAACCAGGCGTCGTCGGATGAACCGTAGTATTTTTCAAGTATCGATTTTTCTGTGGAAATAAAGGCATGGCCGAAAACAGTCATAAACTCCATATCACTAGGTTTGGAGTAAATAAGTTGAATGCTATTATCGGCATCGATATAGCCATTATGTTCGCTGTTCTTGTTGCTTAAGAACCAAATGCACCCTTCATCATCGACGTCTTTGGTACTCATGGGAATGATATGGGTAGGGGTTGACCTCAAATGGGTTTCCATCATTGCAAAGTCGATATTTTGTGCCAATTCTTTAATTTTAGCTCTAGCTTCTTCGTTAAATAAATTGTTCTTGCTCATGATTTTTTTGTTTTATTTGGATAAATATAATAGCGATACGGTTATTATTTTATCTCGGATGATGTATGTTTTAGCTGTATTAAAACTGGCCCCCTAAAATAGGATGCCAAGGATTTCAAACCAAGGATGAAATTCCTATCTTTCGCCATATTTGGTTGGCAATGCAGTTATGGCGGGCAATAATAAAGTCAACGATGGATAGAAAAGCCTAATTAAAAATTTAAAAGTAATGGCATCAGGATTTTTCGCTTTACTAGATGATATTGCAAGTATGATGGACGATGTGGCCGTCATGACCAAGGTTGCGGGCAAAAAGACCGCCGGCATATTGGGTGACGATTTGGCCGTGAACGCCGAAAAGGCCTCCGGTTTTATGGCCGCCCGTGAAATCCCGGTGCTTTGGGCGATAACCAAGGGCTCCATGCTCAACAAACTGATTATTTTACCGGTCGCTTTTCTGCTCAGTGCCTTTCTGCCGGCCGCAGTCACGGTAATCTTAATTCTTGGTGGACTCTACCTTGCCTATGAGGGTGCCGAAAAAATCTATGAATGGATTGTACCTCATGAGCATGCGGTAGAGGTAGTCGCGAAGGAGATGACCGAAGCGGAAGTTTTGGAGGTGGAAAAGGGGAAAATAAAATCTGCCATTGTAACCGATTTCATTCTATCCGTTGAAATTGTCATTATTGCCTTGGGTACCGTGGTAAAGGAGGATATTTGGACACAAGTCATCGTCGTTTCCATCATCGCCCTAATTGCGACCGTGGGTGTATATGGTATAGTCGCCCTTATCGTACGAATGGATGATTTTGGAGCCAAGCTCATTGCCCTTAACGAAAGGGATGATAGTTTTTCGGATAAAGTCGGCCGCTTTTTAGTCATTGCCCTTCCCAAAGTGGTCAAAAGCCTCTCCGTAATCGGTACTATTGCCCTTATTTTGGTGGCTGGCGGTATCTTTGTACATAATCTTCACTTTATTCATGAGTGGCTTCATGCCTTACCCTCTATTGTAGCGGAGTTCTTAACGGGATTGGTCGTCGGCTTTGCCTGTTTACCCGTAGTAATGGGATTTAAAAAAGTGTGGAAGAAAATTAAAGGATAAACAAAAAATAGCCCGCAATTTTAATTGCGGGCTATTTTCAATAGATGGATATAAAGGTTTACATCCTATCTATTTCCTTTTTCAATTCCTCTTTGGTCTTTCCAGTTTTCTCCTGAAGATTACCAAGCATTTCATCGAATTTTCCTTCGCTGTAGGTTACATCGTCGTCGGTCAACTTCCCATATTTTTGTTTGAATTGACCTTTGACCTGTTTCCATTTGCCTTCTACTTGATCATTGTTCATAACTATTTGTTTTAAATTAATATTTCAGTTAATGTTACTGTAAAAGTAACTTACAACATCAATTGGGATGAACGCTAAACCATCATATATTAATTCATAAGAATGCGCTCGTTCGAGAGCACGATTAAAAAAAGCGGCTCTCTTTAAGAGAACCGCTTTTTATAGGATTCAAAAATTCTTTCAATTAAAATTACATCGCTGTACCTTCAGCACCCGTTTGGGCCTGGGCTTTGTCTTTTGCTTTTCTCTTGCGCATCCAAAACAGTAGAATGATAAACAAGATTATAAGAATGGCGGGAAAGGTCGTCATGGTTTCCAGCGTATTCTGTCCCGCGACCAGCTCAAGTTCGTCACCTGTAAGGCCCGCCGCGGCCGCCTCTGCTTTGTCGGTATCTATCCATCCCCCGATAATGGGTTGGAAGATTGACGTGGAAAACATTCCGATGCCCCCCATAATCGAAAGACCTAGAGCCCCACTTTTCGGTATCTTGTCTGCAATAAATCCGATCATATTCGGCCAAAAATACGCCACACCTAGTGCAAAAAATACGGCTGCGACATACGCCATAGCACCTGTTTGCGTACTAAAGAGATAGACTCCTATAGTTGCCAATATGGATCCACCTAAAAGTACCCCAGTCTGATCGAACTTGGCGACCACGTTCCCCCCGAAATATCGCGCTATAGCCATGAGTCCGGTTACCAAGGCCAATACCAACATGGGTTCCGCCCCACTTTTAGACAATATGAGTCCCACCCATTGTTGCGGACCGAACTCGCTAATGGCCGTAAGTGCCATACAACACGCCATAAAAATAAATAGGGGAGATACCATAGCTTTAAAGTTGCTCGATAAGCTTAAAGCTCCCTCGACTTTCGCTTTTGGCCACGATTGTCCAAAGAAAAGATAGGCGTATATTAGGGTAGGAACTAGGATGATCCAAACCTGACTTTCCCAGCTTAACCCCGCATCGGTCATAAATTTCGATATAAGGCTTCCGATTACGATACCTCCGGGGAACCACATATGAAAGCGGTTCATCATCTTACTCATCCGATTACCCTTATAGGCATCGGCAATCATAGGATTACAGGCAGCTTCGGTACAGCCGTTGCCCAAACCGATAAGAAGCGTAGAAATAAGAAGACCATAATAGCTTCCAGCGTAAATGGTCATAATGATTCCGACCGCATGCGCAAAAAACGCAAATTGCATGATTGCCTTTCCACCGACCTTATTGTATATCAGGCCTCCAATTACCATGGATATCGGAAATCCTAGGAACCACATGGAGTTTATAAAACCCAGTTGTTCCGCCGATAAGCTCAGTTCTTCTCCCAATTGGGGCAAGATGCCAGCGCGTATACTGAAAGAGAATGCTGTGGTAATAAGCGCGAGGCAGCTACCGTAAAAGAGTCTATTCGCGTTTGGTGCCATTACATTTGTTGAAGTTTGCATAAATATTGGTTTATGGTTTTTGTGATGTAAATTTTTATAAATATAATTTATTTTTAACGTGAATTTTAAGAAAAAAGTAACAAAAGAAAAATTAGTGAACAATCAAAATTTGGCAGAATGGGCTATCACCCTGTAAAATAGGTCAATACTGCAACCACGACAATCACCAATAGTACCGATAACATAATATCGACCCAAGTATAGCTACCAATGGCCTCAACTTTTTGCTCAGGTGTCAGGGTACCGAACGCCAAACCTTTGATAGTGGCATAATCGGGCGCTGCAGTTGCTAAACTGGTGCCGACACAAACGATTACGGAAAAAATAAACATAAAAATGGCCATGTGTGCAAAGTTGATGGTCGCAAATGTATAGGCAATGCCCGAAAGGTCGTTTATCTGTATTTCGGCGGTAATCCGCAATGCGGCTACTACCAGTCCGGAAAACAGCGTTACGATGGCAGCGGTGGAGTTGACGCGCTTCCAGAGAATGCCCAAAACGAAAACGGCGGTGATGGGCGGTGCGATGTACGACTGTACGCTTTGCAGGTATTGATAGAGTACACCCCCACCGATTTTATCCATTATGGGAATCCAAATAATCCCTAAAATAACCACCAGACCGGTGGCGACCCTGCCGATGTTCAATAGTTTTTTCTCGGGGGTATCCGGTCGTAACTTTTTGTAGATATCCATAGTAAATATCGTAGAGCAGGAGTTGAAAACCGAGGCTAGGGAACTCATAAGGGCGGCCATCAATCCTCCGGCCACGAGTCCTTTTAAGCCTGTTGGCAATAAGGTTTTCACGAGTACGGGAAAAACTTCATCGGCCTTGTCATAGGTCAGTACGCCCTGTTTGGCCAAAGCAAAGGCGATAATACCGGGTATCAAAAAGATAAATATAGGCAGAATTTTGAGGTAGGCCCCGAAAATGGCACCGCGTCTTCCTATTTTGATGTTCTGTGCGGCCAGCGTACGTTGAACGATGTACTGATCGGTACACCAATACCAGATACCGACAATGGTTCCACCAAAAAGGAGTCCCGTCCACGGAAATTCGGGATCGGACATCGGTCGCCACATATTAAAGTGATCGGGACCGACCGTAGCGCGAAGTTCGGCCCAGCCGCCTACTTGCTCAAGTCCGAGATAGGTGATGATAATAGAACCTGCAATCAGTACGACGGTTTGCAGGGTTTCCGTGTAGATTACGGCCTTCATGCCTCCGATAATTGTGTAGGCTCCGGTAAAGATCACTATGCCTATGGCACCGTACCAAAAATCGATGCCCAGGAGTTCGGAAACCACGATGCCCCCCGCGTAGATGGTCACGGATACTTTCGTAATCACATAGCCTACCAATGAAAAGACGGACAAAAACCATCGTGATCGGCTATCAAAACGTTTTTCTAGGAATTCCGGCATGGTAAAGACCTTACTTCGCATGTAAAAGGGAAGAAAAAGCCATCCCAACAACAATACGATCCAGGCGTGCAGCTCGTAGTGTGCCATGGGCATGCCCGATTCCGCACCGGTACCCGCCAAGCCCACGACATGTTCGGAACCAATATTCGAGGCGAAAATGGAGGCGCCGATGACGAACCAACCGACATTTCTTCCGGCTAAAAAATAGTCCGCAGTATCTTTGTTCTTTTGAAGTATGACCCAAAGGGCAACTCCGATTAAGGCTAGAAAATAGGCGCCCAGCACCACCCAGTCCAAGCGCTCTAAAACAGTTTCCATAAAGTATCGATTGGTCGTTGCGGGGATAAATGTAGCGTTATTATCGTTTTTTGACAATAAAATTGTGCTATGAATATGAAAATCATTGATGATCACTAGTATAAAGTGCGATATTCTTTATATCTTGAGCAAGGTTTAAATGAATCGTAAAATCTGGTTAGTTTTAAAAATAAATCCAAGAAGTACATACAATGAAAAAAGACGAGAAAAAATCTGATATCAGTAAAAATCCACGTAGGGATTTCGTAAAGAATACCGCCTTATTTACTGGGGGAGCTATGCTTTTGCCCAATTTGCAGATGCAGGGTATGTTCAATTCGACCAATGACAAAAAATTAAAAATCGCTTTGGTGGGCTGTGGCGGTCGAGGTACGGGTGCAGCGGTACAGGCGCTGAATGCCGACGAAAATGTGGAGCTTGTCGCCATGGCCGATGCCTTTGAAGATCGGTTGAAAAGTAGCTTAATGAACATTACCAAATCGATTTGTGAGACGGAAAATGCCGGTTCATCGAAAAAGAAGAAAGAAAAAGTTCCGGATGCGCTATGTAAGACCAAAAAAGTGAACGTACCTGAAAAAAACCAGTTCGTCGGTTTTGATGCGGCGCAAAAAGCCATCGACTTGGCCGATGTGGTCATATTGGCCACACCTCCCGGGTTCCGTCCCCAACATTTTGAATACGCCGTCAATAATGGCAAGCATGTATTTATGGAAAAACCCGTCGCCGTTGATGCGCCCGGGGTACGGAAAGTCCTTGACGCCGCCAAAAAGGCGAAGGAAAACAAATTGAACGTGGTGGTAGGCCTACAAAGGCATTATCAGGATAGTTATTTGGCCGCCATCGAGGAACTGAATAAAGACAGTATCGGTCAAATCGTAAGCGGACAAGTATATTGGAACAGTGGCGGGGTGTGGACGCGCGAGCGTCAGCCCGATCAAAGTGAACTCGAATTCCAGATGCGCAACTGGTATTACTTCAACTGGCTTTGCGGCGACCATATTCTGGAGCAGCATATACACAATATCGATGTGGCCAACTGGTTTATAGGCGAATATCCCGTATCCGCGCAGGGCATGGGTGGCCGCGAGGTACGAAAAGGACCGAACCA
>JAGXIC010000007.1 GCA_024635875.1 Pricia sp.
CTCGAACTTGAGGAACTACATGCTTGCAGCAAAGTAATGCAAACGATTACAAATACATTTTTCATAGTCAATAATTTAATTGATTAGTATCTTCTTTTTAGTGTTCAAATTAAATGATATGCCGGTCGAGAACCGAAATGTGGGAGTTAATTGGGTGCCTTCGACATAACTGTAAAGTGGCAGCTCAAAACGGGAATTGATAGCAATGTTCGGGGTCACTTGCACCGCTATTTCGGGACGTACGAATACCCACTCGCCCCCGGTATTGGGAATCCCCTGGTCATCTATCCTATCTTCGAAAGCCTTTCTGTACTTAAGTACCAGCCCCGGACTGAAAATGGTATTGAAGAGTAGAAATTGATCTGTATACCCAAGATTGGTCTGAATTTCATCCCCGAATTCGTAGGTCGCCGTATCGTTCAAATACGAATTGTTGACTCCGGTAAGCCTATACGTAAAACTACCGGACAGCGTGGCGGATGGCCTGAAATTCAGTCCTTTTGAAACCGATGTCCATCCAATCCCGTCCCAAGCACCGCTGCCCGGTTGTAGGTCAGCGGTGAGCTGAATGCCCCGTTCCGATAGAATATCCGAATCTCCCAAAGGTAATTTAGTTCCTGCCCCTACATTCCATACGCTTCGATTTCCCAAAACATCGGGTATGGAATACTTCATAAGAACGACCGCATCACCGATTCCCGAGGTCTCGGTAAAATTCACGTTTCCGAACTGGGTAATGATCCTTGACTGGTTGACCCAGGTGAACAGGGTTTCTACGGCCAGCCTATCGGTAAATGCATACCCCATATTGAGCAAGACCGAGTTGGTAATCCGCTGTCTTGAGCTGTCATCAAGTTCGGTAGTTCCGGCATTGAGCGTATTCAGATTGTTATAGTCATAATTAAGACCGAACGATATGACCCCTTTGCCTTCGTTGGGCAGGCCCAAATTATTTGCTAATGGTACCCCACCGGAACAACAGGTCTGGGCAAAGCCCTGATTTATCAAAGTGCCAATGAACAGAAAAACAAATAGGGTGCGCACGTGTCGTAACTTTGAATATTGGACGTGCGAAAGGGAATTCCTGACACCTGATTTCTATTCAATTTTGTTAAAGTTAGTCCGGTCTGAACAATGCAAGGCATGTATTTGTGGCTACTTTACAGGAATATAGCTCACTTTTTAAGCTGGTACCCTTGATATATATCGGCTTAATTTTACCAGGGACACCCTCGAAACCACTGCCATCATCGAACGCAGGGGAAAGTCAAGATTTAACTTCGTGAGCCAATTTTTTTTGTAGTGGATGTGGATTGCAATACATGAAGTATCCCTTGAAATCCTTTTCAAAACAAAAACCACGTTTAAGGAAGGGAACAAGCCATTTAATACTGTTGCTTTGCTCCACGTATTCTATCGTTCCCTCTTCAATATGTTGTGCGGTAATTACAAACTCCATAGTGGTAGTCGGCATCACGCAAAGGTGTTTGGATCCTATGGTATTCAAATGATCCGTATTATCTCTAATGAGCTTTAGCCCAAAGATCCATTTTGGGCGCAGGGAAAAATCGGTAACGATCCCGTGTAGTCTTTTCAGGGGTATGTTTATGTTCTTCTTTGCCGAAACAGGTTTTCCAAATCGATGAAATTGGGTGCGGGCTCCCATTTTTCCTATTTTGGACCTCAATGGCGCGAGCGAAATATAATAAAAGGGGACCTCCCCAATTTCGGAATAGGTAGAACTTGCTTCTTTTATGGCCATCCAGTCCGGTTTGTGGAAACCTTCCGAAAACTTGGGGGCAGATGTCGTGAGCAAATAATCATCTAAAGAAATAGTATTCTTGAGCAACTTATGGGTAAGTGTAACATCAGAACCGAACAGCTTTTCAAAAGGGCCGATTTTTCGTATGGTCGTAATGCCATAATGGTACACAAAAATAGGGTAGGACTTACATTGTGGGCTGCGGACATATTGAATTTGTTTAAACCCTTTATCTTCCAGAAACAGCTTAACAGTCTTTATAGGATGATTATGTTGCAAGTACAGTACATTCTCAATCAAATAAGGCGAAAACTTTGCAAACTAACTATGTGGGGAAAAATATGAGATCGTTATCAAAAAAACACGTCACATAACGAAGCTTGCCGAATAAAAACCTAAAAGCAATTAAGGAACGGACTATTTTTCATTTTTACTTATCCTGTCCAGTATTTTTTGCTTGGCTAGGTTATCCATGGGTTTTACACCTTGCGGGGACGAAGACATCAATCGGGAAAGGGCCTTTCCGATCAAAGCGGATTGCTTTTCATATGATCGACACGCTTTACACACCCCCAAATGGGTTTTATACCGTATCCTATCAAAAATGGATAATTTGGTCACTGCCTCCGATTCCACCATTTCGGTGATTTTCCAACAAGAAAAAGTTACTGTTCCTAAAATTCTCTTCAACATTTTCATAGCAAGTTTATTCAGTCAAATTTGTATTAATGAATCCGACTTAAGTTCAATGTTGCCAATTGTGGTCGATACACTTTTTTAGCATTACTTTCGCGCGATGCACGATTTGCCAGTAATTAGACACCGTCACGCTCATTTCCTGACAGATTTGATCGGTAGTTTTATCCGAAAGGTATTTCGAAACTACAGCCAAACGCCAGTTGTCGGGTAGTTTGTTTACACATTCATCCAAGGTTTTGTTAAATTCACTGTCATCCAAAAGGTGGACTTCCTCTTCCCAGGCAATTTCGTTTCCCGTGATTATCCAATTCTGATTTGAATCGAAATAGGAGTTGGTCTGTTTGGTGAAATTTTGTTCTGCCCCTTTGCTGCCAATAGCCGACGATTTGGCCCTTTTGCGGTAAAAATCGATAATTTTATTGTTCAATATCGCAAAAAGCCAGGTCTTGGGTTTACTGCTACTCTTGAAATTTTTGAAGCCCTTTACAGCGGATAAAAAGGTTTCCTGTACAAGGTCTTCGGCTATTTCTTTGGAAGATGTTTTGTGAAAAGCCCAGCTGAATAATTCATCGGCATGCATATGAAACCAATTTTTTATTGTGCTGTCTAATTCCTGTACGTTCGACATATTAAAATATGAAAGGATGAAATTACGAATAATATTACATTGTAACCTACTGACAACTTAAGAGTGCGAAAAGTAAAGGCAACCCATAAACGAAACATCCATAAATCTTGGATAATCAACGTTAAAAGAATAATACATGTTCTAGTTTTCGGATGATAAAAGTAAACCAAGGTAGTCCTATAAGCCAGCCGTGGCTGTTTCCAAAAAGAGATACCCGGAGCACCGGCGCAGGGTAAAGTTCTTCGGCCACCTGACGGGGAAGACCTTTATCTTCCTGACCAATAACTTCGAAATCGATGTCCTGGACATAGTAAAATGTACAAAGAACGCTGGGCGATATAGCTGTCCTTCAAATGGATAAAAACAGCACTTGCGCATCAAATCGTTTTATGGTAACAGCCTGAACGCGGTATCCTGCCAGATATGGATTGCCATCTGTACCTACCTGCTGGTGGCCATCGTCAGGAAAAAGCTCAAGACCGGGCACAATTTACACACTATATTACCGGTTTCCAGCCTGACGGTATTCAAGAAAAGACCTATAAATGAACTGTTTACAAATAAAAATTACACAAACCTAACAACGCCTGACGCTAACCAACTGATTCTATTAGACTTATAACCGGACAGTAGTGATTTATTATATACTTTTAAAATCTGTATTTTTATGTTTTTTATAGTAATTATGTAGATTACTGATTATTCGTCACCAAAATTTTTGCAACCAAATCAGTACTTTCTTTGTAAATTCTTTCTATATTCTCTATCTTACTTTTTACTTCACTCTTTGATTGTTCATAGTTATTCCACAAATACCTTAACCTGTTCGTTACTTGTTCTCCAGTAGTTTCTTCAATTTCAAACACCCAATCGTTAAAACCAAGATCATAATACATTTGTCCTTTGATTGTATCTTCAGGCTGGCGCAGGTAAAAGAATGGAGTGCCATTTACAGCAGCGATAATTGGAGAATGACATTCGAAGCTCAAAACAGCCAATGCCTTACTGTAAACCGAGGCGGCTTCATCGGGAAACCAATAGCCTCTTTTCAATACAAATGGCTTCACTTCTTCCGGGAGAGGATCAATCAGTAGTTCGTCCATAATGTCTACTTGGTAAGTCATTTCGGGACAGACCAACACTTTATTTCCCGTTTCCTTGACATATGCAATCATTGCTTCCCGCAATTTAGCATGGTCTTCCTCTTTCTTCAACGCATTCACTGTCTCTACCTCTTTGACTTTTTCATCAGACCAGCCGTTGTTATTAGGGTTGAATTTATGATATGGTGTATATCGTAGTCTTGGAATCACACAAATGAATTTTCCATCTTCCAAGCCTGCATCAGACATAAATTGATTTGCTTTCTCATCATTTTTTATATTCATAAAAAAAGTCGCATCTGGGGCAAATTTAATATGGTCACCTTCTATTCCCGCTTTTTTTAGATGCTCAATAGAATGTGTTTCTCTGGTATAGATAAAGCTGGCTTTTTTCAATATACTTTGGTGGTAATCGCTTGGATTTTGTAGAGTGGTACCGAAAATCCCGAAGGGTTTTTTAGTTTTTTTAATCCAAAATGCCAGGTGATCAGCACCGACCAATAATGGCCCTGAACCGTGAATCAGAATATCGGCTTTTTCCACAGCTGCAAGTATTTCAGCATTGTCCACTTTTTTATCTTTATCGACATTACCATAGATTATTTCAACAGCTGGAAAATTCTTTTTTAGTAATTCTCCTACTTCTTTCCCCTTACTTTTTTTCCAAAGAATGATTTTTGTCTTTGGCAAATAGCTTTGCAAAACATTCAGCAAACCGGGAGTATGGGCTATATCGCCAATATTGACATCCTGCCAACCAGATATCACCAAAATAGTTTTAGTGTTCTTTTTTTCCATGCCATAAGAAAGCAATAATCCAGAAAATAATAACGCAGTATTAGCGAAGGCCATCCTCTGAATCCAATCACGCCGGTTGTATTTTTTCATTTCGGTTTTTATAAAAGGATTATGTATTTACTTTTTTTCATAAATTCAGAATTAGAACCGTTTCTATAGTGAAAGAATGATGCCTTTCAATTTCAAATATTCATTAAAGTGCTTGTAAAAATGAATTTTAAATACATCCATATTTCATTAAACTTTTTTTGTACTTAGAAAGTCCTAAATCCGGAGGGACTGCAGAATTAATAGGCAAATCACCAAGCCCTGAAAGTGGATTATGAGAGTCTGCTAATAAAAATTTAAAGATTCAACTTGTACGTACAAGTTAAAAGTACTACTTTTATCCAATAAGTTTATACTTATAACCAAAAAAATCTTAAGCAATCTTAAAGTGAAGATTCACACTTATGAAAATTAAAACCAGCCTAGATAGAAGAAGCTTTATCAGAACCGCCGGTCTAGGGGTTACCGGAAGCTTACTGGTTCCAAATCTATTGATGTCTTCTTTCACCAATACGACCAAAGCAAAGGATATTCCGGTTAACGCCCATTTGTGGGTTTATGCCAGTAAATTTCCTCCCAACTGGGATGCAACTCCCATTTTGGACACCGTGTTTTCAGACCTGAGCTATGCAGGTATCGATGGCTTAGAAATTATGGAAGGCCAATTACGCCATGACAATTGCGTAAAACGAATTCAAGGGCTCATAAAAAAATATAACCTCCCGGTTTCGGGATCTTCATACGGAGTCGGTTTTTACATGTGGGACAAAAATCAACATCAAACCATATTGGACGATATTGAAGTGATACTACCTAGATTAAGCGACGTGGGCGGAAAGACCTTTGGAATTTCAGTAGGAAGTAAAGACGGACTCAAAACGGAGCCGGAGCTTGACGCACAAGCTTCGCTGCTTAAAAAAATACGGGGCATTTGTGAAGACCATGGTATCGAAGCCAATCTGCACAACCATACCTACGAAGTAGAAAACGATATGCACGATTTAAAGGGAACGCTTGCACGTATTCCCGATTTCAAACTGGGCCCAGATCTCAATTGGCTGATCCGTGGCGGTATCGATCCCGTGGAATTCATTACTACCTACGGAAAGCAAATCGTATACCTCCATATTCGAGATCAATACCTAGACGGCACCTGGTCGGAATATGTAGGGCAAGGGGATACTGATTTTGAGCCCATCGCCGCCGCTTTGAAATCGCAAAATTTCGCAGGTCAAGCCGCAATAGAACTGGCCTTTCCGAACGATTTCGTTCCCAAGAATGAATTACGGGAAGACTGGAAAATGAGCAGGATATTCGTACGGAATACTTTTGGATGGTAAAAAAGGAATCAAGAGGCTAAATAAAAAATATAGAAATCCAAAATTTAAGGATTTATATCGAAATCTCAGATACCCCATTAAGGGTTGCCATGGGTTCTTCTGACGCAAAACCGAAAATACTTTTAAGGAACTAAAAATAAAAATCATTCGTATGAAGATCGCTATGCTGGGCTCGGGCTTTATTGCCCGTTTTTATGCCGAAACGTTGCACGCCCAAAGACGCAGAGACCATGTCGTGATGGTCTATTCAAGAAATGGGGAAAATGCCAAACGCTTTGCCGATGATTATGGATTGCCACACTACAGTACATCTATGGAAGAAGCGATTGCACATCCCGAGGTCGATGTGGTATTGATTTCCCTGCCCAATCATCTTCATGAGCCAGCGGTACTTGCCTGTGCAAAAGCCAAAAAAAACGTTATCTGCACAAAACCTTTGGGGCGCACCGCAGCCGAGGCGAAGCGTATGCTGGATGCCGTAGAGCAAGCCGGAATTTTTGGAGGTTATTTGGAAGACCTCTGTTATACCCCAAAGTTCTTAAAATCCATGGAGAGCGTTAAGCGCGGCGATATCGGTCGTGTGCTCTGGGCAAAGTCGCGCGAGACCCATCCCGGTCCGCATAGCGATTGGTTTTGGGACAAGGAAAAATCGGGTGGTGGGGCGATAATCGATCTAGGCTGCCACTGCGTAGAAATCAGCCGCAACTTTATCGGCAAAAATGTTAAGCCCATAGAAGTGATGTGCTGGGCAGATACACAAGTGCATCCGATAGATGCCGAAGACCATGCTATTGGCCTTGTAAAATATGCGAACGGGGCCATCGGTCAATTCGAGGTGAGTTGGACGTTCAGAGGCGGAATGGACCTTCGTGACGAGGTTATGGGTACCGAAGGTACGATTTGGGTCAACAGCTTTCTGCGTACCGGTTTTGAAATGTTCACCACAGGAAAAGGTGGTGACGGCTATGTGGCCGAAAAAGCGGAATCGAATACGGGCTGGTTGTTTCCTGTGGGTGATGAAGCCCACGAACTTGGCTACCCGCACATGTTTACCGATATGTTCACAGCCATCGAGGAAAATCGGGATCCGCTGGAAACCTTTTATGACGGCTATGTGGTCAATGCCATCTTGGACGCGGCCTTTAAATCTGCCAAGACCAAAACGTGGGAGCCGATACTCTTGGAAGATTGGCGGGGCGATGAACCGGAAGAAAACCAGAAAAAATGGGAATCCTACGACAATAAGCATTATTTAATAAAACAGGAAATATTACCGAATGGAGATGTTACGGTAATTCTGAAACACAAAGAAACAGGCGAGGTTTCTAGAAAAATAACCATGGCCAATTAAGAAGTATTTCATGTATATCAACACAAAAGCAGCCGCCGAGAACACCTATGACGCCATCGTTATCGGCTCTGGCATCAGTGGCGGCTGGGCCGCTAAAGAGCTCTGCGAAAAAGGACTCAAGACCCTTGTTTTGGAGCGAGGCAGAATGGTAGAACATATAAAGGACTATAGTACAGCCGCCGTGCATCCTTGGGAATTCAAACATCGTGGCACTATTCCCCAAAAGATTCAAGATGAAAATCCGGTCTTGAGCCGTTGTTATGCCTTTAATGAAGCAACTGAGCATTTTTTTGTAAAAGACACCGAACACCCCTACGAACAGAAAAAACCATTCGATTGGATCCGTGGCTACCAAGTAGGTGGAAAATCGTTGTTATGGGCGAGATGGACACAACGTTGGAGCGACCTTGATTTCGAAGCCAATGCCAAAGAAGGTGTTGCCGTCGATTGGCCGATTCGCTACAAAGACATTGCACCTTGGTACAGTTATGTAGAGAAATTCGCGGGTATCAGCGGCAACAAAGATGGGCTATCTGTAATTCCGGATGGGGATTTTCTCCCTCCTATGGAAATGAACTGTCTCGAAAAGCATGTCGAGGAAACACTTTCAAAACTATACGATGATCGGCATCTTGTCATTTCGAGAACCGCAAATTTGACTGCCCGCCATAATGGCCGTGGGCCATGCCAGTATCGAAGTCTTTGCAGTCGTGGTTGCCCTTTCGGAGGGTATTTCAGTAGTAATTCCTCGACCCTGCCGGCAGCGGAAAAAACGGGGAATATGATGGTTCGGCCTTTTTCGGTAGCGCAATCCATAATGTACGATGAAAATTCAGGTAAAGCTACGGGGGTTCGGGTCATCGATACGAACACCAAGGAAGTCATCGAGTACTATTCGAAAATCGTTTTTGTCAACGCTTCGACCTTGAACTCTACCTTATTATTGATGAACTCGAAGTCCGACCGTTTTCCAAATGGAATGGGCAATGATTCCGGCGAACTGGGCCACAATTTGATGGACCATAATTACAACTGCAAAGTAGAAGGCGAATATGAAGGTTTTGAGGATACATACTATTCTGGCCGACGGCCGACGGGCACCTATCTCGCCCGTTTCAGAAATTTCGGAAACGATACACAAAAGGATTTTACCCGCGGTTATGCCTACGCCTGTGGAGGTTCACGAGCAGGAGAAAGCGAAGTCAACGAAACGGCCATCGGTCAAATGCTAAAGGAAGACATGACCCGACTCGGCCCCTGGAAATTCGGGCTAAGTGGCATGGGCGAATGCCTACCATATCACGAAAATCATATCACTTTAAGCAAGGACAAAACCGACGAATGGGGCATGCCGCTATTGGAAATAGATGCGGAATATAAAGAGAACGAAACGACCATGACCAAAGACATGATCCAAACGGCTATGGAAATGTTAGACAAGATGAAGTTCAAAAATATCGTGGATAAAAAAGAATTCCGAAACATCGGTCTGAACATTCACGAAATGGGCACCGCAC
>JAGXIC010000088.1 GCA_024635875.1 Pricia sp.
GCGGTGGAGTACTCTACCGAATTTGCCCATGTTTTCTATAAATGGAATCTAGGTTTCGATCTTCGGTATGCCAGTCCCAATTTCACAATGAACTATTTTGGCAGCGGAAACGGTACTACCTATGACAAGAGCGAAACGGATCGCGATTTCAACCGGGTTCGTATACGCCAATGGTCGGTGTCGCCCTATCTGGTGCATTCCGATGGGGGCAGTAGCTTTACCTTCGGGTCCAAATACGAATCGAACGAGGTTTCCGATGATGACCAACGATTCGTGGGACAGGCATTCTCTGCCGATGACGGAGTTTTCGATCTCCAGCATTATGTTTCGGCGGAAGCTGGGTACAAGTATCTCAATATAGACAACCCCGCTTTTCCCAGCCGGGGTATGGATTTTGATTTGATTGTGGGCTATACCACGAATATAGACGGCAACAATAATAGGTTTGGGTACTTTAAGCCTTCCCTATCCCTTTTATATCCTCTACATCCGAGCGGTATAGCGGTAGTGGCAACCAAAGTGGCAGGGCAGGCGGTACTGGGCACTAATTATGAGTTCTATCATGGTGCAACTTTGGGTGGTAACCATGGTTTGAGGGCCTACAGAAATGAACGTTTTAACGGAAAAACGGCGTTTTATCACAGCACGGACCTCAGGGTGGGTCTCACCCGGTTCAGGACCAATTTTGTGCCTCTGATGATTGGTATAAGCGCAGGTTTCGACTACGGCAGGGTCTGGTCTGACGACGATCGTTCGCAAAAATGGCACAATGACTTCGGAGGCTCCCTATGGATAAGTGGTTTCAGTGCCCTAACAGGCAATCTCGGATTTTATCATGGCGACGAGGGTGGTCGTTTTCTGGCAAGTGTGGGATTTGTTTTTTGACGCTATTCAACTCTTGTAAAAATCAAAAACTACCGGGCTTTTTGGGCGAAGGCTTCAGGGTTTTGTACCAGAAACTCCCTTTGTCTCCATTAGGACCGAAAAGGGTTCAATTGACAAGGGTCTTTGGCCGGCTATTATTTTTAGAATTGTCTTTTTTATTGGGAATAACCCATGGACCTTTGTCGATAAATACAAGGATAAAAAATCCCCATAAAATTGGTTTTACGGGGAGAAACAAAGTTTTATCGCTACGTTTTTCTACGATGAGGAAACTGCTCCAAGTGTATACAACTGTTCCATGGTCGGACCTTCACTACCACCATCGGGCTCAAGCGTAATTCCGAAGGCTTCCGATTCATTGGGGTTGTTCAATGTAAATACCTTATTGTCATCAGAAGCGAAATCCTCAAGTAGCCCCATGCTCGTTGGGGTTAGCGGATCCATTTTCAACGACCATACCTGGTAGACCATGCCATCAGGAGGTTCGGGCAGCCCTTGGGCATCGATAAGCACTTTTTTCTGTTCTTTGTTCCAATACACCTTGGCATAGGAATCGGGCGACACTTCTTGTCCGCCCAAGGATATTACGCTAACGTCTTTATCCCGTAAAGAACTCAAAAGTTCTTCGGTATTGGTCAAGGAACCGCGGGCCTCGAAGATTTGTTGCTCCAATACCTCGTTCTGCTCGTTGACTATTTCGATTTCCGATTTCAGTTGATCGTTCTGTACGTAGAACCAACCTAATCCGGCACCGAAGATGACTGCGGCGGCCCAACCGATATACGTACTTAGGTTAGACTTTTTCTCTTTCGGTAACTGTATGACCTTGCTTTCTTTTCGTTCGCCGATACGGACTTTTATATCGTCAAAACCTTTTCGCTTTTGGTAAATGGGAGCTACGGCCTGTGTCAATTCACGAATAGCCGCCTCGATGGCAAGAATTTCCTCTTTTATCTCTATATGTTGGGTAGCATTTTCATGCACTTCCAGATTTTCTTCCTCCGTAAGCAAGCCTGCCACGTAGAGTTCCAAAATGCCCGATGCTATATACTTTTCTACTTCCATTCCAACGTGATATTTTCCCTAAGTTTAGAAATACAGCTTCTGTTTCTGGTCTTTACCGTTCCTAAAGGTATGTCGAGCTCATGGGATGCTTCTTTCTGGGTATATCCCCTGAAATAGAGCATTTCGATAATCTCAAGACATTTTTCCTTTAAATTCAGTACCAGTTTTTTAAGCGCGGAAGTATCGATGGTGGTTTCGTTCGGTTGCTCATTAACATCCGCTCTGTTCAAAATACCTACGAAGTAATCTGCGGATAGATTTTTTTGTTGGTTTTTATAGGATTTTGAGCGCACTTTATCGATGGCCGCATTGCGGGCAATGTTCAGTACCCAGGTGAAGAACCGCCCTTTAGATGGACTATAACTGTCGGATTTGTTCCAAATTTTCGTGAAAACATCTTGAGCGATCTCTTCGGCCAGAAATTTGTCCCTGACTACGGTGTTGATCACACCGCAAATGTTTTCCCAATACATCTCATAAAGCTTTTCAAAGGCTATTACATCCTTTTTCTGGAAACGTGTCACTAGTTCATCTAAATCCATCAACTGGGTATTGGTTATTTAGCGCCAAGAAATTTACAAATACAATACATTCCAAAGCAACATTTAAATATATAAAAAAACCGCCAATAAGGCGGTTTTCATATTATTTTCAATTTATTCGGTAATTTCACCACAAGTTACCCGTGCTCCGGCGGCACCGCTGGGCTGCGAGGTAAAATCATCCGCGTCTTGATGAACGATAATGCCATGACCGATAATATTTTTTTGGTCATCATCACAACCGATGCACCATTGTTCTGTGGTAAATTCCATGGTTGCATTACCATCGGCATCGGCGGTGAGGTTGCCCAAATCACCTGAATGGTACCCATCGGCGGATTCCCATTTTCCATGTTTTTCGTCGGTAGGGTTCCAATGTCCCCCGGCAGACGTACCGTCGTCGGCAGAACAGTCCGCGTTTTCGTGAATATGAATGGCATGCTCTCCGTCAGCGGTAAGCCCGGTAAAATCGGCTTTCATTTGTACGGCCCCATCCATTTGTTCAAATGTAACGGTGCCCTGAACCTCACTTCCGCTTTTTGGCGACATTTGAATGGTCAAAGTCTTGCCCATCATATCGTCTTTCATGGCGCTAGCATCATCTTTCGTGCCCTCCATGGATTCTTCCATAGAGTCACCAGCCTCATCTGCGTCTTTTTTTGTTTCCTTACAACTGTAGGAGCCTATCAATAATAAGCCTACTAATGTTAATTGTATTGTTTTCATGCCTTTAGTGTTTTTAGTTAATTTAATTTCAAAGTTACTGATTATTGTGGGGCTTTTTTGCTCAAATCAAAAGGATTTTAACAGTATCTGATTTCCACGAATACCTCTTTTAAGATTTCACAGAGCAATAGTGATTTATCGATACGGGTCTGTGAGGTTCTATACCTTGAAATCGCATAAATGAGTCCTCTTTGTTTGCTCGGGGTAAAAGACTCGAAAATTTGAAAAGCTTCGTAATCGCTAAGGAACACAGCATCCAATTCTTCCGGCATTTCAACACCGTATTTTGAGGTGTCCTCAAAAAACTGTAGTTGGAAATAATCGTTGGGAAATATACCCAGTACTTTTTGGTGTCGTTTGCCGAACATCATACAATACAGTCCATTTCTTTTTTGTAAAGCCGCATGAAAGGTAATTTCCTTTCCCAGATAAGAAGCCTTCGCCTTGACCCGGTTCCTGTTTTTCTCGAGGAAAGGCCTTACGATGTGCTCGGGAAGTTTCAGGGAATAATAGTTTCCCGTAACGGTTATTTCAAAGGGTTCGCTTTTCAAAAAAAAGGTTTTAGATGAATACCTGAAGTAGTTTAACGAATATCGATTCTTTCATTTACGATGGTGTTGGTTTTTACTCCTTTTTAGACCATCCCCTCAAATCTGGATTGTAGAAGACGCCAATCTGCAAACGATCAAAATGGGCCGAAGTAAAATGATTTTTCAGGTAGCCGGCCTGTACGCTTAAATTCCCTGTTATATTAGCGCCCACCGCGCCGTAAAGTCTATTTTGTCCAAAAACCTCGTCTTGTAGGTTCAAGAAAATCTCGTCATAAAAGTTCAGAAAAAAGATTTCGCTCAGTGGCAGGGTGACCTGAAGGCGGTATCTTGCCCTGTGCTGTATATCGGTACGGTCACCGAAATCAATAAAGCGTTGTTCCAATCGATACCGGTGCTCGAAATTGAAACGCCCTACTTTGTTCTTTAAGATGAACTGTTCAAAAATACGATGCTCTATAGAGTTGATTTCGTTGGAGAACTCTTCAAAAGTACCGTCCGTACTAATGTATCCATAGCCTAAGGTGGCTATGGCATCTGAGTTAATGTGGTAGTTCAGACCGGTTCGTAGCAGTAGTTGGTTGAAATTTTTTGCCTGCTCGTAATAACGCAATTGGGCTTCGGTATGAATGCTTAGTTTTTCGGATATGGTGTTTGTGCCGAAGTACATGTGCCAAGACCCGAGCTTGTTCTCGCCGTTCTGTTGTGCATAGTTGAAGATTGAGAAAAATAGGGAAAAAATTAAAATTGTTCTTTTCATTCAAAGGTAAAATTTTAGGGTTTTAAAATTTGTGCTTAGTCTCGTCTTTGATTAACTAAACTTGAGTTTTGGCCTGAGTACCGTCTTTACTGATAGTGTCCTTATCCTGCTTTAGGTGAAGGTCTAAAAACTCCAACACCTTGCTGTAGGCTTCTATCTGGTTTTCATTTTTCACGAAGCCATGGCCTTCGTCGTCAAAAAGTACATACGCTAACGGAACCCCGTTTTTTTTATTTCCCGCAACGTTTTCGTCCGATTCTACCTGTAAGACCCGAGGATCTTTGGCTCCTTGTAAAACGATGAGGGGCTTGGTCACTTTATCGGTATGGAACAGGGGTGATATTTTACGCAACCGAACGGAATCGGCACTATTGGAATCACCCAACTCGAGATAGAGTGCCTCTTTTTGGGCTAATCAATACTCAGTTTTTTGACGTGTTTTCAGCAATCTTTGCCAATTTTTTATCAATTTCTGACTTGGCTATCCATTTCCCCTGATGCATAACGCCGGAAAGCTGTTTCAGTGCCTCGAGATTTTCTAACGGATTCGCATCTATCAACATGAGGTCGGCTGCCAAACCTTCCTTAACTTCTCCAAAGGTATCCTCCATATCAAAATAGGATGCCGGATTTAGCGTACCGGATCGGAGAATCTCGAGATTCGTCATGCCGGCATCCGCCATATCCCGCATTTCCTTATGGATGGAAAATCCCGGAACGTTAAAAAGCTGGGGCGCATCGGAACCAAGTAGCATACCGTGACCGTCGTCGTTCAATGCCTTGATCAATTGTTTTCGGATGGTATCGAACCGTTGCCATTGGGCCTCGTTAAAATCTGCGCCTTCACCGGTCGACTCCGTTTTTCGCCGTTTCCAATCCTCCAGGGTGGAGGCGGGCATGTACTTCATTTCGGGAAGGGCCAACATGTCATTCGCGTCGGTAGGGGCGAACCATTTGGTAAACAGGCTTTGGGTAGGTACGATCCAGACCTCATTGCCCTTGGCCATTTGCACCAGTTCATCAATTTTAGTGGTGTCCGCCAAAGGCGTAAAGTTATATCCGAAAAATCCATTATCCGTCGGTTTTACGTTAGCGGATTCGGGAACGAGTCCCTCTAAAAATCCGTCAACATGGTCTATGGACTTGTACCTACTTTCCAAGGCATGACGAATACCCACGTCAACGGGAACATGGCCTGCAAGGGGAATACCGACTTCGTTGGCCGTTCTTACGATTTCATCGAAGACTTCCAATCGAATGCCCGGATGTATCTTCAAAAAATCATAGCCCGCTTGTTGATAGGCCGTAACTTTGTCTTTTGCCTCCTCGGGCGTTTTGACGGAGTTACCGTTCAGGGAAGGACTGGAAGTAAATATCCGTGGACTCAAGATTTCACCGTTTTGCGCTTTTTCCCTTAAAACCAGATGGGTCGGATCGCCCAACATTCCCCGAATCGTGGTAATACCGTTGGAAAGATATAGAAATAAGGTTTCTTCAACGCGCTCGGCATCAGTGGGCGGTGACGGAATATGGGCGTGCATCTCCGCAAGCCCCGGCATCAGGTATTTGCCCTTTGCATCGATTGTATTAGGATAGGATTCGGGGTTTTCAAGGATTTCCGAAATGGATTTTATTTTGCCGGAATCGATGACGACCTGACGATTTTCTAGAATAACTCCCGATCGCACATCGACAATATTCGCATTTGAAATTAAAGTAGCCGATGGGCTAACTTCTTCTTGCGCCTGGTTGCAGGCCATCAATAGCATAACCAATAGGAGTACGATTGCATTTTTCATATGTTCCGGTTTTGTCCCTAATTATAGAATTTAGCAATTCTTGAAGTTCTTTTTCGCCCGATACAATTTTTTTTTGATTGCCTATTGGATTTTCCCGGTATTAGCGATATCCTGTAACGGATTTTCCTCTAAAATTCCGTTTCCAATACTTTTCCGATGGCAAAGTTAGCGTAATCCGGGTTTTTGTCCGGAAAACGTGAATTGTTGTAAGATAATGAACTCTTTTGAATTTTTCCTAAAGGAATTACCGATTGATACCCCTACGTATCCCGATAAAAACCAAAATAAAAAAGGAATACCCAATGAAGAAGGGAACAATCCATTGCTCCAGGCCTACGGCCAACATCGCCCCGATAATCAATAATTGAAATCCAAGCCCGAAGGTGGAGACCGCGGTCATCAGCCAATTTGGGAGTTTTTGACTTTCGACGGCCTTGCGGTCCAGACGATAAATAATCTTATCGAAGATACCGTAAAAGAGGCTGTACAGGTTGAAAAGGATATTGACATTGCTTTGTTTTTCACCCTTCATAGCAGTAGGTGCCTTGTTCTCAAAAATGCGACTGGTAGTGTCACCGCTATATTTGTTCCGCAAGATTACATAATAATAGTTATACAGGGTGCCTTGAAGCTGAAGTCCAAAAAACGCTAAAAAAGTTTGGAACAAAGAGCCGTCGGTAACGTACCAGATGGTAATCAAAATCAGGGCGTTCAAAATGATATCGGAAACGGAATCCAAATATCGACCGGTGTACGACGGTGTTTTTTTAATACGTGCCAGTTCCCCGTCCGCAGCATCCAAAATGGATTTTAATATCAAGAAGAAGGCGGTCGCCCAATAAAACTGTTGTAGGAGACAGGCAACGGCGATCAAACCACTGATAACGAAAGCAATGGTAACATGAATAGGGGTAAGTGCCGTATTTTTAAGGGAATGGGCAATCACTTTGGCCATCGGCCGGCCGTAGTCCGATAGGTCTAAAAATCGATGTGCTTTGGGTAATTTGGACATTTGTAAGAAGGTTCTCGACGATACAACCGGAAACGAAAACACGCTAGTCCGGTAAACGGCCAAAAACATGACACAAAGATAATCTTTAATTTACAAATCGGTCATTTACCCTAACGATAACACCTACTTCGTGGCTTATTGAATCTGCCCTCATGCGGCATCAGGAAAAGCAAACAATACTTTAAAACGATATGGGTTAAAAATACTACTATCCTATATGAAGGTGTCCTTGTCTGGGCACAACTAGGCAGAATGTGCAAAATGGACACTAGGGTTTACTTCGGAACAACACTACAACAACAAATCACAACTGTCAGGGTATAAGACTATCTTTCAAACCTTCAACTTGCACCTTAACGCCCACCACCGTTCCGATACTTGATATTTCCTTCACAAAGCCTAACGATTTCGGCGATACGTTTCTGCCGCGTGTCTTTTCGTTTGCCTTGATTGAGCCAGTAGAGGTAGCCTTTTCTTTGACCTCTGGTAAAGCCCTCATAATTCTCAAGAGCCTTTGGGTTTTTGTCGAAAGCCTCTTTTAGATCTTCGGGCACTACGCCATTTTCCACATCATCCAATGCCGTCCAAGAGCCGTTTTGTTTGGCGAGTTCTATGGCTTTTTGCCCGCTTACGTGCATAAGGTTCTTCTTCATTAGCTCTTGGATATACTTCTTATTGACTTTGCTCCAGACGCTTTTCGGTTTTCGGGGACAAAAATAGTGTCGACGTTTGCCATTGCCCAGACTTTTTACCGTACTATCTATCCATCCATAACAAATGGCCACCCTTACCGCTTCCTCCCAGCGCATACTGTCGTTTTCATGTTCGATTTTAAAGAAAATCAGATAGATGCCTTTTTCTTGGGTATGGTTCTCATGTAACCATTTGCGCCATTCACGATCGCTCTTGAAATAATGTTCTCCAATTTTTTGCATCGTTTTTGGGATTTCTTTTCATTTTTCCTAAAAATAATACTTTCCCGTAAATGATTTTGGGCAATTCGATGGCTAATGATTACTTTTAGAGGCTGAAGGAAATTCATATACAAAAAAAAATTACATGAAAAAGATTGCTTTACTAATGCTAATTGTAATGGGCCTGATATTTTCCGGTTGTGGGAACCAAAGGGATGGTAACCCCAAGATTTTGGTCTTTTCCAAGACCATGGGCTTCAAACACGCTTCGATACCTACTGGAATTGCCGCTATTCAAAAGTTGGGCAGCGAAAATGGGTTCGAGGTCGACACTACCAAAAACGCGGACCTGTTCGACGAAAACCATCTAAAGCAATATTCCGCCATTGTTTTTCTGAGCACTACCATGAACGTGTTGGATGCCAAGCAAGAGGCCGCGTTCGAGCGCTATATACAATCGGGTGGCGGGTATGTCGGTATACATGCCGCGGCCGATACCGAGTATGATTGGGGCTGGTACACCAAATTGGTCGGGGCGCAGTTTCAGAGCCACCCTTCCGGTACGCCCGAAGCGGATTTCATCATTACCGACAAAAACTTTTTAGCGACCAAATTCTTTACGGATTCCATTTGGCACAGGGCCGACGAAATTTATAATTACAAAAACATCAATCCCGATGTAAACGTTATCATGACGGTCGACGAATCTTCTTACGAGGGCGGTACCAACGGCGATTATCATCCCTTTGCTTGGTACCATGAATTCGATGGCGGGCGTGCCTTTTACACCGGTGCGGGGCATACCGACGAGAGCTACTCCGACGGACAATTCCTAAAACATATTTTAGGCGGTATCGAATATGCTATTGGCGAAAACCAGAATTTGGATTATAGCAAGGCAGTGACCCAAAATCCACCTGACGTGGACCGTTTTTCAAAAAAACAGCTGGTAATGGGAGAATTTTTCGAACCAACGGAAATGGCGGTGCTTCCAAACAATGACGTACTGATAGCGCAACGCAGGGGCGAGATTATGTTATATGAGGAGGCTACCCAAGAATTAAAGCAGGTGGGGTCTCTCGATGTCTATTCCAAGACCTTGAACACGCCGGGTGTCAATGCCGAGGAAGGTTTGATGGGACTGCAAAAAGATCCTAACTATGCCGTGAACCATTGGGTTTATCTGTATTATGCCCCTTCCGGGGATGCATCGGTCAACCGGCTTTCCCGCTTTACCTTTAAGGACGGTGTTTTTGATAAGGCTTCCGAACAGGTTATTTTGGATGTAGCGTCCCAGCGCGAAATCTGCTGTCATACAGGGGGCTCGATAGCTTTCGGTCCGGATAATTTACTTTACTTATCTACAGGTGACAACTCCACGCCCTTCAACGAAAAAGAGGCGAAATATGTAAACAGCGGGTATGCGCCCTTAAACGATATTCCCGGGCACGAGCAATATGATGCACGCCGTTCTTCCGGTAATACCAACGACCTTAGAGGGAAAATTATCCGGATTAGGGTCAATGAGGATGGCAGCTACGATATACCCGAAGGCAATCTTTTTGCCGAAGGCACCGAAAAGACCCGCCCTGAAATTTACACGATGGGCCATCGAAATCCTTACCGGATTTCCGTCGATCCCAAAAAGGGCTATGTGTATTGGGGCGAGGTAGGACCGGATGCACGACAGGATTCCATGGAAACACGAGGACCTCGTGGCTACGACGAAATGAATCAGGCAAGGGAAGCGGGCAATTACGGCTGGCCCTTGTTCATCGGGGACAATAAACCCTATGTAGATTACGATTATACGAACGGCGAGAGCGGTAAAACTTTTGATTCCCAAAAACCGATCAACGATTCGAAAAACAATACAGGACTTCAGGAACTGCCCCCTGCGCAGCCTGCCTACGCTTATTACCCTTATGATGAAACCTCTGAATTCCCACAGTTAGGGTCCGGTGGTCGAAATGCCATGGCCGGGCCTACGTATTATTCCGACCAATACCCCGACGGCGGTGGACTGCCCGATTACTTCGATGGCAAAGTCATTATTTACGATTGGATGCGCGGTTGGATGAAGGCCGTTACGCTATTCGACGATGGTACTTTCAATAAAATGGAGCCCTTCGCCTCCGATATCGCCGTGAACAACCTGATCGATATGGAAATGGGACCCAATGGCCGTGTCTATCTTTTAGAATATGGTAGTGGATGGTTCTCGAAAAACGACAACGCCGGTTTGAGCTATATCGAATATAATGGTGGAAACCGTCCGCCGCTGATCGATAACATGATTGTGGATAAAACATCGGGGAAACTACCCTTGACGGTAAATGCAAAGGTACAAGCGAAAGATCGTGAAGACGACGCCATGACCTATGTTTGGGATCTCGGCAACGGGGAGACCCAAGAAACAAAAAATCCCGAAGTATCGTATACGTTCGAAGAAGCGGGTGATTTTAAAATTTCGGTAACCGTGAAAGATGATAAGGGCGAGGCCGTGAAAAGTGAGATCGTTCCGATAGTCGCTGGTAATTCAAGACCTGAGGTTGCCATCGATTTGAACGGGGGCAACTCTTCCTTCTTCCTAAAGGGTGTGCCGATAAACTATTCGGTAACGGCCACTGATGCCGATGGCACTACAATCGACCCGGCAAACCTGTTCGTTTCCGTCGATTATCTTGAAAGTTATGACCAGCAAAATCAGTCTTTGGGGCATCAACAGGTATCCGCTTCGGTTACGGGCAAGGCGTTGACCCAAGGCATGGATTGCAAGACCTGTCATAAAGAAGCGGAAGTCTCCATCGGTCCGAATTATCTCGATGTAGCCATGAAATATGCCGATGAATCGGATGCAAAAAATTATCTCAAGAAAAAGATAGTCTCCGGTGGGGGTGGCGTTTGGGGCGAGGTTGTCATGCCGGCGCACCCCAATGTAACCCAAGAGGAGAGCCGTCAAATTGTCGAATACATCATGGCTTTGGCAGACGATTCCGCAAAAGAAAAGTCTTTGCCGGCTTCGGGCATTATCGAACCCAATCCAAAACAGGGCGATAATGTGCTGGTGTTGACCGCAAGCTATACCGATAATGGAGCGGCCGGAACCATTCCTTTGACCGGGGTAAAATCCGTGGCCTTGCAAGGGAGTACGCTTACCTTTTCGGATAAAACAAAAGCGGATGGTTTTACCACAATCCAATTTAATGGTCAAGATATGTTGGTAGTGCCCAGTTCACAAGGATGGTTTGCATTGGAAAATGTAGATTTAAAGGGCGTAGATTCGGCCACTTTGACCGCAGGATGGCAAGAAGCGCCCAAAACCGGACTCGATTTTGAAATGCATTTAAACGCCCCCGACGGTGAACTGTTGGGTAAGGGAAGCATGCCCAAACCTGCACCCGGTCAACCGGGCGGTATGATTGCGATCTCCCTAGCAAAAGATACGGATGTAAAAGCCGATGAAATCTATTTTGTGTACCATCCGAAGAACGGTGAAGATAGGGGAAATGCACGCGTAGTCTTGACCAATGTACGGTTTGGTACCAAGTGATAGTGGTTGTGCTCAAAATCTCCCTTATCGAAATACCAAGGGAGATTTTAAGTGCAACTACTTAACGTACTTCTTCAACCAGGCCAAGTATCTTTCCATACGGTCTTTCTGAAAAGAAGGTCTTTTTATACCATGATGTTCGTCAGGATAAACGATGAGTTGGGTTTTCCTACCCAAACGTTTCATACCCATATACATCTGTTCGGAGTTCAATATCGGAACGTTCCAGTCGTCGCTACCACCCATCCATAGTGTAGGGGTTACGATTTTTGCTACGTCGTTGTACGGGGAGATACGTTCCCAGGCCTTGGCATTTTCCCAGGGTAGGCCCAATTCCATTTCCCAAGTCAACTGATAATGGTCATGGCCGTAATTGGCACGGTAAAGAGCTTCGCTGGCCCCTGAAATCGCTGCCTTGAACCTATCCGTTTTTGTAATGACGTAGTTGGTGAGGATACCCCCGTACGACCATCCGCCAACGGCCAATTTATCGGGATCGGCGTAGCCTTGGTCGATTGCATAATCCACCCCGGCCATTACATCCTTATAGTCGGGACCGCCCCAGTCGGCAAAGAGGGCTTTTGAGAAGTCTTCGCCATAACCAGTAGACCCTCTCGGATTAAGAAGCAAGACCACATAGCCGTTGGCGGCAAAAAGCTGGGGTTCCGAATCGAACGAAAAATCGTATTGCGAGGTAGGTCCACCGTGTAGCCATAGAATAGTCGGATATTTTTTAGAAGCTTTAAAATCGCTTGGTTTGACAACAAAACCCTCTACTGGCGTCCCATCCGCGCTTTTGAACTTGATCGCTTCGACTTTTGGTTTTTTGATATTTTCCAAAATATCGTCGTTTACTTTGGTCAATTCTCGAAGGGTATCCTTTTCATATGCATATAGATTGTTAGGCCGGTCTGCGGTACCGCTCAACGTAACTATTTGGCCCATGTTTAGATCATAATCGGCTATACTGATATCTCCCGTAACGACCCTTTTACTATTTTTACCGCCAATCTCCGAAGCGGCCAATACACTGGTTCCATTTTCTTCCAGTAGAAAATAAATCGAGTTTCCGTCATCTGAAAATTTTGGTTTTGAGATGTTCCGATCCAAATCTTTGGTAAGTACCTCGGCTTTTCCGCCGCTTGCAGGGGAAATTGCCAATTTTTCGCCAGCGTACCAAAGAATTTTACCGTCGAGTACGGTTTTGTAGGCAATCGATTTTCCATCGGGGCTCCATGTCGGGGAATCGTCTTGGTTCGGGTTGGTGGTGACCTGAGTAAGTTTTTTCCCTTTATCGGTATTGGCTGCGTCAACTATCCAGATGTTGGAGTCGGCATTTCCGTCGGGATCTTTCGTTCGGTTGCTGACAAAAGCGATTCGCTTACCATCCGGGCTCCATACCGGGTCGCTATCGTCAAAATCACCCGAGGTCAATTGGGTGGCAATACTATCGCCGGGCACTAAGGTGTAAAGATGGTTTCGATAGCGGTCTAAATAGCCGATATAATCTCGTTTAAATTGCCTGCGGTCGATGACAAAAGGTTTGGCCTTTTTGTCGTCCTCTTTGTCTGTGGTGAGTTCTTCGGGTTTGGGGTCGGTCAAAACCAGCATCAATTTGTTTTCAACAGGCGACCATTCGTGAGCTTCGACACCCTGAGGAATTTTGCTCAACACCTCGGCATCGCCACCCAAACGGTTGGAGGTCCATACCTGTGTCTTCTCTTCCTCGCCCTTACTGGCTAAAAAGGATAAATATTTGTTGTCCGGACTCCATCTCGGCTGACTTGCGGAATAGTCTTTACCAGAAATGGCAATCGCTTCACCGCCGGAAAAAGAAATCATATACACCCGCTTGAGTCCCTTATCCTTTTTTAAGTCGTTTTCGGAAACCGTATAGGCCACCCATTTTCCATCGGGACTTATCTGGACTTCTTGAACAGTTTTAAGTTTTAGAATGTCATCAATAGTTAACGATTTTTTGGAATCTTGGGCGTGTAGATTGCTAAAAAAAGCACTAAAAAATAGGAGTGCCAAAAATGGGATGCGGTTATTCATATGCTTTTACTATTTCTGGATTATTTTCTTGTTTTCGAACGTATAGATAAGTAGGTTCTACCACGAATGTTGTGGAAACCTATCATTGAACTGGCTTGGCTTAAGACTTTAAGACATAGGAGGTAAGACTAAATAAAACGGCATCATAAGAAACAATTTATTAAACATACCTGAAAATTAAATAGTTGCAAAAATGAGCCCTAAGTCATTTATCCTTTTGTCATATGTCGGGTTTAAAAGATCATAATTAGTGCCCACTGAAATAAGGGTAGAACCGCTAATTAGATTCTAGCTCCTTAACTTCTACATAAAAATTGCGATTCACTTTAAAACTGGACAGATTGCCCTTTATTTTCTCTGTTTTCCATTTTTCGGAAGGCGTAATCCAATGCATTTCCCCGTCAACAGTTATTTTGAGAGGCATTTCAAAACCTTTTACGACATCCGCATAGCGGTATTTTAAAGAATTACCATCCCTTTTATATTCGAAAACAGGGACTTTCGGTGTCCTTAGATATTGCTCAAATACGTTGGATAAGTCAATTCCGGATTTTTTGGACATATAGTCCTCGACCTGTTTGGTGGTCACGGTCTGATGGTAAAATTCCCTATTCAATCCGCGCAAGACTTGTCGCCACTTTTCATCATCATCCACTACTTGGCGGATGGTATGCAACATATTGGCCCCTTTATAGTACATATCTTTCGAGCCTTCTTGATTGACTCCGTAAGGCCCTATGATAGGCTTGTCGTTTTCGATGTTCGCCCGTGTTCCGATCACATAATCCGCCGAAGCCTCCTTCCCATAGTAATAATCTAAAAGTAGGTTCTCGGAATAGGCCGTAAACGATTCGTGGATCCACATATCGGCAATATCCTTATACGTAATGTTATTGGCGAACCACTCATGGCCGGACTCATGGATGATGATAAAATCAAATTTGAGACCCCAACCCGTCCCTGAGAGATCTTTACCTAAATAGCCGTTCTGGTAATTGTTGCCATAGGTAACTGAACTTTGGTGCTCCATACCCAGATAAGGAGCTTCCACTAATTTATAGCTGTCCTCGTAAAAGGGATAGGGTCCGAACCAATGTTCAAAGGCCTTCATCATTTTAGGGGCATCCTGAAACTGGTTTTTGGCTTTTTCCAGATTATCCCGAAGTACATAATAATCCATATCGAGCTCGCCTTTTTCTCCGGCATATTTTTCCCCGAAATGTACATAATCACCGATATTGATGTTCACCCCGTAGTTGTTTATAGGGTTCGATACGAACCAATGGTAGGTATTGGTGTCTTCGTCTACTTTACGAAGACGGCCATTGGAAACGTCCATTAGGCCTTTCGGAGCTTTAACACGGATGAGCATACTGTCGACTTCGTCGTACATGTGGTCTTTATTGGGCCACCACACGCTGGCGCCCAAGCCTTGATTCGAAGTAGCTACAAAATCTTTTCCGTTTTCATCTTTTTTCCATGAAAAGCCGCCGTCCCAAGGCGCGAGAACGGCTTCCTTTGGACGACCGGAAAAATGAACGATAATTTCATTAAAATCCCCTTTTTTCTGGGGTTTTTGCAGTTGCACGAAATGGGCGTTCCCATGGTCCTTTACCTTTAGTTCCTCGCCATCTTGAATTACTTTTTCGATTTTCAGTGGAGGCTGCAGATCGACCTGAAGTACCTGTTTGGGTTTCAAAACCTCATAACGGACAGTATTTTGACCGGATATGAATTTTTGGTCGGGATCGACATCGACGTAAAGGTCGTAATAATTCAAGTCCCACCATTCCCTTTCGGGGGTGATGCTACCGCGGAGGGTGTCTTGTTCGGTGAAGTTTTGACCGAACATTGTTGTTGTTATGATGATCGCTACAAGTAATAATCTATACTTCATTTTTTTACAGTTTGGAAATCGAAAATTTACCGTATAATCCCATTCGGAAATACTACGATGCTCTCAAACCCGTTCTCCCCGACGGCCGCAACACCAAAGAAAAAGTTATCGATAACGACTCCGTCCAACGTAAATTCTGTGACATCGCCGACGTAACGGCTATGGTCCCAAGTAGGGGAGGTAGTATCGCGCCAATAGATTTTATAGCCCGCTGCGCCGTCGACCTTACTCCATTGTAATTTTGACGATGGTTCTACGATGCCGCCGATTTTTACAGTTTTAGGAGCAGGCGGGGCCCATGCGATAGAAGCCAAATTAATGGCATTGACCGCCGTGAGTTTTTTAGCATAGTCAAAATTAACGTGCTCTAATTTGTCTCCGTATTCGATACCGCCTTCCGTACGAATATCCTGATGCTGTTGCGTATAGTTCTCGTGGGCCTCCATGATACGGATACCGGCAAAACCGGCGTCGTTAAACGGACGATGGTGCCCCCCGCGCCCAAAGCGGTCTAGGCGGTAAATCATCATGGGATTCATTTCGGGCATATAGGTTTGGGTGGTTTTATGGATATATCGCGCTAGTTGCCGGGAGATTCCGTCGACCTCTCCGCCATAAAAACGTCTTGCGTTTCGTTCTTCTTCCGATTCGGTAGGTGGTACGGGCTCGGAGAATATCCTGAAATCGGTATTGCTGATGATACCATCGACGCCTTTGATGTTGCCGATCATATCGTTGTTCAGGATGCCGATAATTTCCCAACCTTCATCCTTGGCATGGGCAGCCAGTCCTTTTCCACCATATAGTCCTTGTTCTTCCCCCGAAAGTCCGACAAAAATGATGCTGTTTTCAAAGTCGTATTTACTGAGTACCCGGGCAGCTTCCATAGTTCCCGCCATTCCACTGGCATTGTCGTTGGCTCCAGGAGAGTCTGAAGTAAAGTTATTGGGGTCGCTGACCCGTGAATCAATATCCCCGCTCATTAAAATATAACGGTTCGGGTACTTGGTACCGCGTTTTATGGCGAGTACGTTCACCACTTCCACATCTTTGGTAATCCGGTTGTTATCGCCTTTTCTGATGAGATTTTTTTGATAAAATACTTCCAGGCAAGAATTGCAATCGGCAGAGGTTTTCTCGAACCCTGTTTTGATCCATCGCCTTGCTGCACCAATACCGCGGCTCTGGGAGATGGTGTCGCTCAGTGTATGGCGCGTGCCAAAACCGGCCAATTTCGTTACATCTGCCTTAATACGTTCTGCGGAGATGGCGTCGATAATGTCGTAGATTTTGGGGTTTGTCTGGGAAAACGCTAATGTCGAGATTGCGAATAGTGTCGGGAGAAGGAGATTCTTCATTTTCAATTCATTTTTCAACTTTCTAAAGTACGTTTATCCTTGGGCAAAAAGTATTAAAATTTTAAGAAATTTTTCTATGGAGACCTAAGAGTCCGAACTTCGGACCGAAGGCTAATATGCAGAACAAATTAATAGGTTCGATACGATTCGATAAGGAGGATACTAATTCGATGCTCAGAATACTTATGGCAAACCCCATACAATTGACGAGGGTCAAAGCGGTTCCCTTAAGATCTGGTGGGACCGAAGAGGCAACTAGGGTCGAAAACTGCGGGGAATCGGTCGAAACCGCCATGCCCCATAGACCAAAAGCGCCAAGAAACAAAAAAGGGGAAAGCTGAAACAACAGGGGAGAGACCAAGCACAGCATCCCTGAAATGAATAGGGATAGTACGGCCACTCTTTTACTGCCGTACCGCAAGGATAGGTGGCCTCCCAAGATGCAGGAAACTCCGCCAACAGCTATGATCAAGGCCGCCCAAAGGATACATTAACGCTATGTTTACCCAAATTGTTGAAGGTGTGCAACGCAAAAGGAACAAACTCCCAAAAGGCATACAGTTCCCACATATGACCAAAATAGCCAAAGGCCGCTTTTCTAAACCCGACAATCTTAAATAGGTCTGGCCCAGCTAACAGTCGCAGGCTTTTGCTGGGTTTTCTAAACGGCCCGTTAGGAACAAGCGATCATAGTAATAGTCCCCCAAATACCGCAATTGCGGAAGTAATTTTTATAACGGTTTCGAAATTATTTACAAATTCTAGACTTTTGATTACATACGGAAAGGCTTTCCCAAATGCCAGGGCGCCTACGAGATATCCTAGTGTCTTTCCAAGTCCCTTTTCATAATAGTCCGCCGCAATTTTCATTCCGACCGGATAAATTCCAGCTAAAAAAAAACCTGTCCCGAAACGGGCGGCAAGCAATAGCGTTTTTGAAATATTTTCGGAAAGTAAGATAAGGTTACAAAGCGCGGCCAAGATTGCACAGGTCAAAAATACCCTTGAAGGTGAAAATCGGTCGGCAACCATTAACAGGGCGAAGGTCAGCGTACCCCGCAATGAGCCCTAGCTGGACAGCGGATAATATGTACCCTATCAGTTCAGTTCCGAAGCTCGTTCTTAGGGCCAGTTCATCGACTACCGAGTTAACCGCGAACCAAACGGCGGTACAGGAGAACTGAGCAAGAATGATGATGGGTAGAATGTAGGGCTGCGATTTCAAGTTCTTATTTCATAAAAGTAACTTTCGCAATTTTCCCGTTTTCCACTTCGTAAATCGCTACGGCACTGAAATTTGTTTCGTTTGCCGTGATGTATTCCTCATCGATGACCTTGTTTCCGATGACAATCCGGTTTTTGATCTCGCAATGCAAATCAGGGGTGTTCCGGAAAAAATCAGAGTACTGCTCACGCATATTTGCCCGGCCCTTAAAACGAAGCTCATCGGGAAAGTTGAAGACCTGCACATCATGAGAATAGGTGTTCAAAAAGGCCTCTAAATTTCTATCATTGTAGGCGTTCAATTGAATTTGTACGATAGCTTCCGCGGATTGCTCGAAGACCAAGGCCAAATACTTGCCATTCGGACTCACCGCTATTCGGCTAATATTACTGATTTCCTTTTTTTCGAGACGAAGAAAACGCCCCCATTCCTTTTCGTTCTTTGGGTCTATTTGAACCAATACCTGATTATCAGCAGCGATAATGGTGCCATTGGATAACCAGCACATATCATCTGTGTTTTCATACATATCGGTGATTTTTTTGACTTCACCGGTTACGGGATTCAGAGAGCGAATTTCCCAAGGATCAATCTCCTTACTGATAAAACTGATGAGATTTGAATTGGGAATTTTATGCAACGACCTTCCTACGTTTTTTTGAATCGTCCGGTGGCTTCCATCCTTAAGGTCATAAACCACCAGGTCCATACCTGAATCTTCCAATACCGTTAAAATTATCCAATCTTTGTCATACCATACATGATAGCCGACTTTAAGATTTTTGAGCAGTTCGGTAGAACTTCCATTCCAAACGCTATATTCATAAAGACGTTGCAGTCCTGTAGTATCCAAACGGATGGCGGAGATGGAATTCCGACCTGGAATCTTTAAGGGGGAGTACTCACTGCCCTGCGGGGTATCGGTAATAAAAGATAAGGAATCTGCCTTTATATCATAGCGAGCGATATCGGTCTGTCCGTTTCTTGTGGAGGAAAATAATAAGGTCTCTCCATCGTAAAAGGAGGGTTGATTATCGTATCCTTCGTTGTTCGATATATTCCTAGGATTGACAAGCTCGGTCTTTCGATCGACTGTCTTGACATCCAAAAGATACACCTCGGTATTGGTCTGGGCAAAAAGTGCTGTTGCTGATAAAAAGATTAACGTAGATAGGATGGTTTTCATTGGTGTAGCTTTTTTACTTCGTAAACCGCTTCAACAGATCTCGAACATTCTTAATACTATCGACATAGTACTTAGCTTGGGTTTTCTGGCGGCCGACTTTAACGGTGACCGCAGTTTCGGGCAGTTCCTGAAACATAAACTCATCCGTCCAATCATCACCGATGGCGAATACGAAATCATAATCGACCTCTCCGAATATCCGCATGGCGGCACGGCCTTTGTTCACGTTGCTACTTTTGATTTCCATAACCTTATTGCCGTTCAGAACGCTGAGATCGTCCGTGCCGATTAGGCTGGTCAATACGGTATTGAGCTCGGAAGCCCGTTTTTGTCCGAAATCGGGATCGGTGTTTCTGTAGTGCCAGGCCAAGGAATAGTTTTTTTCTTCGATAAAACTACCGGGGGTTCGGTCTACGAAGGATTCCAGCACCGGTCTGATTTTTTCCATCCAGTCTTTTTTGACGTTTTCCAACATTTTAAAATCTTCACCGCCTGTCGAAATCCATACCCCATGCTCTACGATCATATTATATTTTTTGGGCAAGAACCATTTGGTGAATGTATCCTTATCACGACCGCTGATCAGATACATATCGGTATTCTCAACGGATGATATTGCATCTAAAAGACTATAGAGTTCTTCATCGGGCGCCGCTTTTTGAGGGTCGTTGTGAAAACCGGCCAAGGTACCATCGTAGTCGATAAACAATAATTTTCTCTTAGCCTTTCTATAGGCTTTGGTAACGCTGTTCATCTGGTCGACAGACATTCGTAGGGCCACGTACGAATAATCTTTTTCTTTTTGGTCTAACAGGGAATTCATAAAATCGTTGGCCCATTTTTCGACATTATAGCGTTCCAATCGTTTCTGTAACACGGCATTGCGCTGCTTTTGCTCCGCTATGGGCATATTGATCGCGGTGTGCAAGGCATCGGCAATCTGCTCGAAATTATTGGGATTGATAAGTAAAGATTCGTTCATTTCGTTGGCAGATCCGGCCATTTCGCTCAATATCAATACGCCCGTTTGGTCGGTACGGGTAGCGATATATTCCTTGGCGACCAGGTTCATGCCATCGCGCAGTGGCGTTAACCAGGCGATGTCGCTTGAAGTGTAGAGATCAATCAGGTTTTCGAAGGGCATAGATCGGTAGAAGTACCAAATTGGCGTCCAGCTAACGGTTGAAAATTCCCCGTTGATGCGGCCTACCAATTCGTCAACTTCCCGCTTCAACAATTGGTATTGGGGTACGTTGGAACGAGAGGGGACCGCCAGTACGATCAAACGGACTTTCTCTTTGTATTTCGGATATTTATTCAGAAAATATTCGAAAGCATAGAGGCGTTTAGCAATTCCCTTTGAATAATCCAACCGGTCGATAGATAAAAAGAACTTGGCCTCGGGATCGGTTTCCTTATGTGTATCGAGGCGTTTTTGAAGCTCCGATTTTTGATTTTCGGAACTTTCGTCATGCTTTTTGGCGGCCTCACTAAACTTTTTATAGTCGATTCCCATGGGAAACGAGTCTACTTTAATTACCCGGTCGTCCAAAGAAATATCATTGAAACTTACTTCAAGGCCCAGTAAGCGACGTACCGAACTTAAAAAATGGCGTTCGTAGTCGTAGGTGTGAAAACCGATCAAGTCCGAGCCCAACAGTCCTTTTAAAATTTCATCGCGCCAAGGTAAAGTTCGGAATATCTCAAAGGATGGGAAGGGGATATGTAAAAAGAACCCGATGGAAACTTCCGGGCGTTTTTCGCGTATCATTTGCGGTACGAGCATCAGCTGATAGTCGTGAACCCAAATGGTATCATCGCCATCCGCCTTTTCGAGGATGGCATCCGCAAATTTTTGATTTACGTTTTTATAGGCTTTCCAGTATTCGCTCTCGAATTCCGAGTATTCTAGGAAATAATGGAATAATGGCCACACGGTGCGGTTACTGAACCCGTAATAATAGCCGTCAATATCTGCTTGGGTAAGATTCACTTTTGACGATCCGTGTTCTGCAAGTGCGGTATCTATTTTAGGGGCAATTTCATCGGGAATTTCTTCGTCGGTCAGTCCACTCCATCCTATCCAAAGGCTATCACCGCCCGAATGGACGGATTTCATGCCTGTCGCCAAGCCACCTACGCTTGGTATTGCAGTAATTTTACCTTTATCGATTTGCAGCTGAACCGGTAGCCGGTTTGAGATTATGATAGTTTTGCCCATGATGCTTTGTGATTTCTAAATTACGATTGTGAACGAATAGATTAATTATACTTTTTTGCATTCAAATTCCTATAATTTCTCTAAATTTCGACAAAACCAAGGGTAAATGCAATAAGAACTCCTTTTAACTTTTTTTTGTAACCGAGAATATGAGCTTTTGTGGCCATATGATGTCATTTTTAGGTAGCATAGCAGGGCTACGATAATTAAAAATGACATCATATGGACCCAAAATTTAATATGAGTAGGTAGAAGAAAAGCTTTAAACGAGTTCTTAATGCCTATAAGAATCAAGAAATTTATTGAATGGATAATTTAGATTACGGAATAATAGGAAATTGTAGAAGCGCTGCATTGGTGTCAAAAATGGGCAGTATCGACTGGTGCTGCCTGCCGGAATTTGATTCACCATCGGTGTTCGCCAAGTTGTTGGATGAAGGTATCGGAGGTAGTTTTGAAATATTGGTCGATGAGGGATACACCATTACCCAACGTTACAAAGAGCACACGGCGGTTTTGATCACCAAATTCTCGGATGGGGATAATATCTTCGAGATTCGTGATTTTATGCCGCGCTATCATAAGGAAGACGGTTTGTACCATGCCCCTCCCGAAATCGTACGATACATTAGATATATCAAAGGAAAGCCGAAATTCAGGGTACTTTACGACCCAAAATTGGAATACGCCGTCGGAGAGACCAAAACCTACGTCAAACGGAATTTCGTCGCCAGTCTAACGCATGCAGAAAAATTCGATACCGCGTTTCTATACACCTCGTTCAATAAAAATGCCGTGGTAGAGGGTCGGGAAATAGATATTACCGAAGACGGCTATTTTTTATTGGGATACAATGAAAAGATTCTATTGCCCAATACGGAAAAAATATATCTTGAACTGGAGCGTACCAAAGTGTACTGGTTGAACTGGAGTAACAATACCCCGACCTACAGAAAGTACAACGAAGAAATACACCGCAGTGCCGTGACCTTAAAACTATTGAGTTACGACAAGACTGGGGCGGTACTGGCCGCGGCCACTACTTCTTTGCCCGAAACCATAGGCGAGGTACGGAATTGGGATTACCGTTTCTGTTGGATACGGGATGCCTCGATGGTGGTCAAAGTGGTCTCCGAACTAGGCCACAAGAATATCGCCAAGCGCTATTTACAGTTTATTATCGACTTGATGCCGGACAAAGACGAAAAACTGCAGATCATGTACGGCATCAACAAAGAAAAGAAGTTGACCGAGGAGACCTTAGAACATCTCAGCGGATATAAAGGCTCAAAGCCCGTACGGGTCGGCAACGCCGCCTACGAGCAAAAACAAAATGACATTTACGGCATTTTGATGGACGTCATCTACGAACAGTTGAAACGTTTCAGTACCGATGTCGAGAACAGCGAAGAAATATGGAGTATTACCAAAGGCATTGTTTGGATTGTTGAAAATCATTGGCAGGAAGCCGATAAGGGCATTTGGGAATTCCGTTCCGAGGATAGGCATTTTACCTTTTCAAAAGTATTGTGTTGGACAGCTGTCGATAGGGCCATAAAAGTGGCCGGTATGATGAACAAAAACCATAAAATAGAAAAATGGAAGCCCTTGCGGGATGAAATCTGGAACGATATTCAAGAAAAGGCATGGAACGAGGAAGTGGGAGCATACACGCAATCGTACGGAACCCAACATTTAGACGCCTCGGTACTTTTGATGGAATCTTATGGCTGTGTAAATGCCAGTGATGAGCGTTTCATACGTACTGTTAAGGCCATCGGGAAGGAACTGAGCAATGACGGTTTGTTGTACCGTTACAAAAATAAGGATGATTTCGGACTACCCTCCTCATCGTTTACCGTATGTACATTTTGGTATATCAACAGCCTCTTTAAAATCGGGGAAGCCGAAGAAGCGGAAGCGCATTTCGAAAAATTATTAGGCTACAGTAACC
>JAGXIC010000089.1 GCA_024635875.1 Pricia sp.
CACCATGGTTTCGAACCTCGCCGGCATTGATTAATTTACTGGTATAGCCACTGGAGATATCGGTACTAATGGGGATAATCTGGTTTTTGGTACGGCCATCGTAATAGGTCGCATCCAAGTTCAAACGGCTTTTAAAGAACCGCAGATCCAATCCAAATTCATAAGATGATGTGATTTCAGGTTTCAAATCTGCATTGGGTATCAAACGGGACTCCGTCAACACAGGATTATCTCCGAAAGGCGCTTCATTCGTAAAAAAACTCGCCAAGCGGTACGGATCTGTATCGTTACCGACTTCTGCGTAGGCGGCCCTGAGTTTGGCGAACGAAATCCATTCGGGCGTTTCGAACATGTCGCTGACAATGGCACTTAAGGTTGCCGAAGGATAGAAATACGAATTATTGTCCGTGGGTAGGGTACTTGACCAATCGTTTCGCCCGGTAATATCCAAATAAAGAACTTCATCATAGGCAAAGCGTGCAAAACCATAAAGACTATTTATACGTTTGTCACTGTTGTTTACGGACACCTCCAAGGGTCTACGGGTATTATTAAAGGAGTAGACGCCCGGGTTTATCAACTGCGGTGCAACGGTCTGATTGTAATCTTGCTTCTGCCGTAACTGGTTGCCGCCGACAGAGATATTCACATTGAATTTTTCCTTAAAGGTCTTATCATAGGATAATAGGAAATCGGTATTCGATTCCTCGAAGAACACATCGTCTTCCCGATAATATCCCAATGGGAAGCGCTGTGTGCTGAAGGCTCTTTTCTTGGCGCGCAGTTCGCTATAAAAATCCCTTCCCGAACGCAGCAATAAGTTCCAGTTATTATGGAATTTGTAATTCATGCTGACGTTACCGAAGACCCGATCTTTGTCTTGTGAGTTCGTATTCTCGAAAACATTGAAAAACGGGTTATCGTGGTAATTATAGTTATAGTTGAACTGCTGCCTACCTTCTAGGCCCGGCTGCCAATAATCCCTTAAGCTATTGGTGTTCAGCTGTCGCCCGTACCAGATGAAAAGGTACATGATACTTTCTGTGCCGTAACTTAGGGAGGGTCGGTTACCACTATCTGTTTTGATATAGTTGATATTGGCGTTGACCGTTAATTTGTCCGTTAAGTTCAGGCCTGTGCTGACATTAAAACTATTACGGCTCAGATCGGTATTCGGAACGATGCCTTCTTGATCCAAATTTTGATAGGAAAAACGAATGTTGCCCAAATCGCCCGATTTTGAAATGGCAATACTGTTGGTCTTGGTAAAGCCAGTCTGAAAAAAATCTTCTGTATTGTTAGGTCGGGAAACCCAAGGAGTGGCCGATATCGGGGAATCGCTGACCGCAATATCGCCGCCTCGTGTACCGTCGGCCCGTGGGGAATCGAATTGTGGAATCAACAGACCCGTATCCAATCGTGGCCCCCAACTTTCATCTACACCGTCGGCGCTGCCGCCCCCGCTACCGTCTACGAACGCGAACTGCTGGTTGTTGCCCTGTCCGTATTGGTTTTGCCAATCGGGCAACAAGAGTACCTTTTCCATAGTGACCCCGGAGTTGATGGAGATACCGAGCCTTCCGTTTCTATTACTTCCTTTTTTGGTGGTGATGATGATGGCGCCGTTCGCCGCACGGGAACCATAAAGCGCGGCTGCCGCGGGCCCTTTTAATACGTTGATGGATTCGATATCCTGTGGATTTATTTCCGAGGCCCCGTTACCGTAATCGACTTCCTGTGTACCCGAACCGCTCGAACCTACGATTTCGTTACTGATCGGAGTGCCGTCAACGATGAACAGAGGAGAGTTTCCGTTTATGTTCAGGGAGGCATCGCCCCGAATGGAGACCCTTGCCGAACCGCCCAACCCAGAAGGGCTATTGGTAACCTGAAGCCCGGCCACTTTCCCCGAGATACCGTTCAATAGATTGGGTTCCCTGGCCGCAGTAACCTCATCGGTACCCAATTCTTGCGAAGCATAACCCAAGGATTTTTTCTCCCGTTTGATACCTAGGGCCGTGACCACGACCTCATCAAGTTGTTCGGAATCCGGTTCCAGTTGTATGGTTGTTGAGGTCTGGCCCGAAGTGTCGAATTCCTTGGAAATATAACCAATGTAGGAAATGGTTAAAATTTCATCGCCTTCAGGTAGATCAATTTCAAAATTACCGTCAAAATCGGTGGCTACCCCGGTAGCGCTTCCCTTAATGACGATGGAAGCACCGGGCAGCGGTACTTGGTTCTCATCGAATACCGTTCCGGTAAATGTGGTCTGCGACCGGGCCAGTAAACCGACCAACATCGCATAAAATGTCAAAAATAGTGTTCTCTTCATCTTTTTCGTATTTGTAAACTTATATTTCGGTAATTAATGCAAATATCAAAGGTCAAGGTTAGGTAAATATACTATTCCTATTAAATAATTACTATAATAACAGTCTAAACGTTATCAAAATGTTAAGATACTAATTTTTACAAATACTCAATATAATATTCTCAACATCTATCGTTCTTTTTTAAACAATCAGAAACGTGCCAAGGTCAATTGTCAGTTGCCCGACACTATTTTAGTGGTATGTTTGTACATAAAAAAATGTTTATGGAAGATTACCTCATCGGTATAGGAAAACGTATTAAAGAGATTCGGAAAAACAACAACAAGGTCATCAGCGAAATTGCCGCCGAAGCCGATGTTACCGGCGGATTGATTTCAAGGATTGAAAACGGCCGTACCATACCGTCGCTACCGGTGCTGCTTAAAATTATTAATGCACTGGATATTGAGGTAACCGAATTTTTTAACGGTCTGCCCCAAGTAAACGGTGCAAACTTTATCGTATCGCGAAAGGAAGAAAATTCGGTTATCGAAAAAGAGGACGAGGCCGTTGGGTTCAACTACACTTATATTTTTGGGAAGCAGTTCTCTTCTTTAGGTTTTGAAGCTGTCTTATTAGAAGTAGCATCTGAGTCAAAACGGGACAAGGTCACTACCGATGCCTATGAGTTTAAATTTGTACTGTCGGGTGAATGTTCTTATGTTATCGGAGAAGAAGAAGTGCTTTTAAAAGAGGGGGATTCGATTTTCTTTGATGGAAGAATTCCGCATGTCCCTGAAAACAGGGGACTGGTTACCGCGAAGATGCTGGTTGTATATTTCTTTATTTGAAGTCCCCTCCCCGGCCCTCCCCAGAGGGGTGGGAGCTACATCTTTTCAAGTTAAACCCTTTACATAACTAATAAGTTCTGAAAGTGAATCCAAAACGTAAGTCGGATTGGCAGATTGCAACTGTGCTCTGGTATGGGCCCCTGTGGTCACGCCAACTGTAACTCCGCAATTGGCATTTTTCCCCTCTTCGATGTCGATGATCGAATCGCCTGCCTTTAGTACTTTAGAAGCATCGGACACGTTCAGAATTTCCATCGCTTTTAAGATCATATCAGGGTGCGGTCTTCCTTTGGCGGCGTCGTCCGCGGTGACGAGCGTATCGTATTGCTTGCCTTTTACCCAGTTCATTTTCTTTAGCAGCAATTTCGCAATCTTGGTATTATAGCCCGTGTTAAGGGCAACTTTTATTTTTTGGGCTTTCAGGTTTGCCAACAATTTTTCCACACCCGCGAACGAGGTTACCTCAAGCATATCGTAGGCATCATCTAACATCGCTTTGAAATCCTCGAAAATGGGTTCGGAGGGTTCCATTTCTGCGTTGACGGCGGCCAGTATATCTTTGATGGCCTGATGTTTCTCTTTTCCGGCGCCGTGTTCCAGTACAAACTCCAGAGTCAGATTATGCCCTTTTTTGTTAATGGCCTTTTGCAAGGTTTTGTAGACAACGTTGTTTTCGTCGACTACCGTACCGGCCATGTCGAATACTACCAATTCTATGTTATGCATGTGCTAAATTAAAGATTAAATTAATGTTTTCTTCGGCAAAACCGGCACTGCCCGTCATGCCTTTACCCCCGATTCCGGTCACGATATGAACGTCTTCGTCGATGGTATGCTGATAGATGTCGGTCGTTTTGCACTGGGAATATAGCCCGAACCACCGATTTTGGATTTCGTAGGTCGGTAGGTCGAAAATTTTCTTGGCTTCTTGTACTATGAAGTTATCGATATCCATATTCAGATCTATTCCAAGTTCATCGATACGGTTGGCCGGCACATATTCATGCGAATCGCCGATAATCATCGAACCGTCCGTTGCTTGTTTGAAAAGGATATGTACGCCCCATTTTTTTTCTAGGGAATCGGTCTCCTCTTTTGCCTTTATGGCCGCAAACGAAGGGCATTCGGCAAAAGCTTCGTACCGACGGATGGAAAGCCCGGTCAAGACCGAACTTGGCAATGTATAATTGGGTTGCACCTTGGTCTGCATCATCTGTAATTTTGAAACGATAAGGTCGCTGTCGTTGAACAGTTTCGGATAGAGGGTCTTAAAATCGCTGCCGTTACAGATAATGACCTTTGGGGCCGACAACATGCGATTTTGAGCCGTGTACAATTGCACCCCGTTTCGCAGCAAATCGCATTCCAAAATGGTTTCACCCATATATAGGTCCACCCCCGATTGCCTTAAATATTCGTGCAATCGGTTAATCATTACCCGTGGCTCGACCATAATTTCCTCTGGGAAAAAAAGGCCTGCTTTCACATAATCGCTTCGCAGGTTCGGATATTTCAGCAAGCATTTTTCTTTGGTAAGTAGTTCTGAAGGATACGAGTTGGAAATATTTATAGTGTGCAGTTCTTCTAGTAACTGGACTTCCTCATCGTTGGAGGCCAAATAAATACTGCCTTCCTGACGCACCGAAATATCGAATTTGGACTGGATTTTCTTGTAGATTCTGAGGCTTTCGCGCCCAAAAGCCTGCCATTTCGAGTTCATTCCCGAAGGTACTACCTGTCCGAAGTTACGAACGGTCGCTCCCTGCGGTTTTCCGTCCTTTTCCACCAAGGCCACTTTTAATCCATTATTCATGGCATGGTAGGCATGGAAGGTGCCGAGTACCCCACCGCCTACTACGATTAAATCATACTGGCTGTTCATAGGTCTGGGATATGTAATTGTTTTCGGGCACCTGCTGTGCCTTCTTGTGTTTTCTAATAAAATACCAAAGCGACACCATCGATATTACGGCACCGATACCCGATATGATGTAGGTGCCGTAGATAAAGAACTGCAACCAGGAAATCGTGTTCTGGCCAAAATTTTTATAGAGCAGTACGGCCATACTGCCCAGATATCCGAAGGCATCGGCGATATATATAAGATATCCGGCATTGCCCTTGATACGGAACGTGGCGATCATCCTATCAAAAAAGACACAGTTGAACGGCACATAGCAAATGTAAAGGCCCATACCTACGAGTATCATCCAAAGGGCAGGTCCAATCAGACTGTTTTGGAATAAAAGGGTGCTGACACCTATTGATAATGCTCCGAAAATGAGCAGATAATGGTAGGAAAGAAAAGCTTTGTAATTGTTCTTGATAAACGCGAACATGCCGATGGATATAAGTACCACTACGGCAATGGGAATTTCGGAAAGCGTGTATATGGCCACATCGCCCTCATATCCGACAGCATCCCAGATTTCCCGGGAAAAATTATCGCGAAAATCGCGCATCGCGGTCAGGCAGACGTAAAAGAATACGAGAATAAGGATGGGGAAAAAGAAGTTGACCAACACTTTTTTACGGTCCTTTTGGCTCATAGGCAGTCTTTCTTCCCGTAAAATTTTATCCTCTTCGGTCGGTGGCGGTGTACGGTCGAGCATCATAGAAAAACCTATAAAAGGCACCAAAAAGAAAGCTCCTGTAACCGCCGGCATCCAAAATTCGGTTACGTTGAAATACGTCATGACCAGAAGGCCGGCCGATTTTACTACCCCGCTGGAAACGATAAAGCTCGCGCAGAGAATGACCCCAAGAATTTCGGTAAACTTTCTGCCTTCCACATACGAGAAGACCACGCCCCAAATCATTCCTAATGAAAGTCCGTTCAGGAACATAAAAAATATATTGTACGGAGAAGGTATCCAAGCGAAAAGGATGAGGCTCAATTCGGCAAAGGCAATCATTGCCAAAAGATATTTTAAGCGGTTTTCGGGCTTTAATTCGGAAATCAGTTTTATCCCTATAAATTTAGACAGCATGTACCCAATGACCTGGGTAATAATCAAGACAATCTTGTAATCGACCCCAATAAAATCTAGGTTTTCGTAGGTCGCCACGGTAAAAGGCTTTCGAAACGCGTACATACAGAAATAGGTGCCAAACGACGCCAAGGCGCCATAGGCCAAAAACCGGATATTTTTCGAATCGATGCTCAAGGATTTTGAAATTATTTACAAATAGTAACTATTGAACTACAATGTTCGATATTTAATTACTATTAGTAAAGGTATTAAAGTTAAGAAATGCTTACGACCTAGTCATTTAATTGTGAATTTTTTGAGGAGCATTGTTCAAGACAGTACCGACCTTATTTAGATGGGCATCAACGGGATAGGGCTGAGCCGCTTCAACGGTATCGATTTTACCTACTTTCATCAATAATCGAAAGATACGACCGGAATCTGCGAGTCTACGGTAAAAATATAAAGCGAATACCTATTGAAATACTAAATATACGTATTGAACTCATTTACCCAAAAAGGAAATCTGAATGAACCTTCCCCATGATTTTTAAAGCTCCAATTCTGCCAAAAATTGCAGGGAAGACTCCCCGCTCAAATCGTCATCAGCGCCCATAAAAGTAACCCTCGTAGGCGTAAAATAAGATATATCACAAGGTATTTCCGTCAATTTTGCCGAAACATCCACTCGAATGGAATCGATTTGGCCGAAATAAATAAAGTATTGAAATTTGGTCTGCTGAGGGATACCAAGCTGAACGGTATTATCGAATTTTCGGATATCTGCATTTGGGACTGCGTACTCGTTTGCCGGAACAAAATTAAATCCCACATTAGCAAAATCTCCGGTTACGTGCAGACTATCTGGATCTATAGTGCCATTTTCAATCAAATTGTCGCCATTATCATCTATCAATTTCACGTACAGTGTCGGTGAAGCAGGATCGAACAATGCGCAATCAATGTCTTCGGGATTATCGTCTGTAAAGGAGAATAGCATATTGACCGATAGTATAACCAGAAGCAATCTTTTCATATAATCAAGATCCATAAAACGCAAAACGTTTGCTTGTGTCAGCCTGCATTCTGTATTATTTAGGTGCTACAAAATTGCAAAGACATTAACCGCGCGTTACCGTACGTTAAGCGTGCAGATATTAAAATAAAAACCCCAACATGTTTATAATAAAACAGTTGAGGTTTAGATTAGTGGAGAATACCGGAGTCGAACCGGTGACCTCTTGCATGCCATGCAAGCGCTCTAGCCAGCTGAGCTAATCCCCCTTTTGGATGCGCAAAGGAAATACATTTTGTGAAAGTATCAAAATACTTGTTAAAGTAATTGAACATTATACCTCTAAAAGCCCAGACGCGCTGCACTGCTAGCACCAAGAACCAATACTTTGATTTGTATTAAACACTAAATCGGAAACTTAGTACTTCCTTAATCTTTCTTTACGCTCAACACCAAAACGGGAATCCGAGCCGAAAACTCCGACTTTGGTATCGTACTCTTTTCCCAAAGATTTTTAAAGAAGCCGCGCTTTCTTCTGAACACACATAAAAGATCGGGTTGCTGTAATTGCAAATGTTCCAATACACCCAAGTAGGTATTGGGGGCTTCGGTAA
>JAGXIC010000090.1 GCA_024635875.1 Pricia sp.
CGAACCACACCAATTTTTGGGGTGGTTCTTTGTTTAAAAAAAAAATTCAAAGCATTGGCTTTGAAAACTTTTGACGTAAACAAAGAACTAGGGCGATAGACCATGGTTCGCTATTTGCTGCATACTGCATCCGACGAGCGAGAAGAGGAGCGAGAGGAATGCACCTCGCATTCAGGATATGTAATCCTGCCGCGGTCACTTTCCGTTTTAAAAACCGGTATAGTCATACCTTGATGTACATGCAGAACGAGGGTGAATACGAGCCGGTGCGTATTTTAGAGAGTATCATCGAAGTTGATGGTGCCTACTATAAAATCAAGCTGATTACATCGATGGTCGAAGAAGATAATCAGATAGAAACTTTGTTCTTCTATCGTGCGTTCCACAGGCTTGGGCCTTGCCATAGCCAAGGCGGTATCCGATAGATATAACCTACAAATAAAATACTATTTCTCGGATAGGTATGTTTTCGAACTTCGGTTTCCAATAGATCAGATGTGAGAAAAGAAGTTCGAACTACAACATGCCAAATTCTTTACAGATTCCTAGCTGACTTTTGAAAAGATTTTGTTTTAAATACGGTAGCGATGAATAGAATGAAAGTATGGACACTGTTAGGCCTCGGCCTTGGATTTGTTTTAATAATCGCCGTGTTTACCGATATGGCTCCACAAAGAAAGCAGAGTGATCTTTCGTTTACCGTGTCCCAGCGCTGGAACCTTCCTTCCGAACTAGATGAAATTTCTGGAATTGCTTGGTTGAACGACGATAAAATGGCCGCCGTACAAGACGAAGACGGTATTATCTTCCTATACGACCTGAAAGAAAAAAAGATCGAAAAAAGGATACTGTTCGGTGGGCCTGGCGATTACGAAGGGCTTGCCGTGCACCAACAAGATGCCTATGTGTTGCGGAGCGATGGTACTATCTTTGCCATTCAAGACTTTGAGAACTCAAATAAAACGGTCAAAACCTATCAGACCCCTTTTTCGGAAAAAAATAACATGGAAACAATGGAATTTGACATGGAAAGAAACAGCCTTTTGATAAGTCCGAAGGATAGGGATTTAAGTTCGGACCGGTACAAGGGCGTTTATGCCTTTTCATTGGATACCAAGAAAATGGAAAAAGCACCTATTATCAAATTGGATATGGGCGATAAAACCTTAAAAAGATTTAGGGAAAACGACCTATATAAAACGTTTAGGCCTTCCGATTTGGCCATCCAACCAAAGACCAAAGAAATTTATATACTAGAGGGTTCTAAGCCTAAATTACTTATTTTGGATGCCGTTGGAAATGCCAAGAATGCCTATATTCTTGATAAGAAAATGTTTCCTCAACCGGAAGGGATTGCGTTCGGTACCGATGGTAGCTTGTACATTTCGAGTGAAGCGAAGAAAGAAGGCAATGGCACAATTACCGAGCTAAAATTGAAAGAATGAAAATGGACGAATCACAAAATGGCACCTCGTCAGTAAAAAAAAGCAAGGCTCCCTTATTTATTTCGCTGTCGTTTATAGCCGCGCTCATAGTCTCCTATTTTTTTGTTCCGCAAGTCGAGACTTTTTTCAACCAGGCCTGGAACGTATTGACCAGTGACGATGAAAAACGTATAGGATCTTGGGTCGGCGGTTTCGGATGGTTCGGCCCGTTGCTATTGGTTCTGGTGATGATTGCGCAGATGTTTTTGTTGGTCGTACCTTCCATTTTGTTGATGGTCGTTTCAATTTTGGCCTACGGCCCGGTTTGGGGCAGCGTAATTATCTTCGCTTCCGTTTTCGCGGCATCCTCGGTCGGATATCTTATCGGAAGTTATTTTGGCGATTCGATAGTTACGCATATCATCGGCCATAAATCGGAAAAAAAAGTAGAGGGATTTCTAGATGATTATGGTTTTTGGGCCGTTATCGTAACCCGAATCAATCCCTTTTTATCCAATGATGCCATTAGTTTCGTAGGTGGATTGCTGCGAATGGGGTATTGGAAATTTATCGGGGCCACTTTGGTCGGTATAGCTCCGCTTGCCATTTTTATCGCCATCATGGGAAAAAGCACCGATAGTTTAAAAACGGGATTACTCTGGGGTTCGTTAGTGAGCCTTTTTGTTTTTGGAATTTATGTTTGGTGGGATAAACGTAGAAAATCGAAAAAGTAAACTATTATTGTTATGCCACTTTGCATATTTCCGCTTCGGTAGGCTACGATTATCAGCAGCCAGCACTTAAAACCCCTTTTTTGATAAGGGTATGCCGATTTTAGGTCGATGCTTGAAAACATTGTATTTTAGCTGAAAGCCTAGCAAAGAGTATGATTAAAAAGATAGTTCTTACTCCTTTTCAGAAGTTTGTCAAAATTGAAAGCCTTAGTGGAGTTCTCCTTTTTGGGGCGACTCTGATTGCCATGGTTTGGGCCAACTCGCCTTACAGCGAAAGTTATACCGCGTTATGGAATTACAATATCGGTATCGGAACTGAAAATTTTGAGCTCAACAAACCTCTTATTCTTTGGGTCAACGACGGATTGATGGCAGTTTTTTTCTTTTTGATCGGACTGGAAATAAAGCGAGAACTGCTTATCGGCGAACTGAACACGTTTCGAAAGGCAGCGTTTCCCTTGATTGCGGCCATTGGCGGCATCGTATTCCCGCTCGCAATGTTTCTAGTCTTAAACCAATCGCCAGAAACGGTCGATGGGTGGGGTGTTCCCATGGCGACTGATATAGCTTTTACCTTGGCAATACTGAAACTTTTGGGCGACCGTGTGCCGCTTAGCCTTAAAATATTTTTAACCGCATTCGCCATAGTCGATGATTTGGGTGCGGTAGTTGTCATCGCTCTGTTTTACAGTTCGGGCATCGATTGGCTATTGGTCCTGTATGCCGCCCTTGCTTTGGCCGCACTCTTATTCTTGTCATACCGGGATTTTTACTTGAAATACGTATCGATTGTAATTGCCATAGTTGTTTGGTTCCTTTTTTTAAAATCTGGAATCCATCCTACGATAGCCGGGGTGCTTATGGCGTTCACCATCCCCATAAGACAAAAGATGAATATGAAAGATTTTACCGAAAGCCTGATCAATATTGCCCAGAGTTTTGAAAAAACCGAACGTGACCATCTTCCTATTTTATCTAAGCAGCAGTACGAATATATGGATGAACTCGAAGACTTGACGGAAAAGTTTAATTCGCCACTTCAACGTCTCGAACACGGACTTCATGGATGGGTCGCCTATTTTATTATGCCCATTTTTGCGTTGGCCAATGCCGGGGTGGTTTTCAGTGCCGATATGGTCTTGGATGTTCCGTTAATGGTAAACTTAGCGCTCGCCCTGTTCATCGGCAAAGGTGTAGGTATAATGCTTATGTCATTTATCGGGATAAAACTGAAGTTGGCTACATTGCCCGATGGTATTGATTTCAGGCAAATTTTTGGTGTCTCCATTTTGGCTGGGGTCGGTTTTACCATGTCCATTTTTGTCGCCAATTTGGCCTTTGCTAATAATTTGATGTTCATCGACTCTTCTAAGGTGGGTGTAATTTTGGGATCGGTCGTTTCTGGAGTAATCGGTTACTTGATTTTGCGGTGGAGTGGCACTCCAAATGGAGAAAAAAATAAAACAAGATGAGGAGAAACGTTGAAAAATCGGCAGGCAACAACAGCTTTTTTCCCATGACCTTGTAATTTAAATTTTAGTGTTTTACTTTCAGGAGCACTTGTGATAACATCCTTTTTTTTACATCCCTATATTTTTTAAGGTGCGAAACATACGTATCCCGATTCTTTTCATGATTGTTCAGGTAGTAGGTATCACATGACACTGTATCGCATTCTATGGCGTTACCCATGGTACTTTCATAGCGATATAGCGTACCTAATTTTAAGGTATTCTCTCTTCGAAGCATATGCAATTGTTGATATAGTTCGGTATTGTTCAACATGCGGTCTTCGATATCGATGAGATACTCCAATTCTTCGTTGACAAATTCAAGTTCATCCGTCCAGTTGCTCACTTCTGCCTTATCCTTTTTCACCATGATGCTACTATCGGATTCGTGCGTATAGAATAATTTTGTTGCGTTCATATCACCATATTTACATTAAGGTATGTATTTCTCTGTTCTACTTTTTCAATGGTCAGTTGCTGTTCGCCCGAAGGGAATTCCCAGCCTATGCCATCGCCCTCGGCATACCCCATGACAGCCGCTCCCATTGGTGTTAAAATGGATATCTTATCATTTTTAATGTCGCTATCGGTAGGCAGCACCAAACTGAATTTTTTTCTCCATCCGTTGTTCGAAACTATGGTAACTGTGGTATTGAAACGGATGACATCTTTGGGCATATCGGCCTCATCGCAAATCTGCGCAGAGTCCAGTTCCTTCAATAATTTTTTTACCGATTTACGAAAGGTATCGTCCTTATAATATCCTGAAAGGTTCATGTACCGTTTTAACAGAACGTACTCCTTTTTTTCGATGACTATAGTATTGTATTTCATATTTATCATTTGTTCAAGGAAAAATTCCCCGTTGTACATAGGTTTCCTCAAGACGGCCTATAGCAATGATAAAAGCGGCCGTACGCATATCCACCTTTCTGTTTTCTGATGTTTCGGATACCCTTATAAAGGATTCCCTTAACTTTTTTTCCAATTTTTGCATGACCTCTTCCAAGGTCCAGATTTCGCCATTGCGATTCTGCAACCATTCAAAATAGCTGCCGATGACCCCACCAGAATTACAAAGGATGTCAGGTATGATATCGATCCCTTTTTTTAATAGGATTTCTTCGGCTTCAACGTCGGTCGGTCCGTTGGCACCCTCGGCAATCAAATAGGCTCTTATCCGTTGTGCATTTTCGGCCGTAATCTGGTTGCCCAAGGCTGCGGGAATGATAATGTCGCAGTCCAACCCGAAAAAATCGGCATTGTCGATGGTATGGGAACCGCTAAAACCTAGAATACTTCCTTTATTCGCTACGGAATACTCGAAAAGTGTTTCCACCGATATCCCATTTGCGTTGGCAATGCTTCCATAAGCATCCTGTACGGCGGTCAATACGGCACCTTCCTTTTCCAGAAAATGTGCGGCCCAATAGCCCACGTTGCCAAAGCCCTGAACAATGAATTTTTTATCCTTCAAATCGACTTTTTTATTTTCCGCCCAAAATTTTATGGTCAGAAAGACCCCATAGCCCGTAGCCCTGTCGCGACCTTCGGAACCTCCTGCGCCGACCGGTTTTCCGGTAACTACGTGCAAGTTCGTAGAACGTTCCGCCGGAGATTTGGTAGACATATACGTGTCTAAGATCCAGGCCATAGTCTGGGCATTGGTATTGACATCGGGTGCGGGAATATCGAGTTCAGGGCCAATATTATCGCCTAGTGCATAGGTAAACCTTCGGGTAATGCGTTCCAGTTCAGAATTTGAGTATTTGGTTGGGTCCAATTGTATTCCCCCTTTTGCTCCACCATAAGGCAGCCCCGCCAGTGCCGTTTTCCAGGTCATCCACATGGCTAAGGCCCTCGCGGCATCGATATCTACGGTTGGGTGATATCGCAGCCCACCCTTATACGGGCCTAGTGAATTATTGTGCTGAACCCTATAGCCGGTAAAGACTTCTACAGCCCCATCATCCATCCGGGCGGGAAAATGAACCACGAGTTCGTTGTTCGTTACCTCGAGAATCTTACGAATGTTGGGGTTGAGGTCTATAATATCCGCAGCATGATCGAACTGTCGCATAACGTTGTCCAGCATACCTTGTTTAGGGAGCTTCTTTTTTTTCAATATTCTAGTTGTCATTATTGTTTAATTTGATAGCATTTTTATTTCCCCGATTTTTTTAGGATCGATACCGGCCAATTCCATAAAGAACAAGGGCGATGCTAGAATATCTTTATCCAAATGGTGAACGTATTCGCTGCAAGAGCTACTATTGCGCTTATGCTTTGTTATCTAACAAGTGGAGAGCTACCTACACGTGGAGCATATGCTGCGGGGATAGTTTTTCATTGAGGCTGTATCTTTGTTACTGGAAAATTTCTTAAAAAAAATGTCAACTAAGCACACGTACTTTTTCAATTGGATAAAATATCAGAGCTAGCATGGCAATTCCAATGACTATTAGAAAACCTACTTCAAGTTTGGACAGTAGAATATTCATACTCAAAGATTTGTTCGAAACCTGCGTCAATTGTCCACTTTCTTCAAGTTGAATTTCAGCCAGACCATTCAAGCTCGTTTTTATGTCATCTAACTTTTTAACCCCCGCTACCCTAGTATTTTCGGAGAACAAATCTGGGGATTCCAATCTTTCATTTTCCAGTTTCTTCAAGTGTATAAACTGTTCATTGAGTTTCTCGAGAAGGTCGAATTCTTTAGAGGTGAGATCGGTAGTCCCAAAATCAGTTAACAATTCTTCTATTTTAAGATTTTCGGTTACGACGGTTTTGAAATTTTCATTAAGAATAAATCGAAGTTCCTTAGTATGAAAAATGGTATTCAATTGATAGATAAGATCCTGCACTACAACTCGGTCTTTAAACACGGAATTGACCGTTGTCTGAATGGTATAAAAGTGTCTTTGGTTCAATCTATTGGAACCCAAAACCAGTAGAAATGCCATGGCTAAAACAAAGCCAACCTGTATACGCTGCAGTGTTGAAAGTTTTGTGAACATGATTTTAGGGTTTTATATTTATAAATATTTAGGGTGCTATGTGATTCAAAATAAAAATCCATCTGGGTCTTATCCTTTATTTGATTAAATCAAATTGTGCTAAAAACCAGATGGATTATATCAACCGGCCAGAAGTATTATTTAGCCCGTAGCTCACCGGCCGCCACGGCCTTGTTAAAATCTGCTGCAACCACGGTATGGCTTCCAAAAAATCGGCCACCGTCATTACGTTTGATATTTACTTGCTTGGTACCGTTCTTTTTTTCCTTTACCGCGGTTACTACCACTTTATACCCTTCAGCGCGTTTGTAATCTGCGATACCACCTCTTTTGATGATAAAATTGGCGCGGGGAAAATTAATGTGGTTGTACTTGTAGGTTTCGGGAGTACCGATTTCGAAAACATCTCCGACCTGTACATCGGTCTGTTCTTGGTCCGTACTGTTTTGGGCGTTTAAGACGCTAATTGAAAATAATAGGGCAATTGCATATTTGATCATAATTATATATTTAAGGTTAATGAATTTTTAGTCGTGGTACTAAAAGCAAATGGCATGCCCATATAAAAGAAGGAACATGCCATTCTTGTCAATTATCTAGTTATCAGACTGTAAGAGAGAAATGCTAAAAAGTGAAGATTTTATAAATCGGGGATATTCTGCCTGACCGGGGAGAATATCCCCAGAGTTTTAGTCCAATTTATTCCGCAATGTCTTACGGTCTATTTGAAGTATTTTGGCGGCCGTGGTTTTGTTGCCTTGGGTGTGGATAAGTACGCGACGTACATATTCTTTTTCCATTTCACGTAACGGTAGAAAATCTGCATCGGGAAATTCAATTTGAAACTTCAGAAAATCGGGAAGGTCTTTGACTTCGATCATACCGTCGGACATGATGACCGAACGTTGAATGATGTTCTCAAGCTCTCGAATATTACCGGGCCAGCTATAGCGTTCCAAGACCTGCAGCGCTTCAGGGGAAATTCGTAGGAGCCGATCTTTATACTCAACCCCATATTTACGGAGGAACTTTGCTGCCAATAAGGGGATATCGGATTTTCGATTCCGTAATGGTGGCACATTGATTTCAACAACGGTCAAGCGATAATAGAGGTCTTCCCTAAAACTTTTGTTCTTAATGTCTTCCAACAGATTGGCATTAGTGGCCGCGATTATTCGAATATCTACTTTTTTCGCTTTTTGAGACCCGACTTTTGTTATTTCTTTTTCCTGTAGTGCGCGAAGTAATTTGGTCTGTACAGCGAGGGAAGCTGAGCCGATTTCGTCCAAGAACAACGTACCCCCTTCAGCTGCCTGAAAAAAACCGTTGCGATTCTCATTGGCGCCCGTAAAGGCTCCCTTCGTGTAACCGAAAAGTTCGGCCTCTTGTAAATTTTCCGGTATCGCCCCACAATTGACCGCTATGAAAGGAGCGCGGGAAAACTTGCCGGAATAATGAATGGCGCGCGCTACCAACTCTTTACCGGTACCACTTTCTCCTTTTATGATGACTGTGGCCTTGTTGTCCTTTACCCTATCTATAAGGTTGATTACCGCACCGAAAGCCTCCGATTCCCCGACCATATCACCTTGGCAATCCGCTTTTATGTTTCGGGCTATGGGTCGTTCCTTCCGACGTAAACTACCTTTGGCAAATGCTTTTTCAATACATTGTTTCAGCTCATCTTTCGTAAACGGTTTGCTCAGATAATCCACGGCTCCCGCTTTCATGACTTCCAAGGCCCCATCAACGGACGGATATCCGGTGACCACCAGTTTAGGTATTTCTGGGTAATGTTCGTTTGCAAATTTCATGAGTTGCAGGCCATCGATTTCTGGCATCTGAATGTCGGTGATCAGTAGATCGATATAACTATCTTTGAGTACGAACAAGGCCTCTTTTACCGATACCGCCTTATAGGTATGATAATCCATTGCCTTTAAATGACGATGCAACAGCTCAAGAATATCGATATCATCGTCTACGATAAGAATATTTTCTTTGCGTAATGCCATGCTTATAGCTTAGGAAAATTGACTGTAAAAATGGTTCCGTTCGGTTTGTTCGGTTTGTGCGAAATGGTCCCTTTATGACTGCTGATGATACCATGAACTACGCTCAGTCCGAGACCGGAACCTTCTCCCAGGGGTTTAGTCGTGAAAAAGGGTTCGAAAATCTTGTCCTCGTTTTTTGGTTCGATACCCTTGCCTTTATCCGAGATAGAAATTTGTATGTCGCGATCTGTTTCCGAAATATTTACGGCGATGGTTTCACCTTCGGGTGAATAATACACCGCGTTCATGATCAGATTGAACAAGACCTGTGTCAGTTGTACGGTATCTGCGCGCAGTTCGATGTTTTTGGTCCCGAAGGATTTGCTTAAGGTTATTCTTTTATGTTTCAGTGACGGCCTTAATAAATTTAGTACGTTTTCGGCTACAGGTAATAATTGTATGACTTTCATTTCCTGTGGCATTTCACAGGCGAAGAACATCAATTTTTTGACAATCTCACGGCTGAAAATAGCATTATCTATGATTTTTTCAAGGTCGTGAACGTTCTCGATTTTTGTCACTTTTTCTTTTAATAATTCGGCGAAACCTAGAATATTGGCTAAAGGTGTATTGAGTTCATGCGCGATACCTGCAGTTATTTCACCCAGAATATGTAGGCGGTCGGTACGTTCCATCTTTCTTCTTGTGGCTGCCTCACTATCTCGAATCTGTTTTCTTTCTAAAAGATTTCCGATGGCCAAGCTCACATTGTCAAGCAAGGCTCGTTCTTCATCCAAAAAATCGGAAATCGTATATTTTTCGGATGGATACCCTACAATTACCTGTCCATCAACTTTATTGAAAACCTTGATGTCTGAAGTGATGCTAACCATTCCGGCAAGAAAATGGTCAGTTTTCACTTCGTAGCCCCTAACTGATAAATGAACTTCTGTATCCTCTACAAACTGCCATCCCCGTTTTAGGGAATATACAATGGCTTCAAGGGAAGTTTCCAGTTGGTCATAATCTGAGTTTACAATTATGGAAGTGACCTCATATAGACAGGTTAGCTCTTTTACACGTTCCTTTAGTTTTGCCTCCGCTGTTGTCATTGTCATTTGAACCCTTTTGCTTTATTTTAAAAGGTGAAGTTCTTAAATATTTGGTTGATATTGAAATTTAGTCATGGAAATCGAACATGGAGTATCCGAAATCGAATGGGTTCATCTCGAATCAGGGGGATTAGTAAACTACGCGCAACGAACTGTACCCCTGACCATTCCGTTCCAATTGAATTTGGGTGGCGATCCGTTCTTTAAGGTAAATCTACGTGGCTGATGATACCGATGGTCTTTCAGGATTCGGATTGTAGTTTTTCCAAGATATCCAGGGTTTGATCCAAGGTCTGAGGATTTAGGGTTCCAAATCCCTCGTCAATGAAGAGACTATTGATTTCTACGTTGCTCAAAGCCAGATTGGCATCCCGTAAAAAGGGGATTGCGGCAACCACTAGCCCTTCTTCCCCGGATGTATTTAATACGGGGATGAGCGTTCTGGACATTGCGCCTATGACCGAGATATCGAGTTAGTTAAGAATACGGGCCTGGTCCGTGTTTTTATTTATCGGCCATAAGGGACGCCCCTTGTCGCTCCTGTTCCTTGAGATCTTCCACAAGTTGCAAGGCCTCCGATACCACATCGCTGCACAAGATAATCAATGCCCCCTCAGGTACATTCTTCATGGCATGGAAGATAGCTTCCTTTTCCGATGTGATGACCGTAGTTTTTATATTGGGATTTTTGGCCGCAATACCGTCTTTCAGCATCTTGATCAATTCTTGCTCCGATTTTCCGCGTAAATGTTTATCCTGTCGGATGATGATTTCATCGAACATTTCGGCGGCTATACTTCCTATTTCGTTATTATCCTCGACGCGCCTATCCCCTATACCGGCAACGATGCCCAATTTATGGGAGGTCTCGATCTGATCCGTAAATTTTTGAAGGGCCCGCATTCCGGATGGGTTGTGGGCATAATCGAGCAGAATCTGGAATTTGTCGAACTTAAAAAGATTGAGGCGTCCGGGCGTTTGGGATGCGGAAGGGAGGAAGGTTTCCAAGCCGGCCTTCATATCTTCAATGGTAATATTCTTCACGTTGCAGGCGATAATGGCCGGAAGTACATTCTGTATCATGAATTTTGCTTTTCCACCAAAAGTTAAAGGGATGTTTTCCGCTTTCATAATCCTCATTTTCCAAGTGCCCCGGCAAAGCGTTACATACCCGTTTTCATAGACTGCGGTTATACCCCCTTTGCGTTGCAGGGCTTTGATTCTGGGGTTGTTTTCATCCATGGAAAACAGGGCGACATTGCAGTCCAGTCCTTTACGCATATCATAAACTAGGTCATCGTCTGCATTAAGAATAGCATAGCCTTCTGGCAGTACGGTTTCGGGAATCACGGCTTTTACTTGAGCCAATTGTTCGATGGTGTGGATGCCTTTCAGGCCCAAATGGTCTGCGGAGACATTGGTAACGATGCCGATATCGCATTTGGAAAAGGCGAGTCCGGCACGTAAAAGCCCCCCTCTGGCACATTCGAGCACCGCAAAGTTCACAGTCGGGTCACGCAATACGAACTCGGTACTTTGGGGGCCGGTACAATCCCCTTTCATCAATAATCTGTTTTTGATATGGACCCCGTCGCTAGTGGTATATCCAACACGATATCCCGACATTTTGGCCATATGGGCTATAAGCCTTGTAGTTGTCGTTTTTCCATTGGTACCTGTGATGGCCACAATGGGAATACGGCCCCTGTCGCCCTGATGAGGAAAAAGCTTGTCCACAACCGGGGCGGCCACGTTTCTGGGGAGTCCTTTCGTAGGTGCCAAGTGCATTCTAAATCCTGGGCCGGCGTTTACTTCGAGTACGGCCCCATTAGTTTCGGATAATGGCTTACTGATATCGCTGGTCATGATATCGATACCGGCAATATCGAGATCGATAATTTTTGAGATACGCTCGGCCATGGCTACGTTGGCAGGATGAACGATATGTGTGACATCTTCTGCCGTACCGCCCGTGCTGAGATTGGCCGTATCTTTCAGTACCAGTTTTTCGCCTTCGGGAAGGATGGAATCCAAGGTATATCCGGCATCTTCGATTTTGGTCTTGGTCAGGTCGTTAATTGTGATAACGGTCAGTTCCTTTTCATGGCCATATCCCCGTCTGGGATCTCTATTTTTATCGGCAATCAGATGGTCAATGGTCGATTCACCGTCACCGATGACGTGGGCCGGAGAGCGTAGGGCCGCGGCTACCAAAATGTTGTTGATAACCAGCAACCGGTAGTCCTGACCGGTAATATAGTTTTCTACGATAATACGGTCCGATACTTCTTTAGCGATGCGAAAGGCTTTGAGCGCCTCATCATAGGAGTTGATATCGACCGAAATACCCCGGCCATGGTTCCCGTCGATGGGTTTGATGACCAGTGGAAAGCCGATAACATCACAGGCAACTTTAAGACTACTTTCTTTTGAGATAATATCGCCTCGGGGCACCTGTACCTCAGCCTGTTCCAAAAGATGTTTGGTATCTTCCTTGTCACAGGCCAATTCGACACCTATACTACTTGTCTCGCTGGTAACGGTGGCTTGTATGCGTTTTTGGTTGGCACCGTAGCCCAATTGACAGAGCGAATATTTGTTCAGGCGTAACCACGGAATGCCCCGCCTTTCGGCCTCTTCGACAATAGAACCTGTACTGGGTCCTAAGCGTTCGGCCTCGCGGAGCTCGCGCATACGTTGCAAGTCAGGATCGATGTCGTAATCCTTACCTTTTATTAATGCCTCGCAGATATCGACCGCAGCCTTTGCCGCATAGCGCCCGGCGTTTTCCTCGATGTATGAAAAAACGACATGGTAAACACCTTCTTCACCAAAGCCTCGGGTGCGTCCGAAGCCGGTGTCCATACCGGCCAAGGTCTGTATTTCCAATGCGATATGTTCGATAACATGTCCCATCCATGTGCCTTCTTCAACGCGCATAAAAAATCCGCCTGCGCAGCCCTCGGAACAGCGGTGTTCGTACATTCCGGGAAATAAAGACTTTAATCGGTCGCTAAAACCCTCTATTTTATGGGTTGGGAAGTCTTCCATCGCCTCTAGGTCAAGGACCATTACAATCAGTTTTTCTCTGCGAATGGACCAATAGTTGGGGCCGCGCATGGCATTTATTTCTCGTATTTTCATTTAGTAATTATTAGTCGGCATACTGGAATTTTATAAATATAATCCTAAATTTCACAACATTACCTGTATTTTTGCGTTCAAAACTGTAAATTTTTGATGCAAATAAAAGGTATACTGATTCCCATTGGGGGAAACGAAGATAAAGGGATAGAGACAAAGGAAAGATATCATCTGGAATTTATTGAGGAGGGTATTTTGGCACGGGTGGCAAAGGAGTGTGGGGGATGTGATACATCCATTGCTATTATTCCGACCGCTTCAAGCATACCCAACGAAGTTTCGGATAACTATATAAAGGCCTTCGATAGATTAGGATGCACTAATGTCAATATCGTCGATATCCGGGAGCAAAAAGATTCCGAAGACCCGCAGAATGTCGCGACCATTGAACAAGCGGATTGTGTTATGTTTTCTGGCGGCAGTCAATTTAAAATTGTCCAAAAAATAGGTGGAAGCACTATTC
>JAGXIC010000091.1 GCA_024635875.1 Pricia sp.
CATTGTATTCAGATCCCCGGGAGGATTATGATGTGAAGCATCGTAACTGGTGTAAAAAGAAGTAAAACCTCCAATTTCCATAAGTCCCTCTACATCTCTAAGCGCACCGTCATAAACAATACCATTACCTGTTTTGGCGTAAATAGCATTACCTACATTGTCACCGATAGTAGGACCATCCTTGTCCGCTCCAAATTGGTCGGCCACATACACATCCCCCTTTACCAAAATATCGACAGGCCATGTATTTTGCCCTCTTTTTCCTTGGGCCTTTCCGCGATCATCAATTGCTTTCCAAACATCGGGTCGCCCTGGCATAAAGGTCGCAGTGACCGCACGCCCTACTAGAACACTATCTGGATTGATCAATTTCCAGTCTTCCGCTATTTGATAAAGATACCCATCATTCTTCATAACTGCCCAAGCTTCCTCGACGCTAACGGATTTCATCCTTTTTAAAATATCGTCCGGCACCTTCGGCCTTCCATCATCAAATCGTTCTCCCTTCCATTCCGGGGTTAAAAAAGTAAGCTCTTCCTTACTAATCTGTTGACCCGCTAGTTGTGTTGCCAGACCTACAAGCACCATTAATAAAATGCATCTTTTTCTTAACATGATCGTATGTATTTGAGTTATTCTAATTTATTCGAAAAATGGTATTCCTTCAGGCGCATATTTCCGCATGGCCTCTTCATTTATATCCACTCCGATACCGGGTTTATCGGAAACCTTAACAAAACTATCCTTTACCCAATCCCCTTCGTCATACGTAACAATTTCTTTAAACATTGGATCAGTATGGAAATAGGATTGCCACTCCATTAAATGAAAATTAGGAACCGTGACACAAACATGTGCACACGCCATAGCCCCCAAAAAGGAAGCCACCATATGAGGTGAAAAAGGCACATAATATAAATTGGCAAGGTTCGCAATTCGTTGCCCTTCTCCAAGTCCACCACATTTTTGTAGATCCGGCATGATGATATCTACACCATTATCCAACAATTGTTTAAATCCGTGACCGAGATACACGTTTTCACCTGCGGAAATTGGCGTACTGGTTTCTTCTGTAAGAGTTTTAAAAGCATCAAAATTTTCTGCCGGGATCGGTTCTTCCAACCATGTCAAGTTAAGATCTTCAACTTTCTTGGCAATGGTCTGGGCGGTTACGTGATCGTAGCGCCCGTGCATATCTACGCACAAATCTATTTTAGGACCAACTGCCTCCCTAACCGCAGCAAGTTGATCGTACATTCGTATTATTTCACCAGGACTCGCTGTCCAATTATAACGGTCATATTTATCAGGGTCGCTTGCGTAATCCAAATCGAATTTTAAGGCATTAAATCCCCAATTACTGATTGCCTCTTTTGCTGCAGTAGCAAAATCCTCTGGTGAAGGGAATTGAACGCGGTACAAGGCAGTATCACAGTAGACCCTAACTTTATCACGAAATTTACCGCCAAGTAATTGATAAACGGGTAAATCAAGTGCCTTTCCCGATAAATCCCATAAGGCGGTCTCAATAGCGGAAAGTACGGCAACATACATTCCTGATTGTGCACCACCGAAATGACCTCCCCTCCGAATATCCTCAAAAATTTTATGTACGTTAAACGGACTTTGATCTTTTAATCTTCTTCCGAACATTTTAACGAGATGATAGGTGCCAGGAACAGCATCTACACCCTCACCGCATCCATAAATTCCCTGGTTGGTATGTATTTTAACGAACAGCCCGCTCCCCCTCCGTATATAACCACATTTGACTTCGGTGATTTTCAAATCTGATGGTGCAGATAATTTAGGATTTTTATTTATTGCTTTTTGATACTCCGTACCATATGCCGAGGAAGAGACCAAACCTAATCCGGCACCGGCAATCACTGATTTTGAAATAAATTCCCTTCTTGAATTTTTCATAAGATTTTAGTATTTAATACAATGGTTTATATATGTGCTTGCTTATTAGTGATAAGAGATTCTGCTTTTTCATCTGTTGGCCTATCATGCCAATAAGAGGCCAGAATGGAGCCGGTAATGTTCATTAACGGTCCGAATACCGCCGGTGCCAAACCCATGGTCGCTATTTTTCCCAGGCTATTGGCAATCCCGGAAGCTAAACCCCCATTTTGCATACCCACTTCAATGGCTATGGTCCTTGCATCCCTTTCGGACATTTTAAAAAATATGGCGTACCAATAGCCTAGAAGGTAACCAAAAATATTGTGGACAAGTACAAGTACCATCAATATTCCCCCTATTTCCAATAGACTGTCCCTACCGGCAGCGGTAATAATAGTGATGATAAGGCCAATGGCCAACATAGAAATTAAAGGCATGGCGCGGCCTAACCATTTGGCACTGCTTCCCAAGAATTTATTAAAAAGTAGACCTGCGCCAATGGGTATGATAATCATTTTTACGATGCTCCACATCATTGCGAAAACCTCAATCTCTATAAATTCCCCTGCAAATAGCTTCATCATTAGGGGGGTTAAAGATGGAGCTAACAAAGTTGCAATAGACGTAATCGTTATGGAAAGTGCCGCATTCGCATTTGCCAAAAAGGCCATTACGTTAGATGCAACACCACTTGGCGAGCATCCTATCAGTACGATACCTGCCGCAATTTCTGGAGGAAAATTGCTGAACTGGGCCAGAAAATAGCCCAAAATCGGCATTACAATCAATTGTGCCGATACTCCAATGATAACGCCTTTAGGGGATTGGAAAACCATTGCAAAATCTTTAATGCTCATGGTAGTTCCCATACCGAACATAATTATCTGAATCAGGGGAATAATGAGCACAGTGAACTTGAAATCTCCTATATTGGTAAAATAGTGAGGATAATAAAGGGCCGCAGTAACACCTGCAAAAATCATGGTGGTAAAAATTAATCCCTTAGTTTTTTCATATCCACTAAAACCCAAGGCCAATAATGCGAAAAAACCAAGTATCAGGAGTCCGGAATGTTCTAAATTTCCGGTACCTATCATGCCTAATGTGGTAATGAACAATAAGCCCGCCAAGGCCAACGCTATCGAATAAACAGTTATTTTTCCCAAAAGTTAACTGATTTAAATTTTAAATGCTTGTCTTGCCAGTAATTTCCAACTATTATTTTGTTTTTGAAATACCATTAAGCAGCCAATGTTTACTTTGGCCGGTGTGCTGTCGTTAGTGCCCTCAGCTTTAAAAATATGACGTACGATGCCTACATCGCCAACTACCGATATAGTTTGATCTGTTGGGGTGATGGAAGAAAACTGAAAAGCACCGTTCAAGACGCCATCCACGTATTCCGATTTGTCCTCGACCTTTCCACTGGAATGACCATAGGTTAATTTATCCATAGTCAAATTCTGAAGAACACTCTTGTTTTTTTCAATCATGGCCGCATATAATTGGGTAACGCTAACCTCAATTTCATGGGTTCCATGCCCCCTGTCCTGAGCCACCGAACGGGATGAAACACATGACATTAGTATTATTATGAGACATAACGAGATACCTGATATCGATTTTCGATAGTCTAAATATTGATTTTGCATATTGAAAGTATCAAACCCAATTTATACTATTTCTATTGCTTTTTGAAAGCTTTATGAACGTTAGTTCTTTTCTGATAGTGGAGCAATATATTTCGTCCGCTTTAATAATTGTATAATTTACACTTTTTCATGTAACAATAATATTAAATTGAAATTACATTAACAATTAAAATATCATTACCCAAAATTCTCTACTTTTAATATGGCCGGTTTTTAGGGAGGAGATCAGTTGATGGAATATTTACAAGAGATAGCGTTTAACCTTTTAATTCACTTATGGAACTAGATCAAATAATTCCCGAAATGGGGCAAGAAGGTATTTGGATAGGTAGGTGCCACATTCCAGAAAAAATGGCTTACCATAATGTGGAAGGGCCTCATGTAGTTTGGGTCAATAGCGGAATGGTGTATGATCTATCTTTTTATTTTAAGTCCACCGGCGAACTAATAAACGCCCCTTCATATAGAAACGTACTAAAGGTAGAAGACCCAAACCTATCACGGCTGGGGACACTGGTAGAAATCTTAGAAAACTCATTGTATCATCAAAAGGACGATACCAAACCTTTTCTTTTGGCGCCCAATGACACACAAGCTGTTAAGGCGTGTGGTGTCACTTTTATTAAAAGTCTATTGGAAAGGGTTATTGAGGAAAGGGCTAAAGGTGATCCGCGATTGGCACTTCAACTTAGGGAAGAGATCACTTCCATCATCGGAGAAAGTCTAAACCATGTCAAACCCGGTTCATCACAAGCGGTCAAATTAAAAAACGAATTGAAAAAAAGAGGCATTTGGTCTCAATATTTGGAAGTTGGCATTGGGCCGGATGCTGAAGTATTCACAAAGAGCCAACCATTCTCTTCAGTAGGGTTTGGGGCAGAAGTTGGAATTCTTGCCGATTCTGATTGGAACAATCCAGAGCCTGAAGTTGTACTGGTAGTTTCCAATACAGGTCAGATTGTCGGGGCTACGTTGGGCAATGATGTAAATCTAAGGGACTATGAGGGGCGAAGTGCTTTGCTTTTAGGTGAAGCAAAGGATCAAAATGGCTCATGTGCCGTGGGGCCTTTATTTCGAATGTTCGATGAGGCTTTTACCTTGGATGATGTTAGGACTTCCAAAATATCATTGACTATCGAGGGTAATGATGGGTTTAAATTGGATGACTCTAGCGATATGGGAGAGATTAGCAGATCTCCCGAAGAGTTGGTCGGTCAGGTAATAAGCAATCATCATCAGTACCCAGATGGATTTGTTCTGTTTTGTGGTACCATGTTCGCACCAACTTTAGATCGCAATGGAAAAGGCATGGGCTTTACCCATAAACTCCATGACAAAGTAGTTATAGCGTCACCAAAGCTGGGCAAATTGATTAACTGGGTAAATTTAACCGATAAGATTCCCAAATGGGAATTTGGGATAAATGCTTTTGTGAAATACACGCTAAAAAGACTAATCCAAGGGGAATAAAAATAAGTTTTCTGCTGCCCTCGAATTTTGGTGGATTTTGTGTAAAAAAATATAAATACCCTGAAATCTACGAACCATTAAAAAATACCATTACCCCGGCTACGATGATTATAATCAATATAGAAATGGCAATATCCAACCAATTATAACTGTTTTTGTTATTCTGTTTTTCTTCTTCGGTTATTGTTCCAAAAGTGAGGTTCACTATTTTCTCCTTATCCGGTGCCTTCGTCAACAGACTGACTACCGTTAAGAATACTAAGCAAAACAAAAAGAACCAAGCCCCAAAGCTTAGAAAGTTCATATCGCCCATTTTGAACAAAAATCCATCTGAATCCAGATTATCCTTTACCAGTTCAAGTACGATCCGTAAAACGGCGACCACTATACCCATTACCAATGTTGAAATTGCCCCTGTAGCATTGATTCTTTTATAAAAGATGCCAAGAATGAACACGGCTGTAATAGGAGGTGCGATGTAGGACTGTACACTCTGTAAGTACTCATATAAAACCCCTGAAATATTAGCCATGATAGGAATCCAAATAATACCGACAATGACCACAAATACGGTTGCTATCTGACCTGTATGCACTAATTTTTTTTCAGGGGCATTGGGTCTTAACTTTTTATAGATATCGACCGTAAACAAAGTAGAACACGAGTTGAATACCGATGCCAGCGAGCTCATTAACGCCGCTAAAAGTCCCGCTGCGACCAAACCTCTTAATCCAGAAGGCAAAAGATTACTCATTAAGACCGGAAAAGCTTCATCTGGATTATCCCAATGTAACTCGCCTCTCATTTTTAAGGTAAGTGCAATTACGCCCGGTATGAGGAAAAGGAACACGGGTAACAATTTTAACAGTGCGCCAAATATGGTGCCGCGCCTTCCCTCCTTAATATTCCGTGCCGTAAGTGCGCGCTGTACAATATATTGATCCGTACACCAGTACCAAATCCCTACAATGGTACTCGTAATAAGTAGAGAAGGCCATGGAAAATCAGGGTCGGTCGCAGGACGCCACATATTAAAATACTCCGGTCCCAAAGTTTCCTGCATACTGCTCCAACCCCCTACTCTATCCAATCCAATATAGGTAAGGATTGCCGCCCCTATAATCAAAAGAACTGCCTGCAAAGTTTCTGTATACACCACTGCGCGCATACCTCCCAAAATCGTATAAATACCAGTTAAGATTACGGTGGCAATCGCACCGGTCCAAAAATCGATTCCCAAAAGTGCGGAAACCACAACGCCACCTGCATAGATAGTTACTGATATCTTTGTCAATACATACGCTACAATAGAAAAAATGGACAATAACCATCTCGATCTGGCGTCAAATCTTTTCTCCAAGAACTCGGGCATCGTAAATACACCGCTTCTCGCATAAAATGGCAAAAATACCCATCCTAGAATAAGAACCACCCAGGCCTGGATTTCATAAATCAATAGAGGCAATTTATTACTGGCGCCGGTACCTGCAAGCCCTACAACATGCTCTGATCCGATATTTGACGCAAAAATAGATGCACCAACCACAAACCAACCTACATTTCTGCCGGCCAAAAAATAATCTTCCGTATTGTCCTCCTTCTTTCTTATGACCCAAACGGCTATTCCTGCAAGCACTAAAAAATAAAGAGAAATACTAATCCAATCTAATGTGTCTAATGGTTTCATAGGGATGGTTTATTTACTCGAAAATTTAAATGTTGTCTTAATGGCATAGTTTTCACTTGGCTCCGATGTGAACGATGAAAATTCAGGTAGGTTCTTCTACGGGTCATTACTATTAAATTACATATTATGTTGGAATAAATGATAGTAAGCTTCATTGGCATTCAAAAGTTCTTTGAATTGCCGTATGGTCGTATTCTTGTCGATTACCACAACTTCAATTCCCGCCAACTCGGCAAAATCTTCAACAAATTCGGTGGTAAGCGCTTGTGTATACACCGTATGGTGGGCGCCGCCGGCCAATATCCAAGCTGTGGCCGCAACCTCTAGATCAGGTTTAGCGTCCCAAAGTACACGTGCCACTGGTAATTTGGGCAACTCGCCCATTGGTGCCACGGCTTCTACTTCATTAACGATCAACCGAAACCTGTTCCCCAGATCTACCAATGACACATTTATGGCAGGGCCTGCGGGAGCATTGAAAACCAAGCGTACGGGGTCTTCCTTACCACCTATTCCTAAAGGATGAACTTCACAAGAGGGTTTTCCAACCGCGATCGATGGACAGATTTCCAACATATGCGAACCCATAACATAGGCTTTTTGAGGCGTAAAGTGATAGGTGTAGTCTTCCATAAATGAGGTTCCGCCATCCAATCCCGTGGCCATAACCTTAAAAGCTCGCAACATGGCCGCCGTCTTCCAATCGCCCTCTGCGCCAAAGCCATAACCATCTGCCATCAACCGTTGTGTGGCGATTCCGGGCAGCTGTTTTAACTCACCTAAATTTTCAAAAGTATCGGTAAACGCTTTAAATCCACCTGCTTCCAAAAAAAACCTTAAACCCAATTCTATTCGAGCTGCATCGATCAACGATCGGCGCTTCTTGCCGTCAGGTAATAAATTTTCAGACAAACTATACTCCTTTTCATATTGCGCGACCAAGGAATCCACCTCATCCTTAGACAATTTGTCAATATGATGGGTAACATCGGAAGAATCATACCCATTTACTGAAAATCCAAAACGTAGCTGTGCTTCCACCTTATCACCATCGGTCACGGAAACTTCCCTCATATTATCCCCTATTCTAGCCACTTTTAAATTTTGAAACTCGTTCCAGCCCATGGCTACACGAATCCAATTCCCTAATTTATTTTGTAAACTTTCTTCTTCCCAATGACCAACGATGACTTTTCTTCTTTTGCGCATTCGGGTCATCATATGCCCGAATTCCCTGTCTCCATGTGCAGATTGGTTCAGGTTCATAAAATCCATATCAATGGATTCCCATGGCACCTCGGCATTGTACTGCGTATGTAAATGACATAAGGGCTTCGTGAGCACGGACAATCCTTTAATCCACATTTTGGCCGGGGAAAACGTATGCATCCATGTAATGATACCAATACAGGTTTTGCTCGAACTTGCCTCTAAACAAATATCGGTGATTTCATTAGGTGTCTTTACCGTTGGTTTGTAAACAATAGTCAAGGGAATATGGTTCGATGTGTTAAAACCCTCCACTATTTTTTGAGAGTTCTTTGCCACCTGTTTCAAGGTTTCCGGGCCGTACAAATGTTGACTGCCGGTTACAAACCAAATTTCCTTATCCTTCAATTTTTTATTCATAGTTTAATTGTCAAATTACTGTCCGTAATAGGCATTTTTTCCGTGCTTACGTTCATAATGTTTTTTAATAATAGATTCCTTTAACCTAGGGGCTGAGGGATTTATCTGTAATGTCAAATAGGCCATTTGGGCAACCGTCTCCAAAACCTTACTGTTGTAAACGGCCTTTGCGGCGGTTTCTCCCCAGGCGAACGGACCATGATTTCCAATAAGTACCATTTCAACCTCTGACGAGGATAAACCACGCTCATCGAAACAATTCAAGATCTGGATGCCGGTATTGTGCTCATAATTACCTTCTATCAATTCATCTTTCATAGGAGGTGCGCATGGAATATCAGCTGTTAAATGATCCGCATGGGTCGTGCCAAAGATCGGAATATCCATTTGAGCCTGGGCCCATGCAACCGAATACATGGCATGGGTGTGCGCGATACCTCCAATATGTTCCCAGTTTTTATACAGGAAGGAATGGGTTTTGGTGTCCGATGAAGGTTTCATTGCACCTTCTATTCGATTGTTCTCAAAATCGATGATTACTATATCTTTCGGAATTAATTTCTCATAGGGGACACCACTTGGCTTTATTGCGAAAACACTATCCTTACGATCAACAGCACTAACATTTCCAAAAGTATATATGACGAGACCCAGGGCATTCAATTCCATATTAGCCTCGTAGCATTCTTCTTTTAACGTTTTATACTTGGAACTCATGCGCTTTGTTTTTATTCAAATTATTTTCCATAAAACCTGCTAATTGACTGTACGAATCCATGAGAAGGCCATAATCCTTTACCGCATTTGGTTCTGGCATATATTCCGCTTCAAATTCACTTCCCATATGTCTGCTTGCTATTACAACATCTTTATAAATTCCGGCGGCGACAGCTGCGTAAATGGCCGCCCCCAGTGCGGGTGCCTGGTCCGATTCTGCCACTTTTATGGGCATATTCATAACGTTAGCCAAGGTTTGCATAATATAGGGTGATTTTCTGGCTACGCCTCCAATACCTATAACAGTATGTATAGCAATACCTTCTTCCTGAAAACGGTCCGCTATTTTTTTTGACCCGAAACAAATAGCATTGATCAAGGCCTTAAAAATATGAGGGGCCTTACTGCCCAAGGACAAATTGGAAACAGCACTTTTTAAATTTTGATTTGCATCTGGAGTTCGTCTACCATTTATCCAATCCAATGCTATAGGGATGCTTTCCGAAAGCGGAATATCTTCGGCGGCTTCAGAAAGCTTTGTGATAAAATCGCGTTCTATCTCTACCATTAAATCCAGCTTCTGTTGATCCGAAAGAATATGGGAAGTCATTACCAAGTTATCGATTGGCCAAGAAAGGACATCCTTAAACCAAGCCAACAAATCGCCAAATGCCGATTGGCCCGCTTCCAACCCGATCAATCCCGGTATAACGGATCCATCTACCTGCCCGCAAATGCCTTTTATGGTTTTACCAGCTACATCTGCCGAGGTCGCCACCATAATATCACAGGTAGACGTACCCATGACCCTCACCAATGTATGCTCTTCAATTTTGGCGCCTACGGCACCTGCATGAGCATCAAATGTCCCTACCGCAATAACCGTATCCGTGGTCAAACCTAGTTTAACGGCCCATTCCTGATTTAACCTGCCGGCAATTTCATTTGAGGTGTAGGTATCATGATAAAGATTATCCCGTAAATGGGATAAATAGGGATCTAGCTCGGACAAAAATTCTTTAGAAGGTAATCCATCCCAGTCACTATGCCACATAGCTTTATGACCTGCGGCACACCGACTTCTCTTGAAAGTGTTCAGATTGGATTCATCACAAATCAAAAAGGTCATTACATCACAATGCTCCATCCAAGTATATGCCGATTCCTTCACAGCTGCATCGGCCCTTGCTACATGCAAAATTTTGGCCCAGAACCATTCCGAAGAATAAATTCCCCCTTCATATTTAGTAAAATCCTCACCACCCCAATTGGCGGCATGTCGATTGATTTCGTCTGCCTCTAAAATGGCGGTATGATCTTTCCATAAAACCATCATGGCATTTGGATTTTCTTCAAAACCTTTGGTCAAGGCTAACGGTTCACCATCTTTGGTCATCGGTACGGGAGAAGATCCCGTGGTATCTATACAGATTCCCTTTATTTGCTTTGGTTCGATATTACTTTTAGATACAACGGCCTTTATGGTGTGTTCCAAGCCTTCTATATGATCTAAAGGATGCTGCCTAAACTGATTGACGGATGGGTCACAATATTTTTTATCCCTCCACCTCTTGTACCAATGGACTTCCGAAGCTATTTCCTTTCCATCGGAGGTACCCGTGAGTACGGCCCTAACGGAATCCGTACCATAATCCAATCCTATGACGTAACTGCTCATTTTAAATTTTTAGGTAGCCTATAAAATCTTAAATAACTTTGACGAAGACATGCAATATTTGTTTTATTTAACACCTTCTAAAACTATTACAGAAAAAGGAGGAATGGTCAATTCCAACAGTCCCTTTTTAAATTTAAAATCCTCAAAATTCCTAGGAATAATTTTATCGGGGTTTTCAAAGGTATTATGATCTTGCAAACTATCTGAACTCAGTATGGAACCGGTAAGATTCTTTACGTTCAATCCATTTAAATTAATAGATACGGTATTGCCATTTTTTGAATCGATATTAGTAAATGAAATATGCAATTTTTCGGTTGAATCCTTTGAAGCAGAAACTGTTAATGCAGGTAAGGATGCTTCTTTGAACTTATACATAGGTGAATCAAAGGATAACGGTATCAATGTAGCATCTTGATGCACTTTGTACATGTTCATAACATGATAGGTTGGCGTAAGAATCATTTTCTCATCTTCAGTGAGAATGACCGCTTGCAAAACGTTTACGGTTTGCGCTAGGTTGGCCATTTTTACGCGGTCTGCATGGTTATTGAATATGTTCAAGTTCATACCGGCGATCATGGCATCTCGCATGGTATTCTGCTGATAAAGAAAGCCGGGATTTGTTCCTTCGGCAACATCGTACCATCCCCCCCATTCATCTACAATTAAGTCAACTTCCTTTTTGGCATCATACTTATCCATAATGGCCGTATGTTTGGTAATAAGTTCCTCCATCAACCAAGATTCCTTCATGGAATTAAAATAGGTTTCTTCATTAAAATCAACATCTGAACCTTTGGCATTCCAGTCAATAACAGAATAGTGATGAAGCGCTACACCTTGTAGCATACTTTTGGGAATATTTTTCATTAAAACCTCGGTCCAATTATAATCATCATTACTAGCTCCCGATGCAATTTTATATAGTCCACCTTCCACATCTGCCCCGGACATAAAAGTGGCGTATTTTCTATAAATATCTACATAGTATTCCGGACGCATGTTACCACCGCAGCCCCATGCTTCATTACCAACTCCCCAATATTTAACGGTCCATGGTTCTTCACGACCATTTTCACGTCTTAAATCGGACATCGGGCTGGTTCCTTTGTAGTTGGTGTACTGTACCCAGTCAGCCAATTCCTGAACACCTCCACTACCAACATTGCCAGATAAATAAGGCTCAGCACCAAGTTCTTCACAAAGGTTTAGAAAATTATGTGTGCCAAAACTGTTATCTTCGGTTACCCCGCCCCACCACGTATTCACGATAGTAGGCCTATCTTCTTTAGCGCCTATACCATCCATCCAATGATAGGTGTCTGCAAAACAACCCCCGGGCCAACGTAAATTGGGAATCCGTAATTCTTTTAAGGCATTAATGATATCTGTTCGTACTCCTTCGGAATTAGGAATTGTACTATTCACACCAACGTAAAATCCCTCATAAATAGATCTGCCCAAATGCTCGGCAAAATGACCATAGATATGTTTACTGATTATTGGGGCATTTTCATTTGACTCCAATTTTATAAGCGTATTTTCTTTTTGTGCATATACAATCTCAGTTGAGATTACAAAGACCGTTAAAATAAAAAACGGGACTGATTTAAAATATTTCATTTGTTATAGATTAGTTATTACTATGTTGATACCACTTCCACCATGTCGGCCTAGTCATCAATTATATGACTTTTGATACAAAACCGCATGAGATTTTCTACGCTTATCTCACGATAAAAACTTGCCGCCCTGCAGCATTTCATCTGGGATGATTAGTAAAGGTTGATATATCAAAAAGCATCGAATTCTCACTGCAAGGCCAATTTGTCCGCCGTTTAAACTGATTTTTTTGTCATAATGTGGGAGTATAAAATGGTTAAGTGTGATTGTCACACCTGTAAATTACATAATTAATAATCATATTTGCAAAAAAAAAGCTATTTGAGTCATTTAAAACTAAATAATACTATTTATCACCCCTTTAAATCAGCAATAAAGTTTTTCTAATGAAGTCATTTGGCCTTCAATTTTTAAATAATACCTTACTTCTCCTGAATCTTTTTAAATTGGGGATTAAAAGTTTTAGATGGTTTTAAATAATTATAATAAAGAAGACAAAGTGCTACTGGCAGTAGACGGTATTATATTTGGATTTGATAAGGAAAAATTAAAAATATTACTTGTTCAAAGAGATTTTGAACCAGAAAAGGGCAAGTGGTCACTTATTGGCGGTTTCCTCCAAAAAGAGGAAAATTTAGATCAAGCAGCCATCAGGATACTTCATCATTTAACTGGTCTTAACAACATTTATATGGAACAGGTCTATTCCTTTTCAAAAGTTGACCGAGACCCCGCTGAAAGAACCATTTCAGTTGCCTATTATGCTTTAATCGATATTGCCAGTCATGACAGGAAGCTCTTAAAACAAAATCCTATTCAATGGTTTAACCTAAGAGATGCCCCTGAGCTCATATTTGATCATAATCGTATGGTAGAAAGGGCGCTAGCAAGATTAAGGCGCAGGGCTCTGAACAAACCAATTGGGTTTGAGCTTTTGCCAGAAAAGTTTACCATGCGCCAACTACAGAAATTATATGAGGCTATTCTAGACACAAAACTAGATAAACGGAATTTTATCAATAAATTCAATTCATTTGATATCTTGATAAAATTGGATGAAAAAGACATGAGCTCATCCAAAAAAGGTGCCTTTCTGTTTCAGTTCGATGAAGCAAAATACAAGAGAAAAGTGGAGGAAGGCTTTAATTTTAAACTATAATTGTGTGTCCTTTTGTAGCCTTCTAATTTTCAGGGAAGGGAACATGCCTATGCAAAATACCCGCTTCTTTTATTTAATTACCATAATTGGTAGAATACTAGACATTATTTATTCATTATCATGCATTTAGCAAAAAACATTTTGAACTAGTAGTGATGAGTTTAAAAAGAGTTTAGTTTTTCACAGCTGTAATAAATACCGCATATACAGCAAGTTCTTTGATTTATTGAATTGTTTTGAAATACTTCAGGCGAAAGCCATAAATATAAATTCCGGAAAGTACGTTTTGCCCAAGTCCTTTTGTACGTAGACCGCTACGAGTTTAGAAAATGTGTCGAATGTTACAATGGTGATCAACGGCTAAGACAGTCGGACCGCGGGAACTATTTCGCCTGTTTCTTGATTATTGTAAGATTTGGGTTAAACAACCCTTTTTTTTAGTTCCACTGAATGGCGAAATAAACTGCCGGCCGGTTACCCAAATTGGAAAAATTATGGGGTATATTGGAAGCCACCCAGGCCGCATCCCCTGAAGTGATTTTTTCTTTCCTATCGCCTAACTGCATCTCGCCATCACCATCGATCATAAGAATAATTTCCTCATTTTGATGGGTGTGAGGCGGATGGCTATTAATTCCCGGATCAAGCGAGGTAATATGAACATCAAACCGGTCGAGCATTACGGTCGGGCGGTCGAATAACTGTCTGACCCCTCCCTTATCATGCGCCTTGTAGACCATGTCATACCAATCTATAACAAATGAGGGTTCTGCCCTTCTTCTCCTTTCCCCCTCAGGTTTTTCAATGGATGCCATCCTCATCTCATACAATGAGATAACGTCTTTTCGTTTATTTTCAAAAATCACTTCGTCACCGGGCAACAAAAAAACCACGGAGCCCGTATCAAGGTCATGCGCTTTTTGATCCAGTACTACGCGCACTGGACCTTCTTTAATGATGAAAAACAATTCATCTCCGCTATCTTCGGTCCTGTACCTTAATTTCTTTCCCGATTCGATGGATATACCTTTAAGTTCGTGCTTTGAGAGTATTGCGCCACCGCCATCGAAAAGTAATCTTTCAGAACCAAAATTCGTTGAACGCACCTTGTGAACCTCCCAATGATGCACTTCTGATTTCATCTGTTCCTGGGAAAGGACTATGGATGGAAAAAGAACTAAAATACAGTATAATACGATTCGCATAATCACAAGGTTTTATTCGTTCACAATAACAAAAGTAAATTAATTCTTTGGCACTAAAAATGTACTGAAAGCACTAATCGACATGTAATTTTTACCTTCATTTTTCATACTTCATAAAGGTATCCGCCCAAGGGATAAAATACTTCATATTAGGCCAATTGGTATGACCACCACCGTGCTGCCTCCATGCCAATTCACCCTCCAACATATCCGTACCATGGGGGGCATTTCTTCCTTCCGATAATCATTGGAAACGCCCAAATCTTTTGCACCCAATAATTTATAGACTTTCCCGGCGGCTACGGCGGCCATATAACTTCCCTTTTGATCGAGCCATTTAGCATCGCCTTCCTCGGGGATGCCATAACTTATAAAAAGAGGTCGAGGCGAGCATAATGCTATCAAATGATGGGAGTCTACGGGTAGGTCGCAGCCCGTTTTGCTTCCAAAACTTGATTCTGAAGTGCCGTATTTCAAGTAGTTTCCATCTATCTAAATGGTCTGACGGGCCAAATATGGGTAGTTACCTACATCTCTGCTAACCCACTTAGTTCGTTTTTGAAAAAGTTCTACGTAATTTATCGGTATAACGGGCATGCTTGAAATCTTAGAATCTTATTCAGGTTGTTGTATATCCGTAATATATGAACTATTTTTATCTTTTGTATCCTAAATAAAACTCCTAAATAGGTATCCATTATAAAATATTTCTCAACTTCATTAATCCTGCGTTCCCTATTTATGACTTCTTGTGGAGAGAAGAAATCAGATCAACAGAAAGAAAAGTGTATTTCCAAAGAGGTTAAAACGGACATCGGTAGCTGGGAACCATTATGACAATGGTGAAGCAATTTTAACCTATGCTAACCCTGTTTATGATTCCAATCATGATATCGCCAAAACATTTATAGTAAATGGGGATGCATCGGTTAATGATGGATACATTTCATTACAATCCTGCAGCCATCCTGACTTTAAGAAAATAAAACTGTTACGATACTGATTTCGCGAATCGGTTTAAATTAAATGCATGGCATAAAAGCTATTATGGGAAAAGCCTGATAAAAATACTACAAATTAAAGTTCTCGATTCTAAACATTATTCCGCTTATGAAGGTACTCGTTACGTTAAATATTCCTGAAATAGGGATAACCATGCTCCGAGAGGAAGGACTGGAGGTTACGGTCTGGAACCATGATCTGCCCATGACCTACGATCAATTGCTCGCTGCCGCCCAAGAACATGACATACTCCTTTCCACCAGCAACTATAAAATTGATGCTAACTTCTTGGACCGCAACCAACATTTGAAACTGATTTCCCAATTTGCCGTTGGCTATGACAATATCGCCCTAAAAGAGGCCGAAATGCTCGGAATTCCCATTGCCAACGCGCCCAATGCCATGGTCGATGCCACGGCGGACATCGCTTTTGCCCTTATGTTGGCCGTTTCACGAAAGATGTTTTACATGCACAAACAGATCCTCGATGATGCTTGGGGGCATTTTCGGCCCCGGGCGAATCTCGGAATCGAGTTAAAAGGGAAGACCCTGGGCGTATTTGGGATGGGGCGTATCGGGACCGAGATGGCCAAACGATGTGTAGGGGCCTATGATATGAAAGTGCTTTACCACAACCGCAACCTGAATAGGGAAGCCGAAGAACAAATGAATGCGACCTATGTGTCCTTCGATGATCTGCTGGAACAAAGTGATATCATTTCTGTTCATTGCGCACTTAACGCCGATACCAAAGAAAAGTTCAATAGCGTGGCATTCGGCAAAATGAAGCCTTCCTCCATTTTTCTAAACACGGCTCGGGGCGGCGTCCATGATGAAAACGACTTGATCGAGGCCTTGCGTAGCGGAACCATTTGGGGGGCCGGATTGGATGTAACCCATCCCGAACCTATGTTGTACGACAATCCGTTGTTGCGTATGGAAAATGTGGCGGTCACTCCCCATATTGGATCGGCCACTATGGAAGCCAGGAACGAGATGTCTCGACTTGCCGCGATGAATATCATCCAATATTACAGGGGCGAGCCCATTCGTAATCTGGTACGGTGAACATGGGTTATATTATTCCGGGCGCCCTGATCTGGATGTAATAAAATACACATTGCCCATTTATTTCATTTCCTTCCGATTGTCGTTTTATTGCATTTCCATACATCTGGTTAAAAGGAGAAAACGTAACTTTAAAGGGAATAAACCCATCCGTATTTCAAGTTTACATGAAAACAGTAAAGAAAGAACCTTCCGCACTGCACCTGTTATTAATGCTGCTATGTGCCATGAACATCGCTTGGATCGCCCCCAGTACGCGATCGATCGATGTGCCTACACCCCTGTCGGCCACACTTACCGGCCATTTCCTTTATGTCGCCACCCCGGGAATCAGGGATTATTTGGGGTATGGGGGCCATGGACTGCTTGTTTTTGATATCGACAACGATCACAAATTTGTAAAAAGAATCAACACAAAGGGATTCCATGAAGACGGCACACCCTCAAATGTTAAGGGCATCGCAGTCAGTGCGGTCCTCAATAGTGTGTACATCAGCACCTTGGAATCGGTGCAGCGCATCGATCTCGCCACGGAGGAATTAGTGTGGGAGAAACCCTTTGAAGGAGGCTGTGACCGTATGTCAATTTCCCCCGATGGCATGACCATGTATCTGCCTTCGCTTGAAAAGGATTTTTGGAACGTGGTCGATTGCAGGGATGGTTCGGTCATTTCGAAAATCAAGGTACATTCCAGGGCGCACAATACGATTTACGGGCCTTCCGGGAAGAAGGTCTACATGGGCGATATCGGTTCGCCCTTCGTACATGTTTCAGATCCTGTGGAATATCTAGTAAATTTGGTACTAATTTCAAGCGGCCTTTTTGTTAAGCCCTCTGATATATAATTCCATTTCCAA
>JAGXIC010000092.1 GCA_024635875.1 Pricia sp.
ATTACAGGGATACCGATGACGATGGTGACGGTATCGCATCCAGAGATGAAGATATGAACAACGATGGCAACTATGCCAACGACGACAGTAATGACAATGGCATCCCCGACTATTTGGAGCCTAACGCCGTGGAGGACGAAATCGAGGTTTTCAATATCATAACGCCCAACGGTGATGGCATTCACGATGTACTGACCATCAACGGGTTGGATAATTATCCAGATAACTCCATCAGCATTTACAACCGATGGGGTGTACTGGTCTACGGAACGCAGGCCTACAATACCCAGGGCAATGTGTTTAACGGTACATCCGAAGGAAGGGTTACCGTAGACACCGACCGAAAACTGCCCGTAGGTACGTATTTCTATATTTTGGATTACAAGAACCGTCTGGGCGAGAAAAAAACACTTTCGGGGTACCTATATATTAAAAGATAACAAAAAATGAAATTCCCAAATCCTACTAAATATGACTACCAATACCTGATTGCCATGCTGGCCGTCAACTTTCTTTCCTTTGGGGAAGGACTTTTTGCTCAGCAAGACGCGCAGTACACCCAGTATATGTACAATACGGTAAGTGTAAACCCCGCCTATGCCGGTTCACGCGGGCATCTCAGTGCAGCACTACTTTACCGTTCGCAGTGGGTAGGACTCGACGGTGCTCCGCAAACGCAAACGCTGAACGTACATTCGCCGATAGGCTATCGCGGCATAGGCCTTGGTGCCTCCATTATAAGGGATAGGATTGGCCCGACGGCAGAGGATAATTTCGATATTGATTTTTCATACACGGTATATACCTCCAACGAGGGTCGTTTAAGTTTTGGCCTAAAGGCAGGCTTGAATCTATTGGACATACGATTTTCTGAACTAAACCAGTTTTCCACCGACCCCATTCTCGAAAATGATGTTGACAACCGGTTATCGCCAAACTTCGGGGCAGGGATTTACTACCACAACCAAAAATTCTATGCGGGTCTATCCGTTCCCCGTTTTTTGGAAACCTCACATTTCGAAGGCGAATCGCTATCTACGGCCAAAGAACAAATGAATATTTATTTTATAACCGGATATGTTTGGGATTTGAACAACTATTTAAAGTTCAAACCGACCCTGCTGACCAAGGTGACACAGGGTGCGCCTCTACAGGTCGACCTTTCGGCAAATTTCATGTTGAGCGAAAAGTTCATTTTGGGAGCCGCCTACCGATGGGATGCCGCCGTAAGTGGTATGCTCGGCTTCAATATATCGAACAAGCTTTTGATTGGCCTGGCCTACGACCGTGAAACTACTGAACTGGGCAGCGCAACTTTCAACAACGGATCCTTTGAAGTCATCTTCCGTTATGATTTTATTTCCACCGAAGGGAATTTAAAATCTCCGCGATTCTTCTAAGAAAGTTCCTATCAACTTATTTTCCGTATTCTATTTTCATTTTACTCTTCTTCTTTGAGGTTGGCTGAGTTACGCTCGTGTCATTTAGAACCCTTTAATGGTACTAAAGCACCGACCAATTTTTTTGGAGAATAGATAAAAGATTGAATTCATTAGTATTTTATGTTACCAACCGATCAAAACCGTACAGCTATCGTCAAACTTTTAGATTCCCACACCTCTAGTATAAATTTGTAGGAAAATAAGACCCCCAAGTCTTACGGAAATCGAAATTTTAAATCATAATGTCATTGCAACTTCTAGTTTTTCCGCAATGAGGTTTATGAATCTAAAAACTTGATTTTAAAAAACTTAACCTATGAAGAAATGCTACACTTCGCTACCCAGTTACACCATATGTGTTTTAATTATTGCAATTTGTAGCGGTACTCAGGTGGTTTCTGCCCAGGCCAATTCCATTAGAACTCAAGTTACCTTCAACTGGGCAGACGCCCAAACCACTGTAAACGACCCGGCAAACCTTCAGTCCATAAGCATTGATGGTGTTGACTATTCTACTTTTGTCGTTCCTTCGGCCTATGAGATGACCCGTCTAGGCCCTGGCGGTAATAGTCAAAACAATATTTGGATGAACGGTACACCTATGGTATCGGGAAGCGACAGCCCCAACTGGGTAAACGGGGCCATGGGCGCTTATCAATCGCTAAACCTGAACCATTATTTTCAATCTCAAAATACAGGTGACAATATTTGTGGCAACTATACCGCTATTTCTACGACCAATGCTCAAATACAGACCATAAGATATAATCCGGGTATACCTTCAAACCCGGATGGCGTTATAGCGATTACCGAACGTGGGGGTAATAACTGCATGTACATCGAACTTTATGGTATACCTGTTGGGGGAAGTACCGAACAATTGCTTGGTCGCACTTTTATCAGAAATCAAGGTAATCTGATCGGTGTTCGGCCTCAGGCTCCCCCTACAGAAAACAGTGACTATTGGAGCAGTGGTCGGAACAACGAGAACAACCAGGTAATAGGTATTGCGCTCTACCAACTTTCCGAGTTGGCGCCAGTGGGATCGGTTATAACATCCATTAGATACCTTGGGGCTACAAATGACCACGGTGATGGCAAGTTCTTTTTGATGCAAACCTATGCCGAAGATGATAGCTTAAGAATAAAATTAGATCGCGAGGGCAATGGCGATATCGCTGCCAACGATCTTGTACCTTCCGGAAGCACCTATACGTTAAACGCTACAACTTCGAACGGAACATTGACTTTCAATCCTGATGGTACTTTTAATTACGTTCCTAATCCCGGTTATACCGGTAACGATTCCTTTGAGTACGAGGTTTGTTTACCAGCTCCTAATACTGGGGTCTGTGATACCGGTACCGCAATTATTATCATCAAGCTTGAAGCTATTTTTGATACTATAAATGTTGCCCAAAATTCGGTCAACAGGGTGCTGAACGTTTTGGACAATGATAATTTTGGCAGCTCAGACCCAAAACCGAACGGTGCGATTACCAATTTTACTTTTCCTACAAACGGAACCATTTCATTGAACGACAATAGTACACCGGTCGATTCCAACGATGATTACTTCACGTATACTCCCAATACCGATTTTATGGGCACGGACTTTTTCAATTATGAGATAACAGATGCTGGGGGTAGCACAGATTTGGCCTCCGTATATATTACAACGGCTTTCGATTCTGATAATGACGGTATCAACGACAGAACTGATTTAGATGACGACAACGATGGAATTACGGATGCAAACGAAGGAATCGAGTGTATCGACGATGACTATTTAGCCTGGGAATTTAATTCGCCTTTGGGAACAAGAACGAACGATTTTGTTCAAAACCAGGCAATTTCGAATTGGCTTATTTCCGGAACAGGTACTATAACTACGGGTACCGGATTAATTGGTGATTCGCCATATTCTGAGCTTCAGTTGTCCGGTATCGACGCACTAACGTATGCAGAGGCCGTTCTTCACGATGAATATGTCGAAGTAAGTTTTACTACGGCTGCCGGTCTTATAAATCCCATTATAGAACGTATCGGAATGAATTGGCACCATAACTCCGGGGGCTCCGCTATAGGTAATTCCTACGACGCGGCCATGGCCATATCAAAGGATGGTTTTGCAACCTCGATGCTATTATATTCTGATATCAACTTACATTTTCCTACCAATGGTATATCGGAATTTTTTGATTTGACGCCCGCGGGATTTAGTTTTAATTTGGAAGAGAATACTACCTATACTATCCGTGTATATGCCTATAATCAGCAAAATAATGGTAATGTTCCGTATTCGGTATTCGACGATTTCACGGTAAGGGTTTCCGCTTGTCAGGAACAAAACACAGATAGTGACGCAAGGCCTGACCATTTAGACGGTGATAGTGATGATGACGGCTGTGTAGACGCTTGGGAAGCTGGGCATACCGATTCGGATAATGATAGTTACTTGGGAAATTCGCCTATCGTTGTTGACGCCAATGGACTGGTTACCGGACAAGGAGGGTATACAGGAACGAATGCTAGGGTTACAACACCTAATCAAATAGTGATCCATGAAACCTCACCCACGGATGTGGTTACCGTTGAAGGTGGAGACACCAATTTTACGGCAATCATTAGCGGAACCGATCTTAGCTTTCAATGGGAAGTCAGCACAGATGGAGGTGCCAATTGGAACCCCATATTCGATGGTGGCATATATTCTGGTACCCATACAAGCTCTCTAGACCTAGCAAATGTTCTTTTTTCGGAGAACTCGAATGAATTCAGATTGGTTGCTACCGACGCCAATAACCTATGTAATCCCGACACTATTTCCGAGAGTACAAATTTATTCGTTAGTCCCGATATGGAAATTGATTTGGATAGTGACAACGATGGCATCTTGGATAGTTTTGAGGATTTGGATGCTGATGGTGACAACAATCCAGCCACCGACCCAACTAATTCCGATGAGGATGAATATCCCGATTATTTGGATATAGATAGTGACAACGACGGCATTCCCGATAACGTTGAAGCGCAGACCACAGCGGGATATATTCCGCCAAGCCTTCAAGATGTCAATGCCAATGGACTTGACGATGCCTATGAAATAGGCGTAAGAATGGGGCTAATTCCCGTCAATACCGACGATACTGATTTCCCGGATTATTTAGATGCCGATAGCGATAACGATACTGTACCCGATGCAATTGAAGGGCATGATCGAAATCATAATGGGATTGCCGATGTCAGTTTTATGGGTTCCGACAAAGATAATGATGGACTTGATGATGGTTATGAAGGCGCGGTACAGATCGATTCGGATGTTAATGACGAGATTGATACTCCTGCCACAGACTTACCCGATACCGATGATGACGGAAATTTGGATTACCGTGATACCGATGATGATACCGATGATATCCCGACCAGGGAAGAAGATGCGAACAACGATCGTAACTACGCCAACGACGATGTTGACGGCGACGGTACGCCGGATTATTTAGAGGCCAACTTCCCCGAAGTTGAAGTGTTCAACGTGGTCACACCGAATACCGACGGGGTTCACGATTTCTTGATGATTTCAGGTCTTGATATACGCCCCGACAATAGTATTGAAATATTCAACAGATGGGGCGTACTGGTCTATGAAACAGAATCATACGACAGTGATGGGAACCATTTCGACGGTACCTCAAAAGATCGCGCCATGATGGGCAAAGAAGAAAAACTACCTGCAGGAACCTATTTTTACAGGTTGAAGTATGAAGATTTAGAAGGTGGTTACAAAGTGCGTTCAGGATATTTATATTTAAATTAAAGGCTGGGCCGATAACTGACTCAAAGATATAATCCTTCCCATACGGGGAAAGAAACAAGAAAAGTGGCTTCAAAATAGCCTTTCTGGAACAAACTTTAAACGGCATAGACTAATCCTTAAATGAAGACGTTAAAATATAATGTTCCTGTTTCTAAGGAAAAATCAATTTATATTTTCCTATGTCGCCCAATTGGATACCCTTTAAAATCAGTATTTGCAGCATTATTTTAATGCTTGCATCCTATGGTGTACATGCCCAGCAAGATGCCCAGTATACGCAATACATGTACAATATGCCAAGCATTAATCCCGGTTATGCAGGATCTAAGGAAAGTTTGAGCATTACGGCATTGTACCGCTCGCAATGGGCGGGCCTTGAAGGGGCACCGAAAACCCAGACGTTGAGCCTGCATTCTCCAATCGGCTATAGGGGAGTAGGCCTTGGTTTCGGCATTCTTAACGAACAGATTGGTCCGACCTCGGAAACATATTTTGATATCGATTTTTCGTATACCCTTCTCACATCTAGGCAAGGCAGGCTCAGTTTCGGTCTGAAGGGAAGCGCGCATCTTCTGGATATCCGGTATTCAAGACTAAATCAGGATATTGGCAATCCAAACGGTCCGGACCCTCTGTTGCAACAGGATATTGAGAATAAATTTTCCCCAAATATCGGTGCAGGCGTTTATTATCATAACGAACGCTTCTACGCAGGTATTTCGGTGCCAAGAATTTTGGAAACCACACATTTTGAATCCTCGAACATCTCCACGGCAAAAGAACAAATGAACCTATATCTTACTACGGGTTATGTCTTAATATTGACTGGGGATTGGAAATTTAAACCTACGCTGTTGACCAAGGTGATAAGGGGCGCCCCATTACAGATAGATGTATCCGCCAATTTCATGTTCAATGAAAAGCTTATATTAGGCGCCGCTTATCGTTGGAGTGCAGCGGTGAGCGGTATGTTAGGCTTCTATGTCGATGATGGCTTTTTATTAGGCCTCGCCTATGATCGGGAAACTACGGATTTGGGAGGTACATCGTTCAACTCCGGATCTTTCGAAGTACTCGTACGCTACGATTTTAAAAAAGGTACAGGCAGACAGATACGATCGCCCCGGTTTTTTTAGATATTCCTTAACCTTCCATCCGCAGAAACATCTTATTTTTGCAGTATGAAGGAAGAAAATGTAATTCTGGTCGATGAAAACGACAAGCAAATAGGCACCATGCCGAAAATGGAAGCGCATGAAAAAGCATTGCTCCATCGGGCTTTTTCGGTATTTATCATGAACGATAAAGGCGAGACCATGCTGCAACAGCGCGCTGCCGACAAATACCATTCCCCCTTATTATGGACGAACACCTGTTGCAGTCACCAGCGGGTCGGTGAATCGAATATAGAAGCGGGGAAACGAAGGCTACAGGAAGAAATGGGATTTGTCACCGGCCTTGACGAACTGATTTCGTTCATCTATAAAGCCCCATTTGATAACGGCCTAACCGAACATGAATTCGACCACGTTATGATAGGCAGTTTTGATGGGGAACCAGATATCAACCCCGCTGAGGTGGCGGACTGGAAATGGATGAAGCCCGAAGCGGTGAGAAACGATATCGAAGCCCATCCGGAGCGGTATACGGCCTGGTTCAAGATTATATTCGAAAGATTCTATAAGCATATCCATCAAAATAACTTAGGCCGATGAAAGTAAAAGTCAGTAGAAAGGCCCATTTCAATGCCGCCCACCGCCTATACCGTAAAGATTGGAGTGACAAAAAGAACGATGCCGTTTTTGGGAAATGTAACAACCCCAATTTTCATGGGCACAACTATGAATTGATCGTAAGTATTTTTGGCGAGATTGATCCTGAAACCGGTTTTGTTATGGATATGAAGGTGCTGAAAGACCTTATCGCACACGAGATTGAAGACGCCTTAGATCATAAAAACCTAAATCTGGAAGTTCCTGAATTTGCCGCATTGAATCCCACTGCCGAGAATATTGCCGTCGTTATCTGGCATAAATTGCGACCGCACATCGATGATAAAAATACGCTTGAAGTACAGCTTTATGAAACTCCGCGTAATTTTGTGACATTTAAAGGTTGATTATGGGACTTAAAGTGGGTGATAAAATCCCTGATTTTAGCTTAAGAGATCAAAACGGGGAAGTATTTTCAAGTGCGGACCTGAAAGGTGAAAAACCTTTGGTCATCTTTTTTTATCCCAAGGACAATACTTCCGAATGCACGAAGCAGGCCTGTAGTTTTCGCGATAGTTATGAGGATTTTACAGCATTGGGGGCTGAGGTAGTGGGTATCAGTTCCGACTCCGAAAGAAGCCACAGTAAATTTGCCGACAAATATCGGTTTCCGTTCAAGCTATTATCCGACACCGATAAAAGCGTAAGGGGATTATTTAAAGTGAAAAATAGCCTTTTAGTGGTGCCGGGAAGGGAAACCTATGTAGTCGATAAAACGGGCACGATAATAATGGTGTTCAATAGCATGAAGGCCAACGGTCATATGAAGCGGGCTATTAAGGCCTTAAAATAAAATGGTTGAATTTGGCGGATTGACCCCATCTCTTTTTTAATTTTCAATTATAACTCATAACTCCAAAAATGTATCCATTAAAATTCCATCCTATTTTAAAAGAACGCCTTTGGGGCGGTACGAAACTAAAAGAGGTTTTAGATAAACCTATTGAGAGCGATATCACTGGCGAAAGCTGGGAATTATCGGGAGTAGAGGGCGATATTTCAGTCGTCTCAAATGGCCAGTTTTCGGGTACTTCATTACAACAATTGATCGATAACGGAGCTGAAGAACTATTGGGAAAAAGTGTGGTAGAACGTTTCGGAAAGGAATTCCCTATCCTCATAAAATTCATCGATGCCAAACAAGATCTGTCCGTTCAATTGCACCCGAACGACAAGTTGGCCATAGAACGCCACGGCTCTTTGGGAAAAACGGAGATGTGGTATGTAATGGATGCGGATGAAGGGGCCAATCTTATTGTAGGTTTTAATCGAGACGTATCGAGGGAAGAGTACGCGGAAAGCTTGAAAAATAACACGCTGTTAGATCTTTTGAATTATGAAAAGGTCAGTAAGGGCGATACTTTTTTTATAAATACCGGTAAAGTACACGCCATCGGGGCAGGTGTGCTTCTGGCCGAAATACAACAGACCTCTGATGTTACCTATCGTATTTTCGACTTTAACCGTAAGGATAAAAAGGGAAACTTGCGTGAGCTGCATACCGAACAGGCTTTGGATGCCATTGATTTCAAAAAGAAGGATGATTTTAAGGTGGATTATAAAACGGAAGCGGACACCCTCAATCGTATGGTAGATTGCCCCTATTTTAAGACCGATTATTTGCACCTGACCGAAAATTGGAAGCAAGATGTTTCAAAAAGGGATTCGTTTACCATTTTCATGTGCGTAAGCGGTTCTGCGCATATTGCCAATGAAAATGGTACTTCGGATATCAAAAAAGGGGAAACCGTTTTGGTGCCCGCCCTATCTAAATTCCTAACCATCAAAACGGATAATGTCGAACTTTTGGAGGTGACGATTTAATTCGTTTGACCGACCTGCAAGGTGTCGTCATAGCGACCTCCTTGTAGGTCTAGGGTGCGGTTCGACGCGACGGTAAGACCTACAACGAACCCTTTCTGCGGCGGGGAATATCTTGCAGGTCAGCTTCGTTGGGAAACCTGCCGGGTCTATCACAAAAAATGTCTATTTTTGCAAAAAATTATTTAACCATGGCAAGTATACGAGAATTAAAAAAAGACATCAATAATGTAATGGGCGATATTATCGAAGCCGTATACATTACGGATGCAGCTAATAACAAACAGGATTCTAAAGAAGGGGCAGCGGTCATCGATGAGGCCATCGCTACTTTTGACGGGTTGATAGCCGAAGTAAACAAAAAAGATGTTGACAATAGAAGCAAACATCTTAAGGGCGTTCGGCAAGAACTCGAAAAGAAAGCCGAGGGGCTTGTTGAGAAGGTAAACAAATTAGGCTAAGAATACCCTTTTAATTTGTCAAGAATCCCGTTTTTACGGGATTTTTTTGGTTTGCGATTTACTAGTTCTTAAACCTTTAATCTCCTGATTATCAGGTTTTAAAGACTACGAAGTTGCGATTGAACCCCTGTCCTGAACCTAGTCGAAGGGTTCAACCTAGACCCTAAACTCATAAAAGTATAAACCCCTAAACTTTTTTGAACTTGAACCTGAATTCCATCTTTCTCTTACCTTTGTCATAATGCTAAGATTCCTTCCATGTCTGCAATGGTTGCCGACCTACAAAAAAGGTTGGTTCGCCAAAGATCTTTTGGCCGGCTTGACCGTTGGTATATTGCTGGTGCCCCAGGGCATGGCCTACGCCATGATTGCGGGCATGCCACCCGTCTACGGTCTATATGCCGCCCTGGTACCCATTTTGATCTATGCTTTTCTGGGCACATCGCGACAATTGGCCGTAGGTCCGGTAGCGATGGATTCTTTGTTGGTCGCCGCAGGGCTGGGCACTTTGGCCCTGACCGGCGTGGAAAGTTATATTGCCATGGCGCTTTTGCTGGCCTTTATGGTAGGTGTAATACAGTTTACCTTAGGTTTATTTCGAATGGGTTTTTTGGCGAATTTTTTGTCGAGGCCCGTAATAAGTGGTTTTACCTCTGCAGCGGCAGTGATCATTATCTTCAGCCAGTTGAAGCACTTTTTCGGGGTAAATATTCCCCAGACCAACCAGTTCCATAAATCGGTTATCAACGTAGTACTTGCCGTACCGGAGACCAATGGCTATGCACTTTTGCTAGGTGTAGCTGGTATTGTGTTGATCGTACTGTTAAAGCGGTGGAACGATAAGATTCCCGCCATCTTAACGGTGGTCGTTGCCGGCATATTAACTGTGTACTTTTTTGGGTTGGAGAGCCAAGGGGTGCACATCGTTGGCAATGTACCGGAAGGCTTACCCTTATTTTCACTTCCCGAATTTAACTATCCCAAGATAAAGGGCCTTTTCTCGATAGCGGTCGCCATCGCCTTGATCGGGTATACCGAGGTCATCGGTATCGGCAAGGCCATAGAGGAAAAGAACGATAAAGAGACCATTGACGCCAATAAGGAATTACTTGCCATGGGGACGGCCAATATTCTAGGTTCGTTTTTTCAGTCGTACCTTGCCTCGGCGAGTTTTTCAAGGTCGGCCATCAATAATGCTACCGGGGCCAAGACCCCGGTAGCATCCTTGGTAAGTATGGCTTTGGTAGCATTGACCCTGTTGTTCTTTACCCGTTTGTTCTACTATCTGCCCAACGCTGCCTTGGCCAGTATAATTATGGTATCGGTCGTCGGTCTTATCGATATCGCCTATCCAAAATCATTATGGAAATATCGTAAGGACGAGTTCGTAGTGTTACTGGTTACTTTTTTCTTCACTTTGTCCATTGGTCTTTCCGAAGGTATTCTGTTAGGGATTCTACTGTCTTTGTTATTAATGGTGTACAAAAGTTCGAAACCCCATTTTGCAGTGCTGGGACAAATCAAAGGCTCGGAATATTTTAAAAATGTCAATAGGTTCAGGAGCGATATCGAATTCAGGTCCGACCTGCTTATTTTGCGTTTCGATTCCCAACTGTATTTCGGGAACAAAGATTATTTTAAGAAGCAGCTCTATCGTTATATCAATGGTCAGGGAAGTAGCCTTAAGGGAATCATTCTCAACGCCGAGCCCATCAACTATATCGATTCGTCGGCTGCGGAGATGTTGGCAAAGGCCATCCGTGACATTCAGCAACGCGGCATCAAATTCTATATCGCCAGTGCCATTGGCCCCACAAGGGATACCATCTTCAACAGTCGGATTATAGAAGTGCTGCCCAGCGAACACCTCTTCGGACGCACCAAAGAGGCCGTAGATTTTTTCGACAACCCAGATTCCCGTACCAAGGTCGGGGAAAGGGTGTCGCACCAAAGTCATTATATCGACAAATGATGGATGTCACCATTCAGCTGACTGATTACAATTTATCTTTCCAATCCCATATCCGATATCCCAATTAAAACCCTATTCCACATCTTTTCTTTGCCAACACATCAGAAAAATCAACTTTTTATTGCCAATTGTGAAAATATTAAGAATAAGACAGTAATTGTGCTTCGGACTTAGTTATTTTAACTATCTTTAACAAGAATTGCATTACGACATCTTAATGAAAATTTTTGTAGGATTTCCTGTTTAGGATTATCTTACGAAAAAGTTAAAAAATGTTCATGTCCTTTTTTCATTAACAAAAAAAAATTAACTATTGTCCAACGATTTTATCCCCAAAGATTGCTTGACTTCGATTATTGATGATTATGGAATTTTTATGGATATATACAGGTTTGGTAGCTGCCATTTTAATGGTATGGCTCTTCTTTGTAATCCGTATGTTCAAAGAGCTGAAAAAATAGCGTATCCTTTTCCTTTGAGAGCATATTGAACCTAATCACGTCGATATTTTAGAACCTATTTTCTTCCAATAGCCTTTCATCCAATACCCTAATTTTTTTTCCGGAATTCCCGTTGAGGTATGATTTGATAATGCTCTCGGTTTCCACAGTGCTTTTTTGGGGAATAACGAATGCTTCTACATCCGCATAGGAATTTAATTCAATTTCCTTTTCGATAAATCCATAGCCCGAATACACGTTGTTGCGCACCAGAACAAAAGCTTCTTCGTCGATGTGCCTTCCTTTTTCCTTAATAATAAAATCCTCTTTTTTCAAACTCATGCCTTTGATGGCCAAAGCTACTTTTGCATTGTAGTCCGAAATGGGTTCCGAATCCCTACAAATCCCGGCGCAACTGTCGATTCTAAAATGCGAACAGGTCTTGACATTTTCCTGTAAATGACAATATTTGGGGCAGAGGTCGAAGGTGGTGCACATCTGCTCCAGAAACAGCCGGCAGTCCGTCGGATTATAAAAGGTGACCAGCGCGTTGGGCGCCATTTTAAGTTGGTTGTAAGCCAAGTGTACTATACCGCTTCGGTCTTCGTAAGCGAATATGCCGTAGGGCTGTATCCTCTTTTTTTGTGCTCGATTGTAGGCAGGGTAATGGTGTTTGATGGCGGCAGATTCCATCAAAAGAGCCAAAAGGTCACTGCCGGAAAGTTCAAAATCTATATCTGCCGTATCTGCGCAAAGGCGGACTTCTTTTGTCGATTTATCATAAAAATGGCCTAGCACCCGCTTTTTCAAATCGATGGCCTTGCCGACATAAATGATTTTTCCCTTGGCATCCTTGAAATAGTAAACGCCCGGAGTTGCCGGTATTCTCTCAAAAGCTTCCCTAGGAAGTGAGGCCGGTAAGGTAGCTTCCTGTGAGCGGGCATTTAAAAAGGCCTTGAATACCTTGTCGGCACCATCCGCCCGTAACAACTTACCGAAGAGTAGGGCAGTGGCATGGGCATCGCCACGGGCCCGATGCCGGTCGGTCAACGGAATGCCTAAAGCGGAACAGAGTTTGCCCAAACTATAGGAATGGTAACCGGGAACCAGTTTTCGGGACAAGCGTACCGTACAGAGTTTTTTTCGGATGAAATCACGGCCATTATTCCGAAGTTCGTTCTTGATAATATGGTAGTCGAAATTTACGCTATGGGCGACAAAAATCGTACCCTCCGTAAATTTTAGGATGGTGTCCGCAATGGCATCGATGGTAGGCGCATTGCGCACCGTGTCGTTATCGATACCTGTCAGCCTAGTGATAAAATAGGGAATCTCACATTCCGGATCGACCAATGAAGTAAACTCGTCGACAATTTCATGACCGTCATATTTAAAGATGGAAATCTCCGTAATTTTATTCCCCTTGATACCGTTTCCTGTGGTTTCTATGTCTACGATGCAGTACAAATGGTTTCTTTTTGAAGTGGGATAAAGTTACAGGAAATTTAGATGATGAGTAAACATAACGAAGATTCAAAGAATCTAAAATGATTATGTATTTTTAGCAAACGACTTATACCCAACTTCCACAATGTCAAAATCTTGTATTTCTTCACTACCGTTTCTTCTGCTACTTTGTATTTCTATTTCCTGTAAAAAGGAAGTGGCCAAGGTCGAAAAAGAAGAAAAGCTGCCCAATATCATCTATATCCTAGCCGATGATCTAGGATACGGGGATATTGGTGCTTTTAATCCCGATGGAAAGATAGCGACGCCCTATATCGATAGCTTGGCGATGCAAGGCATGAAATTCACGGATGCCCATAGCCCCTCTTCAGTCTGTAGTCCTACGCGATATGGTATTCTTACCGGAAGATACTCATGGCGCAGTGAACTGAAAAGTGGCGTTTTAACCGGAAAATCTCCGGCCCTGATACCCGAAGGGCGCAGCACGGTAGCTTCGTTGTTAAAGTCAAAAGGCTACCGCACCGCCTTTATCGGCAAATGGCATTTGGGCTGGGATTGGGCGGTAAAAGACAGCACCGAATTTGGTGGTGAGGGTTGGGATGCCGAAGATTTTGACAACCTCGATTTCAATGCACCGGTCTTAAATACACCGGACAAACGAGGCTTTGATTATGCATACGGACATTCCGGTTCATTGGATATGGCGCCCTACGTCTACGTCGAAAATGGCAAGATTACGGCTGAAGTTGATACCATTACCGAAGACACCGGAAAATATACTTGGTGGCGAAAGGGGCCGACCGCCTCCGATTTTGTTCACGACGATGTTACCCCAAATTTCTTTCGAAAATCCATAGATTTTATAGCCGATCCGGCACAACAGGATGCCCCGTTTTTTTTATATCTCGCCTTGCCCTCTCCGCATACGCCCATTTTGCCCAGCAAGGCATGGCAGGGTAAAAGCGGAATCAATCCGTATGGGGACTTTATGATGATGATCGACGATTATGTAGGGCAAGTGGTCAAGACGGTCGAAACCCAAGGCCTAACGGAAAATACGATGATTGTTTTTACCAGCGACAACGGCTGTTCCCCACAGGCCGATTTTGAGGTGCTGGCGGAGAAGGGACACCACCCAAGTTATATCTATCGCGGTCACAAAGCCGATATTTACGAGGGCGGACACCGAATTCCATTTATCGTAAAATGGCCTGGGCAGGTGCAAGTCGGAAGTGTTTCTACAAAAACAATATGTCAAACGGACCTGTTGGCCACCTGTGCCGAGATTATCGGTGCCGACTTGTCTAGCGATGAGGGGGAAGATAGTTTTTCGATGCTGCCCCTTTTCTCGGATCCGAACGCTGCCGACTATAAAAGGAAAGCTACCGTACATCATTCCGTCAATGGCAGCTTTGCCATACGACAGGATAACTTTAAGTTGATCTTTTGTCCCGGTTCGGGTGGTTGGAGCGATCCCATACCAGATTCGGAAGGTATTGAAGATCTACCAAAATTCCAGTTATACGATTTGGCCGAGGATCCGGGAGAAAAAGAGAACCTATATTTGGAATATCCTGAAAAAGCGGCAGCACTGAAAATAGTGATGGCATCCTATATCAACGATGGAAGAAGTACACCGGGTACAACACAAGAAAATGCAGCCTTGAATTTAAAAGGGGAAGAATGGCGACAGGTCGAAACTATCCTATCCAAATAAAAACCAAACCAATGAAAACTATAGGACTTTACCTAATAGCCGCCGCATTGATGCTTACCTCCTGTGAAGCCGAAGAATTACGGGAACAGCCGCCGAATATCATTTTATTTTTGGTCGATGATATGGGCTGGCAAGATACTTCTGTTCCTTTTTGGACCGAGCGTACCCCGTTAAACGATCGCTACCACACCCCTAACATGGAGCGCCTTGCCAAACAAGGCATGAAATTTACCCAGGCCTATGCCACGCCTGTCTGCTCGCCCTCGCGGGTCAGCTTGCGGACGGGCATGAACGCCGCCCGGCATCGGGTCACGAACTGGACCTTGCGCAAAGATTCCCTACAACCTATGGAGAGAGATCACGACTCGCTCGAGTTCCCCATGTGGAACGTGAACGGAATGAGCCCCTTTGCCGGCGATTCCCTTGCGGTGCATGCCATGCCGTTGCCCCAAGCCCTGCACGATGTGGGCTACTATACCGTGCATTCGGGCAAGGCCCACTTAGGGGCTATCGGTACACCCGGAGCCGAGCCTTTGAACCTGGGTTTCGATGTCAACATCGCAGGGCATGCTGCCGGGGCGCCCGCCAGCTATCTAGGCACGGAAAATTTCGGAAATGGACAGGTTGATAATGCATTTGCGGGCATTCCAGGATTGGAAAAATACTATGGAACGGATATTTTTTTGACCGAGGCCATCACCCAAGAGGCCTTGGCCGCATTGGATTCCGTCGTAACCACTACACAACCTTTTTTTCTGTATATGTCGCACTATGCCGTACACACGCCTATAATGGCCGACGAACGTTTCGTGCAGAAATACTATGAAAAAGGTCTGGATTCCGTAGCGGCCAAATACGCATCGCTGGTGGAGGGCATGGATAAAAGTCTCGGGGATATCATGGATTATATCGAGAAAAAGGATATCGCCGATAACACTATTATCTTCTTCATGTCGGATAACGGCGGCTTGAGCGCACATGGGAGGGGCGGAGAGCCCAACACCCACAACAAGCCTTTGGCCAGTGGGAAGGGCTCGATGTACGAAGGCGGCATCCGCGAGCCGATGCTGGTCAAATGGCCGAACAAAACCGAACCGGGGTCCACCTCAAACTATCAACTGATCATTGAGGATTTTTATCCCACTATCTTAGAAATGGCCGGTATCGATAGTTTGCAGACCATCCAGAATGTCGACGGACAGAGTTTTACGTCCGCCCTAACGGGAGAGAAGGAATATGCCGGCGTTCGTTCCCTGTTTTGGCATTATCCCAACGAGTGGGGCGTCGAAGGCCCGGGTACCGGCGCGGCCAGCGCCGTGCGAGAAGGCGATTGGAAATTTATCTATTTCCATGGTAGTCGTAAAATGGAACTTTATGACCTTGCAGCCGATATCGGTGAGACGACTAATCTGCTTGAACAGCATCCCGAAAAGGCAAAGGAATTGTCAAAGACCTTGTCCGATTATCTCAAGGATGTCGATGCACAGATGCCAATCGATAAAGAGACGGGTGAAAAAGTGGAGTATCCTATTGAAATTTTGGGTACCAAAGGTGAGTGAGGTATTATTGGGTGAAAATGCACCCTTCCGACTTGAAGCAATCTCTTTCGCAATACAGCGCAACTATAATTTTTCAAAATTTTAGTTTTACAAAAAATAAAATCATGCCCATCATAGGAAACATTATCAAAGGCTTTATCGAGGTTCGGGACAAATTGGCCGACGATAAAAATCATGTAGAGGAACAACGGAAAGTCCTTGAGCGATTGTTGAAAACGGCCAAGGATACCGCCTTCGGAAAACATTACCGATTCACCGAAATTCTGGAATCCGAACAGTTGCGAAAGACCTTTGCCGATGCGATTCCCTACCACGATTATAATAAAATCGATTCAGCATGGTGGCAAAAGCTGCACGATGGCGAAAAAGATGTCACCTGGCCGGGCGTTCCGGATTATTTTGCGCTGAGCTCGGGTACTACGGGAACGACCAGTAAGCGAATTCCGGTAACCGATGCAATGATTGCTTCCATTCGCGATGCGGGTATTCAACAGGTATATGCATTGAGCAATTTCGATCTGCCCTCCGATTTTTTTGAAAAAGGTATTTTGATGCTGGGCAGTTCCACCGATCTGGAGGAGGTCGAAGGCCATAAAGAGGGGGAGATCAGCGGTATCAGCGCAAGCAATATTCCCACTTGGTTCAGAGGATATTACAAGCCCGGCCAGGACATATCGTCCATTGAGGATTGGGACGAAAAGGTGCAGAAAATCGCCGAAGAGGCTTCTAGTTGGGATATCGGCGGCCTGAGCGGCATCCCCTCATGGATGGAGCTGATGCTGCAAAAGGTCATCGAATTTAATGGTGCGGAGAACATCCACGAGATTTGGCCCAATCTGCAAGTGTATACTTCGGGTGGCGTTGCTTTTGGACCTTATGAAAAGAGTTTCAATGCATTATTGGGTAAGCCAATTACAGTCATCGATACCTATTTGGCCTCTGAAGGTTTTATCGCCTTTCAGTCCCGGCCCGATACCGATTCGATGGGGCTGGTGACCGATGGTGGCATCTACTTTGAGTTCGTGCCTTTTAATCCTGAATATATCGAACAAGACGGTTCCTTGTCCGACGATGCTCCTTCCCTCACTCTTTCCGAGGTGCAACTGGACCAAGATTATGTGTTAATTATCAGTACCGTATCCGGGGCGTGGCGCTACTTGATCGGCGACACCATTGCGTTTACCGATATCGAAAAGGCGGAAATCAAGATTACGGGTCGTACCAAGTTTTTCTTGAACACGGTAGGTTCGCAGTTATCCGTAAATAAGCTGAACGATGCGGTACAGCATTTGGAGGAGGAGTTTGCCATAAAAATTCCCGAATACACCCTATGCGCCAAACGGATCGATGGCGAATTCTACCATTGTTGGTATATGGGTACGGAAGATAATACGGCGGATACGAAACTGGCCAGTGCCTTGGACAAATATCTGAAAAGTGCCAATAACAATTATAAGGTCGCGCGAACAAAAGCCCTGAAAGGCGTCAAGGTCACCACGGTCGCCCCTAAGGTCTTCAGCGATTGGAACGGCAGGAACAAAAAGAAAGGTGGTCAGGTGAAGATGGAGCGTGTGATGGAGGAGGAGAAGTTTCGGGAATGGGAGGCATTTGTTGAAAGTGGACAGTAGGCAGGGAGGAAGTTCTGAGTTCAGAGTTCTTGCAATTTTAGCATATAGCATCTCGGACCGATTTTTTACTACCGACTACGACTGCTATTGACTACTCTGCGGAATCCGAAGCATTTTCCCGTTTCTCGACCATTACCATAATCTCTTCCGGCGATAGATAAAACCTGCGGATACGGGCCTTGTACTTTTCCTGAATTTCAGCGTTGTCGAGAATAAAGTTTTTGGTGTCGACGATATATGATCCCATTCCATGGGAAACGGCATAGGTGTCGGCTGCACGTTCGGCTTCCTTAAGATACGAACCGGAAAATGTGTATTTGGCACCGAACCAAATGAGGTTGAGGCTGCTTCGATCCTGATAGTCCATGATATGGCCCAACTCGTGGCCCAGCCATCCGATCATTATATTTTTGGGGACATCCTTGGTCAAATATTCCTTACCTGAAATCTTTATTTTTTTGCTGATCAGCACAACATATTCCCGTTTTTTCCTGGATTTAAAAAGACTCCCGAATATAGGTTGCGCCTGCATGGTAGATTTTTTGATATTCTTTTTAAACTTAAAGGTTATCGGGGTATTCTCTAATTCCGGATAATGGGAAAGTGCGATGCGCGCCTCTTCTAGAATAGAATCGGGTACGATGTGTTGGGCGTTCAAAGCAATTTGGGTCATAAAAAAAAGCAGGGTTAAACGGAGCATTTTTACTGGATATGATGGTAAGATTAGAAATTTAAGTGCAAAAATGATACCGTTGATTGTTGAAATAACGATTACTTTAAATGTATTGTAATAGTACATCCCTATGCGCGGATCAATATAAATAAAAGAATATAAGTTGACCGCAATTTATGCGTATCGGTCAAACATTATTCGAAAAACGTCATATCTTTCACAACGGAACACCTTTCTTCATCTAAAATGGTGTTACTATTGTTAACGCCATTTGCCGAAAATCCGTATACTGATGTCCTTAAATCTGAAAAAAAATCCTGTAGTACGTGTCTTGTTTGTGCTTATGCTGCTATTTATCGTTTTAGTGATTCTTGCGCAGATTAGCGCGAAACGTGCAGTAGCCGATTTTTTGGAACGGAAACTGCCGCCGCATGTACAATTGAAATACGAAGATATGGATGCCAATGTGTTGAGCGGCAGTATTGGTTTACGGGATATTTCCCTTGATTTTTATGCTAGGAACTCAAAGCTATTGAATACATCGGTCAAGATGGACGCTTTTACGCTGGAAGGGCTGGGTTATTTTGATTTTCTGTTCCATAATAAAATAGATGTCCGGCAATTACTTTTAAGAAATCCTCAAGTACGGTATTATCCGTATCGGGAATCGCCTAAGACCAATGTGGAGCCCGAGGGCGTGGTTAAGCTATTAAGGGGAATAGCGGTCGCGAAATTATCTATTGAGAACGGTCGGCTAAATCTGTATCGGCAAGGTGAGGATAGTGTCGTCTTATCGGTCAAAAATTTTGATCTGTTCGTAGAGGATGCCCGAACGGGACCCGAACTGATTACCAAAAAGATACCCGTAGCATATGAAAACTATGAGCTGAATGCTGATTCGCTCTATGTCAACCTCGGTGACTTTGAAAAACTCGATGCAACAACCATACTTTGGAATCGGAATCATGCGAAAATTACAGGCCTGCAACTCCAATCCAAATACGATAGAAATGAACTTTCCGAACACTTGACCACAGAGCGTGATCACATCGATTTGACAATTCCGGAAATGCATTTGGATTCCATCAGGTTTGGTTTTGAAAGGGACACCTTTTTTATTAAAACGGGAACGGGTACCATAAGAAAACCAAATTTGGAGATGTATCGTGTCAAATTGATTGCCGACGATAACACGGAAAAAAAAATGTACAGTCGTAGCATTCGCGAATTGCCCATCCACCTAAATGTGCCGAAATTTGAAATTTTGGAGGGTAAAATAAAGTATAGCGAGCGGGTGGTAGCTGTTACTGATCCCGGTACTCTATCTTTCGAAAAATTGAATGCGACCCTATCGAACATTTCGAACACCTATCCTTCTGGCGGTAAGACTACCATAAATGCCGAAGCTAAATTTATGGGAAATGCTGACATGACCTTAGATTGGTCTTTTGATGTCAATCGCACCAATGATGCGTTTTTGGCTTCTGGTACGGTCTCTAGCTTTAATACCGCAAGTATAAATCCTTTTCTGGTATCGAATCTTAGGGCCAAGGCGAGCGGCACGATCGACCAGTTGTATTTTACCGTCAGTGGGAATTCTGTTTCCTCGGCTGGGGATATGAGAATGAAATATGACGACTTTAGGTTTCAAGTACTTAAAAAGGATAGGTCGGGAATCAACAAGTTTCTCACCACCGTAGGTAATCTCTTTGTGAACAGTGGATCGAATACCGATGCGGAAGGTTTTCGCTATGGGGGTATTCATGCCGAACGGGACGCCACCAAGTCTTTTTTCAATTATATTTGGATGAATATCCGTGACGGAACGATAAGCGTTCTGACGGGTGATGGGGAGAAGTAGTAGCGGTATCTTTAATCGATTTAGAACGAAACTATAATACCATCTTACCGATACGGAATGCATGAAAGGGTCAAAAGAAATGAATTTCGGGTTGCGAGCTGTAAAAGATTCTTTTTATATTATCTTTTTAATCAAACCACAGACACAGAGTTCTATTGACAAATCAGTAATTCATAATAATAATAATAATAATAATCAATAATCTTCACCATAATGGGCATAATTGCAAAAGACGACAATCAGATTACCTTATATTATAATTCAGAAACCTCAATCGGAAAACAGACACTAGGATATGTCGAATCTTCGGAGCGGGAAATTTTAACCGTTGACATCTCAAAAACCAAGGTCACGGGAACGCAGTGGACCGAGCTGGCCGCCGGGGTTCAAATTCCTATCCGGGAGTTGGTCGACCAAGACCATCCCGAATTCAAAAAAGCCTATGGATCCCAAAAAGTCGACCTTGACGAACACGACTGGTTAAGGATCTTGGAAAAAACACCATCGGTACTGGCCTATCCAATTGCTATACAGGGAAAGCGTTTTTTGGCCATTAAAAATCCATCCGATTTCGCCAAATTCATTGAAAGCGATAGTGCGGGGATTGAAAAGCCTTATAAAAAGCCAAAGTAACAGCTATTAAAAGGGAACGGTATTGTTGTATGCGTTGGTAAGGATTTTATTCAGTATATAATACAACCAAAATGGTTAACGAAAGCAAAAAAAGAAAATCCTACAAAAAAAAGCGGTACACAGTACCCATAGTCATTATCGTGATTCTCGTTGTGTTTCGGCTCTGTTTGCCCTACATCGTCAAAAATTACGTAAACGGGGTTTTGGCCGATATCCCCGGCTATTACGGCCAAGTTAAAGATATCGATATTTCCCTGATTCGAGGAGCCTATGTGATCGATAGCCTCTACCTCAATACCGTTGACGGCAATTCGGAAGTACCCTTTCTCAATCTGGGCGTTACCGATATTTCGGTGGAATGGAAATCGTTGTTCAAGGGAAAAATAGTCAGTGAGATCGTGATGACCCGACCACAGTTCATCTACGTTTTCGAAGACCAACAAACGGATAGTCTCGCCGAGGCCGATGTTGACGATTGGACCAAGGCCTTGACCGACATAGTGCCCATAGATATCAATAATTTGAAAATTATAGAGGGCAAAGCGGCTTTCGTACAATTGACCGCAGACCCCAGTATCGATTTGTATCTGAACAATATCGATCTCACCGCCACCAATCTTCGGAATGTGATCCGAGATGGTCGTGAACTTCCTTCCGAGGTTCATGCGACCGCAAACTCCATAGGCAACGGACAGGTTAAAATGGACGGGGCTATGGATATCGTAAAGGAAATTCCAGATATGGATATTTCCTTTTCTCTTGAAAATGCTTCGGTCACCGCCCTAAACGATTTCACGAACTATTATGCCGGTATCGATTTTGCAGAGGGTAATTTTAACCTCTATAGTGAAATTGCGATAGCCGATGGCTTTTTGACCGGCTATATCAAACCCCTTCTCAAAGACTCAAAGCTCATCGAAAAAGAGGATAAGTTCTTTGAAAAATTATGGGAAGGTTTTGTGGGCTTTTTCAAGTTTGTACTCAAAAATCAGGGTAACAATACCTTGGCCACTAAAGTGCCGATCGAGGGCGACCTTAACGCGGTAGAATCCAAAATCTGGCCAACGATTTTCAATATATTCAAAAACGCCTGGATCAGCGCTTACCAAGGTATCGTTGACGATGAGGTTACTTTTGAGGATGCCGAGAACCAAGGAAAGTCCGAAAAGAAGAAGTCTGACAAAAAGAAAAATAAATAAAGTAACCCATACAAAAAGCCGATTTTACATTCGAAAATCAACTTTGCCCAGTGCTGATATCCCCATTGAAAATTAAGCCATTACAGGAGCTGCCTTCTTATTATCCTGATACATCTTGGGGCTTACCTTATAGCGTCGCTTGAATATTTTTGAGAAATAACTTCTACTGGACAGACCTACGGTATAGACGATTTCGGAGATGTTCATATCCGTGGTCGAAATCAGTCGTTCTGCCGTGTTCAATCGTTCGTTACGAATAAAATCGGAGACCGTAGTATTATGCAATAGTTTGAAACCCTCCTGCAGTTTGCTTGCCGAGATACCGCAATCTACACATATCGATTTAATCGAATATTGTACTTCTGGATGCTTTTCGATATCGCGGGAAATATTCTTAATACTGTTCAACTCGTTTTTGGTCAGAGATCCGGTGGGATTTTGCTCGTCTTCCAAATCAGATTGAAGATGCTGTATTTCCATGGCAAGCGTAAGGTTCAATATACCTTCGACCAATAGTTTTTTGACAATGCCCTTCTGATTGATCTTTCCGATCTGTGCCAGTTGCTCACCGATTCTCAAATTATAGGTGCCAAAGTAGTTTAAGGGCTCTTCTTGGCCTTTTGAGAACAAGGCGTACATCTGCTGTCTGAGAGTTTCGGTATCTTGGATTGTCGCATCGTCGATGACCCTAATGACGCACAGCTTTACCTTTTGCCCACCGGGAAAAATTAGCGCGCTGGTATCGCCGGCACCGCCTAAAATGGCGGTCTGAAATTCGTCCAACATCGTTAAGCTCGTCGAACTGCCGAAACTCTGTTGTACGGTTCCCTTAAGCCCATACATAAAATAGATGGGTTTCGAGGGACTTGGGTCATTAACCATCTTGAACGCTTCGTTGAAAACAACCTCGTATTGCATAAACGAAAGTCCGCCTTCAAGTTGAATTCCGGTTATGGTACCAGAACCGAAATCGTTATCGAATTGCAACACCCTTTCGCTATCGTAACTGGAAACCGAACCGCCCAGAAAGACGTTGGTCGTATTAATGTTTTTGTCAATGGCATTGGAAGTCAGTCGTAAGGTTTTCATTTTCGTATTTCTTTTTTGTATTTAGGAATCGTCTACCGGCGCGCTCATCGCAACACCTTCTTGTTTTGTCCGTCGGTGCGGCCGTCTGACTTTAATTGGTCTTCTTCGGAGGCGTTCTTTCGGTCTTCGGATACTTTCTGATTGGTGCTCCCGACAATAAAGTTTTCGGGAAGTTCGATGTGCTCTTTTTGCACTCGTTTTTTTGGCTTCCTTCCTATGGCGAAAAATTTTCTGATTTTGGTCATGCCCCTAAATTGTTAAGCTGCTGCAAAAGTCGGACGTAAGAGAAAGAATAGTGTTATACAATCTCTGAAATTTGTTATATAATTTTTGAAAATCAGGATAAGATACCGATTAAGTGCAAGATGGACAAGACGAACAACCGTTTACGTGGTAAATATATGTTAAAAGAAAACCCCTGAAATGGCAGGACGAATGTGCATCCGGACAGGGATTTTGTACCGCGCGGATAATTAACGGGTATGAAGATCACGATATTTATTTCCTGAACGGAAAATAAACCTGTACTTGTGTTCCTTTTCCCGGTTCGCTCTGGGCTAAAATACGACCTTCGTGGTTCTCTACGATTTTTTTGCAGATGGCTAGCCCAAGACCGGTGCCCTCATAGGCGTTTTTTTTGTGCAGGCGTTGAAAGAGCCGGAATATATTTTCGCTTTGTTCGGGATCAAAGCCAACGCCATTGTCCTCGACGGTCAATAGCACATATTTTGACGGCGATAAATTCAGGTTTTCGTTAATTTTATGGAACGGTAAAATTTCTGAAGTGATGGTTATATCCGGGGCTTCATCGTGTTTTTTGTATTTGAGGGCATTTGAAAGAAGGTTATTGAACAACTGCTCTAACTGAAACTCGGTACCAACAATGGAAGGCAGTTCGGGTATACTGATTGTAGCCTGAGTCTCCTCGATTTTTTCGCTGAGGTCGTCGAGTACCTTATCGAATATAAGGTTAAGGTCGATGTTATTCATTAATTCTACTTCATCGGTCAACCTGGCGTAGGATAGGAGATTGCGGATCAAGAGCTGCATCCTGTTCGCCGATGTGTCTATTTTTTCAAGATAGGCATGGCCCCTTTTGGAGAGATTTTCTTTGTCTACGTCGGAAAATCGGCTGATGAACATTTGTATTTTCCGCAGGGGCTCCTGTAGGTCATGGCTCACTACCCGGTTGAACGATTCGAGTTCCGCGTTCGTGCGTTCGAGCTCTCGGTTGTGTTTTTGCAGGGTGCGTTCGTTGGATATTTCCTTAGTGATATCACGAAGGTTGCCCACCATAAAGCTTTCTCCGTTCTTTTCAAAAAAATGGCCTTCCATCATCACATCCTTAAAATCGCCCTTAAGGGTTTTTATACGGTAGGCGTTACGAATATTTTTTTTCTCCTTTAGGGCAACGTCAATCTTGTGCTTGAACAGATCCCTATCATCATCATGCACCATTGATGTGAGCAATGCCAGTGATAATTCGTTTTCTTCCTGTTCCATTCCGAATAAACGGTAACAATTGTCGCTACAGGTCATGGTATCTGTAACAATATTATAGCTATAGCTGCCCAGACCGGCCACCGACTCGGCATCGTTTAGTAATGTATTCTGAAGGGCAAGGCTTTGGTTAGCCGCGTCCAATTCCTTTTCGGCCTTTTTACGCAGGGTAATATCCTGCGCGACGATGCTTATGCCGTCACTTAATTTTAGGATTTCGTTACAGAAGTAAAAATGTCCGGTGCTCAAATGGTATTCTTGTTCGTATTCCATCGGCTCTCCAGTCGCAATTACTTTTTTGTAGTTCTCGAATTCGCCGTTCTTGAAAACGTGGGGATATTCTTCCGAAATAAGTTTATCCTGAATTTCATTGGCGCTATGGCCAGTAATCTCAACGACCTGGTTGTTGGTATAGACAATCTTGAAATCTATGATATGACCGTGCACATCACGCACGGCCTCAAAGTAACTGACTACATACTGAATGGAGCCGAGCATATTCTGCAAAAAAGAGCCGGTACGCTCAAGTTCAAGATTTTGTGTTTCAAGTCTTTTGTTGAGTTGCTTTAAATTTTCTTCCGCTTTTCGATCGGAAGTAACATCTCGAGTGGTAACCGTTATGCCGTCATCCATAGGGGCGAAGGTCGAATTGAACCATTTTTCGGTGCCGTCGATCTCATAGTTCATCTCGCGTGTCATGGTCTTGCCCGTAGCGACACATTTGGCAAGGAGCTGCAAAAGTCCTGTTTTTAGAGTGTATGGATATACTTGTGATATTGTTTTATCTATCAGATCTATAATCGGCCTTCCAGTAACTTTTTTAGCCTGACCATTGACATAGGTTATCTCAAAATCGATTATACGGTCTTGATCGTCTCGTAAGGGAACCAGATAATTGACCATGTTATCCGTATTTTCAAGTATGTTTTGAAGAAAGCTACGCGTGACCGCCATTTTTTTCCGATCCGAATTTATTTTTGAAAACGTGAACATCAAAATACCCAAGGCGAAAAGTGATAAATACAGAATATTGATAGGGGTAAAAGTCATATCTGACCGGTACGCCTCTCTGCGCTTTTCCAAGAGTTGACGTTCCGTGGCAATCATTCGAGCCTGTATGGCCACAAGATTATTCAGTTGGGTCTCGATGGCGCGTACTTTGTCGGAAAGGGCAGCCGATTTTACAATTTCATCCGTGATTCCGGGATTGAGCGACCTAAGTTCCGTAAAAAGTTTCTCGCTGAAATCGTTTACGCGACCCAAAGATTTTTGTTGATCGGCGTTGTCTGCGGTCAGGGTAATCAGTCGCTTGAACGAGAATTTACTTTTATTTTTAAAATTAACGATTTCCGACAGATAACTGCTATCGCGCGATACAAGGTATTTGATGCCTGCAGATTGCGAACCTGAATAGCTGCCGAACAGCATATTGATCTCGTTGATGATTTCTTGGGTATGCGTGATGAGTTCGGCCGATTGGCGCTGGGCGCGATTCTGTTGGAAAGAGGCGTTTGAAATAAAGAAAAGCACGATGATGGCCAATACCAAGAGTAAAACATAAGGCACAACGCCCGTTTTCTTTCTGCCTAGGTTATCGAACAACCCCATTTTTCAAGAATTAAATTCGGAAAAGGAAATTGGCCTTGTCCATCGTAATTTCACGATATTGCCAATTGCGCTTGACGACTTGGCCAATGGTTTTTTTAAGTTCTTCGAACCTGTTCGGCTTGTTGATGTAGATGTTTGCTCCGTTCACGAACGTTTCCTCGATATCCCTTTCCGAGGAAGAGGTGGAATAAATGGCCACTACCAAATCTTTTAGTTCGGGATTTTTACGTATTTCACGAAGGCACTGAAAACCGTCCATGACGGGCATGTTCAAATCCAAAAAGATCAGTTGCGGGTGTTCGGTGTTCGGATCCGACAGATAATCCAGCAGCTCTTGGCCGTTGTGGAATTCCACAAGTTCTGTCGATATCTCAATTTCTTGTAACGCATCGGCAAAGAACATTCTGTCGTCTTCGTCGTCGTCGACAAGTACAATTTTCATTGGGGACGTACTCATTATAGATTACTCTGTATGGGTTGGATTGTCAAGTTGTCTTTCTTTTTTCAATAATACGTAAAAAAGTGGTGGGAGTGAGCCCCGTCGTTTTTTTAAACTGCCTTGATAAATGCGCTACGCTACTGTAATCAAGCTTGTGGGCGATTTCAGTCAAGCTGATTCCACCAAGCAATAGTAAGCTTTTAACGTGTTCTATCCTGCGCAAGATAATAAAATTCTCAATGGAAGTATAGGTTTCCTCGGAAAAACGCTTGGCTAGGGACGAATACGAATAGCCCAATTTTTCCGATAAGTAGGCCGATGTTTTTTCCGTTCGAACGGTGGGCGAATCCAACAACTCTTCTATAGCGTATTTAATGCCATCAACTATATTTTCGGATCCCTTTTCGATAAGGGAGATATCGTAGGGTTTTAGGGCCTTATCAATCTGTAGCCGCGTCTCATCGGTAAGATGACCATGAACGCTCAGTTCCCCTGGTGCGTTCAGGCTAAAGGATATTCCCAGCGCATTTAGCCGTTCGGTAACTACCGTACGGCATATTTCTAATGGATTGTACTGGATACGAAAATCTGCCATGCGCCGCTCAAAAAGATTGAATTGTAGTTTAGGGGGCTAAATATAAGGCTTTTTTCAGTCAATTTTCCAGTGGAAAAAGCTACATACACTACAGGGTTTGATGTACTTTTCTGGATTAATAAATTCCTGATTTACGGGATGAATAGTTAAGCATGGATATACCTAGCCTAAAAAACGAAGCACAATACCAAGCCCTTCGCGATAAGGGATACAGCAAAGAAAAATCGGCACGTATCGCCAATACGCCCGAAGCGGGCAAAAAAGGCGGGAAGGCCAAGCCGTACGAGCAATGGACAAAGTCGGAACTCTATGACCAAGCCAAAAACGTAGGTATCGAAGGCCGTTCTAAAATGGACAAAAAGGCATTGATCAAGGCCTTGCGGAACAATTGAAATGCCAGTCGGATAAGAGACAAACGCATCGGAAGTAGGGTAGATGAAGAACCCCGACCGGAAGCAAATCCCCGCACCACTTTAGTATTAAGTTTTGAAAACGAAGTTGGAGGAGCTAAGGTACCGGGCGCAAGTCATTTCATTAGAATTTTTCATGGGTACCAAAAACCTCAAAAGCAGTATTGGTCGCTTAAAGCTGCCGACTACAAAGTCACTTCATTTTAAATTTTTCTTTCGGGATGGCCTTAAAAAATTCAGCCGTTTCGACATCCGCACTGGGGCCATAGGCCATTAGAAAAGTTCCTTTGGCGCCGTCCTTCATCTCTAGGGCGTATAAAATTGAAAGATCGGACGGATTGCTCATGCCTTCATAACGATGTTCATTTACAATTTTAATATCTTCCGGGCTATAGGCATTGTCCGATTTTGTATCTTTTAATTTCCCCGAATCATGGCGAAAGTTATGGGTAAAACCTTCGCTCTCATATTTCCGGATGAGATCTTTTTCGTGTTTTGCAAACTCCTTCATGTGATTTTGATTTTGTGATTAACTCCATAAGGCATCGATTGTTGAATTAAAGAATCGAATTCTACCGGAGCATAAAAAAACGGACGCTATCCGAAGAAAACATCCGTTTCAAATATATTTTTAGATGCAACTAAAACTTAGTTGTCATCAACGGCATCTTCCACTTCATCTCCAACGTCGTCTGCGGCATCTTCGATATCGTCACCGGCTTCGTCCATTGAATCCTCAACTTTTTCGCTAGTAGTTTTTTCACGGCAGCTGTTCAAGGTGCTGACCGAAAATGATAGGGCAAATAACATTAAAAATAAATATACTGACTTTTTCATGATAGTAAAATTATTAAGGGTTAAACATTATAATTTGGATACTCTATATTTTTTTTCTTCCCGTAAAAAGGGTAATGACAAACAATACCAAGAAAATAAAAAAGAGAACCTTGGCAATGCTTGCGGCACCTTCCGCAACACCACCAAATCCGAAAACGGCGGCCACAATGGCTAAAATTACAAAAATTACTGTCCAGCGTAACATAATATTATGGTTTAGGTTAATACTTACTAAATACACCCTTAAGGTGTTTTAAATTATTAAAGTGTAAAGGTGTGCAATGAAAAGTATTGGATTTGACCCTATCCATTTTAAAATTGATGCATCTACAAGGCCTTTTCTGTAGGTGATACCGCCGAGTTCTGTAATCGAATTATAGCTCGGATTCGCCTAATTTAAAGTGGAATGCAAACACTTTAACCGAGGGGTATTCGATTCCCGAGTTACACTGAAAACACGAGAAGCCTTGCGAAAGCATCTCAAATTAACACAGAAAAAGGACGTAAAATCCGTCCTTTTTTAACTACAAGATTAAAATGCGTTACGCGATATCCTCTAAACTTTTAATGTTCATAAGTCCGGTATTAATCTTATTTCTCTGTTGTTGCAACAAGGTTTCGGTACTGGTAGGCAGGTTCGTTTCATTCAATACATCGTCGTAAGCCTCTATGGCTTTTTTCTCACCATTAATAGCCTCTTCCAACATCGCTTCCTCATCATCCGAAGAAAATAGACTCTTAAGGTCCATCCAAGAACGGTGGGCCTTACCAGCTATACTATCTCCTTTGTCGACTTCTTGCCCAAACTGCTTAATCTCCGATTTCAGCGCATGTCCAAAATCATAACGTTCTTGGGCTTTTCCTGCAAAATAACGTTTTAGATGTCCTTCATCCACGTTGTCCGCCGCATTTTTGAAACCTTTTTCGGCATCGTAGGTTTTTTCTAATAAATCATTCAATTTCTCTCCAACTTTTTCAGTATATGTACTCATATGTATAACTTTTATTTAGTGGAACAATTTGCATTTAGGATGTGTTCCAATACCACCCTATAACTTATTCTAAAATTATATTTATCTTTCTACTATAATGGATGCTAAACCCTTTAAAATTGACGTTGTTGCCAATGATTTCGAATGCGTTACGATTCGATGCAATACAGTGCGCAACCTATTTCGATTCAGGGGACATTTCGAAAAAATTAATAAACCATCACAAATTGAAAACGATGATACGAAAAGGTACGCGTGTACAATGGAAATGGGGTAACGGCACCGGAGAGGGTGAAGTTGTGGAAACCTACACTTCGAAAACGACAAAAACTATCAAAGGATCTTCCGTAACCCGCAACGGCGAAGACGGTGACAAGGCGCTGTATATTAAACAAGATGACGGAGACTATGTACTAAAGAGCGAAAGTGAGGTAGAACGTGTCGATACATAATCCGGTAAATAAAAATGGCCTCGATGCAAGCGCATCAAAGCCATTTTCTAACAACCAACCAAACTATTGTGAACCTGCGTTATAGTACACAGGCTAATTTTTTTTAAACCACTACTATTACTTCATGTAATTTTACACTGCAAAAATAGGATTATCGGTAGTCTGTATATTGCTGTATCGCTATTTAGTTTAACTGTAAAATAATTTCGGGAAATTTTATATATCTCTTATGAAGGCTATCATCAAGTTTTTTAAGCATACCTATCAAAATGTATTGCAAAGCATTGCTTTTTATCCGGTGCTGATCAGTCTGTTGTATGTTATTGGGGCAATAACCTCGCTACAGGCAGATGGTTCGAAACTCGTTGCCCAATTAAAGGATGAGATTCCCTATCTGTTCATTCAGGATTATGAAACGGTACGCGCCATGTTATCCACCTTTATCGGGGGCATTATTTCGCTCACCGTTTTCAGCTTTTCTATGGTCATGGTGGTATTGGGCCAAGCCTCTAGCGATTTCTCGCCGCGGCTGTTGCCCAGTCTAATTTCTAATAAAAGGCACCAGATTATTTTGGGCATTTACATTGGCACCCTTCTCTATTGTACCCTGATTTTGCTCTCGCTGGGGGCCTACGGTAGCGATTCAAGCGGATTAGGTTTTTCCGCTATGTTGGGCGCCATGATGGCGGTACTCTGTATGGGGCTGTTCATCTATTTTATCAACAGCATATCCCGAGCCATTCAGATACATAATATCATCGATGAGATTCATGAAAGATGCGATTCATTTTTGAAACGTAAACTGAACGAACGCGACTCCTATAAGGTAGCCCTACAATTTATCGATACCGATGAATGGAAATCGATCGTGACCGATAAGACCGGATATTTTCGGGGATTCGATCAAGATCTGATGTCAGGTTCCTTCAAAGAAAATGATAACCAGATTGAGATTATACCGTACCTCAACCAACACATTTGGAAAGGCGATGTCGCGCTTAGGGTGAAAAACGATATTTCTGATGATGAACAGAATAATCTTTTGTTCTGCATGAACATTTCTTCCGATAGGCATGAAGACGACAAGGGTATCGGAGGCATGATCAAATTGATGGAAATAGCGGTTAAGGCCATGTCGCCTGGTATCAACGATCCGGGTACGGCCATTGATGCCGTAATCAAATTGGGAAGCCTTCTTGCCAAGTTTTTACGTTTTCCACATATGGTCTCGACCACTTTCAATCAGGGAAAACTGATTTTAATAGATAAAAACACACCTGCCGAAGAGCTGATGCGGATACTTGTGCAGCCCATACGGCTATATTCAAAACATGACAGTACCGTACTGTACGAGCTGATTATGGCCCTGCAGTTTATGTGTCGCGCCCCGGGAATTTCAAACGATAACCGAAAAGCCGTGGTGAAGGAGCTGGATGCCTTGCGAAGCGACATTGAGAATACTATTGAAAACGATGTCGATAGGGCACGAATCCTTGCGCTTTTCGAGGAAAAATAGTATACTAAATTGGGGGTTTGCAGCGTTAGAGGTAAGACTTGAAACCAAACCAGCCTCATGAAAACCAACCGAGACCTTCCCATTCTTTTCGCCCTCATTTGGTGCGGCCTAACGTTCGCACAACAAGCACCGAAAATTCACAACTCGGACAAAATCCCAGAAATTGTAATCGATCTTGACGACGAAAAAGGCATCGACCCAGTGCAGATCGAGAAATACAACAGGCTTAAAAAGGGACAATTCTTCCGGCTCAAAATCGATAACGTCAATACCTATTTGTACGACGTTAGCGTTGGTAATGACGATATCGATACTACAGTGGAACTACCCGCGAGCTTGTTAAATCTTTTGGATTTCGGAGGCATCAAATCCTCCTTGGGCAATTTGAATTCAGTTAGTGAGGTCGTGAAAAAATTTGTGGCCGTTGATTATGACGCAAACCTTCTGGCTTTCGATGCGGGCAGGTTACAGACGACCGAGGGTTTGGAAACGTATTTTTCAAAATTGAAAAGTAACGCGAAGATGGTCTTTGGCGCCATCGATACCCAGAGTACCGAAGTCGATGCGATTTTTGTCAAGGCCGAAAATTTTCAAAATACAATGACATCCGTTGAGCGGAACGTATTTGGTACCGTACCCTCAAAAAAGGATGTTAAGGCCACACTCACCTCGTTTAACGAACTAAAAACGGTACTTCTCAAAATCAAGGAGAATCTGGTACAAGAAAATATGCAGTTTTTGAAGGTCATCGCAACGAATGAAGCTGCTATCACCAAGGACAAGAATTTAAAAGCATCAGTTTCTGAAATCAAAACGGTGTACGAGACCTTGTTAAAAGTATCCAACGCCCTTATTGCCCAGCTATCCGCAGAAAACTATGGTACATTTTCGGAAGTACTTATTGGGGTGCTCAACAATCTGGATTTCAGTTATACTACCTTACCTATTCAAAGGTTTGGCGATGTAAACGAATTGATTATCAGTCTCAAACCTCGGGATAAAAACGCAAAACTTTCCGGCTACTCGACCGTGCTGCGTATCCCAGATATCGAAACATCTTTTTGGGGCGTCAGTACCGGATTTTACGTAACCGCTAATCCTGAAAACAATTATTCCGTAGTCGAACGTGTCGAAAACGGACAGTCCTTTTATGATTTTTTGGAAGAGGATACGGCAAGCGTAGAACTCGGTTTGAATACCATGATCCGCTACGGACGGCGCTTAGGCGAAGTTCTGGATACCCCGACTTTCTGGCACTTTGGTTTCGGCGCCGGACTCAGCATCGACCAAAAGTTCAAGCCACGCCTCATGGCCGGCACCGGACTTGCCTTTGGCAACAAGAACAAGCTATTCATCGATTTCGGGGCGATTCATATGTACTTTAATACCTTAAGCAAGGCGTACACCATAGAAGAAAATACCGTTTTACCGAAAGATTTTTTAGTGAATGCGACGCGCATCAATGGGTATCTTTCTTTAGGGTACTTGATCAGTCTCTAGCTTTCAAATAGGATTGACTATATGCTTCAATACCGCAGCGGTCAAGTGTGCCAATAGGGTTAGGTCGTGCCTTTTGGCTTGAGTTTAGGCTGAGCGCAGTCGAAGTTCTCAAGATATCCTCAAGTCGAGTCCTCACTCCTCCAACAAATATCCGATATTTTCCATATTCGCGGTATGATAGGCCACCAGACGGTTGAACGACATCATATAGCTCAGTTCCCTCACTTTTTTGCCGACCCCCTTTTCGGTGGCAATATGGTGTAAATTCTCCGTAATCTCGGTAACGATCGAATCGATGGTATTGCCAGGGTTCACATGTAACTCGCGTAAATGTTGGGAAGTCTCTTCCTCGTTCGTACAACTGAACGCCACATAAGCCATTAAAAGTTGCTGTTCCCGTTCCGATAGAAAGCTGATATCGCTGTCGTTGAAATAATGGTTCACTTGTTTGGCTATGGCGTAGAGGTTGCTGAGCTCTTTGCCCAATAGATCTTCTTTTGTCATTTTTTAATAGGATTAAATTGTTCTTCCCAATATACTTGTTTTAAGAAGTATCCAATAATGCATTCGGAAAAAATAGTAGTGCTGAAAGTTAAAGGGTATGGCGAACCGGAACCGGGTCTTACTTATCCGCCAACACAGGATTTTCCACAGGGGCCGTATTGGAAACATCCACTTGTTTGACAGTTCTTCCTTTTTCAATGAATAGCCGTGCATCTTCCAAAGCCAAATACAAACAGGGTACGATGACCAAGATGATAGCGGTGGCGAATACGATACCGAACCCCAATGAAATTGCCATCGGGATCAAATACATCGCCTGGCTCGAATTCTCCAGGATTATGGGAGCTAGCCCACCAAAAGTTGTCATGGTGGTCAATATTATGGGTCGGAACCGTCGTAAACCCGCTTCGTGGATAGATTTGTAAATGGCATCGCCTTCCCTTCTGCGTTTATTGGCATAATCGATCATAATTAAAGAGTCGTTCACCACCACGCCCGAAAGTGCGATAATACCCATTAGGCTTACCAAAGACAGATCATAACCTAAAAGGATGTGACCGACTACCGCGCCTACCACGCCGAAGGGAATGGCGGTCATCACGATCAGGGGCTGAATATAACTACTGAACGCAACGGCAAGCAAGGTGTAAATTAAAAACAATGCGATGCCAAAGCCTGCTTTCAGGGTATCGGTACTTTCGCGCATATCGGCCTGGCTACCTTCAAAAGTCCAAGTAATACCGGGGAAATCCGCCCGCAATTGGGGCAATGTTTCTTCTTGTACCGAGGCGATGACACGGTTTACGGAATTGGCCGGTTCCACGTCCATCCCCACATTGACTACCCTTCGGCCGTCCCTACGATTGATGCTGCTAAAGGCTTCCCGCTGTTCTACCTCGACAACATCCATCAACGGAACCTCGATACCATTGGGCGTACGAATCAAGAAATTTTCTAGGTTTTTAATATTCTTGCGTTCCTCCAAAGGCAGTTTGACGCGGACCTCGATTTCGTTCGTCCCTCGCAATTGTCGCATGGCCAAGGCACCAAAAAAACCGTCACGTACCTGCTGGCCTACTTCATCGGATGTCAGGCCGAGACTGCGGCCTTGTGGCAATAATTTGAAGTCGAACTGCATTTTACCCTTGTTGTAATTATCGCTTACGTCGCGGGTATTCGTAAAGGCCTCCATACGTTCTACGAATGCGTTAGTCGCCTTTTCCAGCATATCGATATTGGCATGGCTTAAGTCGATACTGATATCCTGCCTAGCCCCGCCCGGACCGCGTTCTGCTTCAAAAGTAATCTGGTCGACGCCCTCGATATCCCCGATATTGTCACGCCATAGGGCAATGACTTCCGCAGCGGTAATATCCCTTTCGTCCGGAGGTAGCATTACGATTTCGACATCGATAAAGTTTTGGCCCCGTACATTGGTCTTTATGCCTTCAGCTACTTTATAGAGGTCGTGCTCTTCGAACATCCGTTGCGTGGCCGCCGAGATATCACTGGCTACCTTAGCAGCCTTTTCGGGGGTTGTGCCGACGGGGAGCCTTACGCCGGCCTCAATTTCATCGGCAGCTACTTCGGGCATCATAATAAGCCCCATATGTCCGCTAAGTCCGTAGCCGCCTACCATCAATAAAAGCGCAACGGCCACGCTTAACGTAATGTATCGAAATTCAAGGCAGCGGTCTAGAAAGGGTCGGTAATGGTTATCGACAAACCGATCAAAAGCTTTTGCGAAAATTTTTTGCCAACTTTCAAGTTTGAGCACCCATTTATTCTTGCTTTTTTGTTCTTTGAGATGTCCCAAATGAGAGGGTAAAATAAACAAGGCCTCTAAAAGGGAAACGGCTAGAATAACAATAACGACTGCAGGTAGGGGCTGCCAAAATTTTCCTGTTTCCCCGGGCATAAAGAGAAGGGGCACAAAAGCGATAATCGTCGTAATGATACTGAAAATCACAGGGAATGAAACGTCTTTGGTGCCCGCAATGGCAGCTTTCATTGGTGACAAGCCCTTTTGACGATATTCATACACGTTTTCGCCGACCACAATGGCGTCATCGACTACGATGCCCAGCACCACCAAAAATCCGAACATCGAGATCATATTTATGCTGATGCCGATCAGCGGCAACAACATCATGCCCCCGATAAAGGAAACCGTCATGCCCATCATGACCCAGAACGCCAATCGATATTCGAGAAAAAGGGTGAGAATAATCAATACGATGACTATGGCAAGCACCCCATTTTCGGTAAGTAATGACAAACGTTCCCTGTAATCGGATGCGCGGTTACTATCGGTACGAAACTCTACCCCCGGCGGTAATTTAAAGTCTTCGAGAATGGCCAATGCCGCTTCCTCGATTTCTAGTGGAGACTGATTTCCGATCCGGAAAATTCGTAATTCGACATAGTTCTGTTGGTTGAACTGGCCGTTAAATCCAATTTCCTCAAAACCGTCGGTGATTTCTGCAATATCACTAAGCATGACATTTTCTCCTGATTCGGAAGCGAGTATGGGGATATTTCCGAATTCCTCGGCCCATTGTTTACGTTCTTGCATCCGAAGCAGAATTTCACCGCTCTGGGTCTGTACCGCACCAGCGGGCACATCACTACTGCTTTGGCGGATAAGGTCGGCCACGCGGCCTAGGGTAAGATTGTATTTCTGAAGATTTTGTCCGGTGATTTCGACGCGGGTCTCGTATTCGGGCACATTGCCCAACTCGACTTGCGTAATGGTGGGATTGCTCAATAGAATGGTGCGCAGGCGTTCACCGAGCTGGCGCATCGTCCACACATCAGCTTCGCCGAAGAGACCGATCTGAAGGACGTCACGCTGCCTTGATTGAAGGCGTACTTCGGGCTGCTCGATATCATCGGGGAAGGTGCGGATACGGTTTATCGCCTGATCGATATCCTGAAAAGCTTGCATACGCTCGGTACCGGCAACCAGCTCAATGGTAATATTGCCCGATCCCTCGCTAGCTTCCGATACTACTTCCTTAATGCCCTGAACGCCTCGAACCGCCTCTTCAACGGGCTGTAGTATGCCTTGTTCGACTTCGACAGGTGAGGACCCGGGGTAGGCTACGGAAACTTCCACGAAATCAAGTTGGAATTCCGGGAACACCTCTTTTTGAATGTTGTACATCGTAAAGATTCCCCCGGCGAGCAGCACCATCATCAACAAGTTGACCGCAATAGAATTACGGGCCATATAGCCAATAACGCCTTCTTTTCTGGTTTGATTCCCTTCCGTTTCTTCGTTCTTGTCCATATTTTCTAATTCTTTTTCGAAGCTTCTCCCGCCGTTCTCAGCCCGACCCCATTGCTAACGGTACTCAAATCGGTAGTGACCACTTTTTCCCCATCTTCGAGTCCTTTTCGGACGTAAGCGTACACATCATCGTTCAATACGATATCTACCTCCCGGATTTCCAGCTTTTCCTCTTTCATGACCCATACCGTGTTGTTACTCCGGATGTAGTCCCTTTTAAGCCGGACTACATTAGCAACCGGGTCTGCCATAACGTTGACTTCGACGAAGGTACCGATCATGAGTTTGGGCTTTGCTAAGGTATCTTTAGCATTGGCCAAGGGATCGGGCACTTTGACCAAGATTCTTGCAAGCCGTGTCTGATCCTCGAGTGCGCCGATCTGTTTGTCCAAATAGCCTTCTCGAAAGCCATCTGCACCCCAGGCGGTGGGATTGGTAATCTTAACGGGAGAACCTTGATCGGAATCACCATTGCTAAAGCTCAACCATTGCAATTTCGATACGGGCAGTGTGGCCGTAATCCAATAATACTCCGTACCCACAAGACGGCCCAATATGTCGCCTTGTGCAACTTGGGAGCCCTCGGTGACGTTTTGACTTAAAATGTGGGCATCGAACGGAGCACGTATGGTCGTTCGCGACAGGTTCAACTGGGCCTGTTCCATAGAGGCTTTGGCTCCGCCGATACTAGCTTTTACGGCGTTAAGTTGCGGTTTTCGAAGTACCAATTCACGCTCTCCCTCCGTAAGGGGGTTGCCGCCGAACAGAGAATCATCGGTAATAAGC
>JAGXIC010000093.1 GCA_024635875.1 Pricia sp.
CGGCAGCGTCAGATGTGTATAAGAGACAGACAGAAGACCAGACCTTGGTCTTCTCGTATTTAGGGCAAAAGACCACCGAATTGGTCGTGGGAACTTCAAGTACCATAAACGTTCAGTTGGAGGAAGATGCCTCGCAACTCGATGAGGTTATCGTAGTAGGATACGGTACGCAGAGCAAACGCAGCCTGACAGATAATATAGCAAAGCTGACTTCCGAGGACATTGCGGAAGTAACCAATCCCAACCTTCAAAATTCATTGGTCGCTAAGGCAGCAGGCGTTCAGGTAACCCAGACCAACGGTAAGGTAGAAGGCGGAATCAATATACGGGTGCGCGGCGCAGCCAGCGTCAGCGGCGGTACCCAACCTCTATATGTTCTTGATGGTATTCCATTGATAGACCCCGTTGGCAATAATGGGGATGTTGGTAACGGAGCTCCCACGAACCCCCTATTGACCTTGAGTGCTAACGAAATCGAGTCCATCGATATTCTCAAGGATGCCTCTTCAGCAGCTATTTATGGAGCTAGAGGGGCCAACGGCGTGGTTCTTATTACCACCAAACGCGGCAAACAGGGCAAAGCTAAATTTTCGTTAAACATCGCACAAGGCTTTAGCCAGCCCACCAATAAACGGGAATGGCTCAATACGGATGAATATATCGAACTGTTTACCGAAGCAGCAATAAATGGGCTTGGGGAGGAAGACGGTATCGCAGAAGCGGAAGGAACGTTTGATTTCTTGGCTGGAGATACCGACTGGAGAGCCCGTGAAGTGGATACGGACTGGACGGAATTAGCTTTTCAAGACGGATTTCAGACCGATGCGGATTTTTCGGTTTCCGGTGCCGATGAAAAGACATCATACTATTTTTCTGGTGCCTACAATAATACGGACGGTATTATTCGAGACAATGCATTGGAACGGGTAAACGCAAGAACCAATGTAAGCCATAAATTTAGCGATAAATTTACTGCGAGTATGAATCTCGGGTTTTCAAGAACCGAAATCGATAGAATCGCAAACGACAATGCCTTCGCAAACCCAGTGCAGGCTATCGCACAATCACCCCTGTCACCGGCGTTTCAATCCGATGGCACCCCAAACCCGAATACCCTTTATGGTAACTTTTTGCTAGATGCCCAAAATGCATTTTTCAAGACCATCATAAGAAGGCTTACCGGAAAAGTTTCGGGTGAGTACAAGTTTTTTGATGCTTTGAAATTTAACTCCGATTTTTCCTACGACCATTTTGCACAAACCGAGGATAATTATCGCGGGCAGAATGCCTTGTTTCAATCCACTAGTGGGCAAGCCTTTGCTTCCGACTTGGGATCAGAAAGCTACGTCTTTAGTAATTACTTGACCTTTGATAAGCTTTTTGCCGATAAACATAACCTAAATGTGGTTTTGGGTACCGAATACAATCAGAACAACCGACGGATTACCAGCGTGACCAGCCAACAGTTTCCCGGCGATGATTTGCCAACTGTTAGTGGGGGGGCAGAAGTTACGGCTGGCACCGGAGTAGAACAGAAGAATACATTTCTTTCCTATTTTGCACGGGCGACTTACAGTTTTGATAATAAATATCTTTTTAAGGCAAGTATACGTCAAGACGGCTCGTCTCGTTTTGGTGCAAACGAACGCTTTGGTACTTTCCCTGCTGTTTCGGGGGGATGGATTATATCCGAAGAGAATTTTCTTAAAGATTCTAACGTATTATCCTTTTTAAAGCTCAGGGCCAGTTACGGTGAATTGGGAAATGCCGAAATCGGGAATTTTGCATCCCGATTTCTTTTTAGCGCTGTAGCCTATAACCAAAGACCGGGAATAGCCCCGGCCCAACCTGGCAATCCTGACCTAACTTGGGAAAAATCAAGACAAACCGATTTCGGACTGGATTTCGGATTTTTGGATGGTATCATTACGGGCGAAATCGATTACTATGTCAAAGATACGGAGGGGCTACTGTTCGCCGTACCACTGATACCTAGTAGTGGATCCAATATCATTAATCGCAATATTGGTACATTAAGGGGCGAGGGTATCGAATTCGTTTTAAATACTAGAAACGTAAATAAAGACAATTTCACCTGGTCGACCAATTTCAATCTCTCTAACAATACAAACGAGTTGCAGTCCTTACCAAACGAAGGCGCCGATATTGTTACCTTCGAAAACATCAACCGGGTCGGTGAAACCTTGGCCTCATTTTACCTAAGGGAATTCGCAGGAGTCGACCCAGCTAATGGTGACGCTCTTTTTTTCCTAAATACCGAGAATGCCGACGGTACCCTGAACCGTGATACAACGACCGACCCTAACGAAGCGCAACGCATCGCTATAGGCAACCCGTTTCCGGAATGGTACGGTGGTATCACGAACAATATCACCTATAATGGCATTGACTTTTCGTTTACGCTTCAAGGTGAATGGGGTGCTAGTATTTACAATGGTGGTGGCCGATTTCAATCGGCGTCTGCGGACTTTTACGATAATCAGAGTATTGACCAATTGCGCAGATGGCAACAGCCCGGCGATATTACCGATGTACCTCAAGCCAGACTTTTTGGAAGCAATGGTACGGCCGAGTCTACCCGTTATCTTGATGAGGCAGATTTTGTCCGACTTCGTAACCTCACATTGGGCTACACCTTACCAAGTAAGACAGTCGAGAAAATCGGATTTAGCAAATTGCGGGTGTACCTTACAGGTGTAAATCTTTTGACCTTTACCGATTATGAATTCGAAGATCCCGAAGCGCGGAGCGATGTAAACGATTCCCAAAATCCCGGTAGTACCTTTTATTCATCACCACCGGCGAAGACGGTTACCATCGGCCTGAATATTAACTTTTAAAAAATTGTCATGAAAATATATAACTATCTTATTATAGCCGTACTGTCAGTTCTTGGGGCGGGATGCGAAAGTAAACTGGAAATCAACCCGACGGACAATCTGCCTGGCGAATTGGCTCTTACCTCTGAAGATAATCTTGCAGCAATTCTAATCGGTGTATATCAAGAAATGGGACAAGAAGATACCTACGGAGGGGAGTTACAGCTTATGGACGACCTGTTAGGCACAACCGATGAAGTGCAATGGGGCGGTACCTTTATTGACCCCAGACAAGCGATTACAAAAAGCCTATTGGTCGACAACGGATTTGTCGAAAATATTTGGGAAAACAGTTACGAAAGCATCAATCAGGCCAACTTGGTCGTTGACAATATTGCTATAGTCACCAGTAGCCCCGAGGAAGCAAATCGAATAGAAGGGGAGGCTAGATTTCTTCGCGCCCTCGCCTATTTTGACCTGGTACGAAATTATGCGTCACCCTATCAAGCCGGAGGGGGCAATTCACAGCCCGGAGTACCGCTTCGTATCGAAGGAGTACTTGATTACCTGCAACCTTTGGAGGTAGCCAGAAACTCTGTAGAAGAAGTGTACGACCAAATCATCTCCGATGGGCAAACGGCATATTCATTGTTGCCCGAGGCAAATGGATTCTATGCGGATAAGTATGCTGCACAGGCCTTGCTGGCACGGGTCTATCTACAACAAGGAAACTTTGCCGCAGCAAGAGACGCAGCGAACGACGTACTTCAAAATAGCGGGCATAGCCTTGCACCGACGTACGACGGTGCCTTTAACAATGAAACTGATGGGCCTGAAATCATATTTGCCTTTCAGAAAACCAGCCAGGTGGTCGGAGGGGTCGATGGAAACCAATTGGTCAATTTTTATGCTTCTCAGGCAAACGGCGGTCGTGGCGGGGATGTTCGTGTTCAAGATGCGTATTTGAATCTCTTCGATGATGCAGACAATGATGTAAGGGCCAGCTTCTTTTATATAAGTCCGGATAATGATGAAAGGCTCACTTCAAAATATACCAGTCAATTTGCGAACATCGGTATTTTTAGAATTGCCGAAATGCATCTCATTCGATTGGAAAGCAATTTTGAAGAAGGCACCTCGGTAGGTTTGTCTCCCTTAGCTGAAATCAATGCACTCCGCGCAAGATCTGGTGCTTCTGCCCTAACATCGCTTACCGACGACGTAATTTTCAATGAACGACAGTTGGAATTAGCCTTTGAAGGTTTCTTGATCCATGATTATAAAAGAACGCGACGTGCTGTTGGTGATTTAGCCTTCGATGCCAATGCCTTGACATTTCCAATACCGCAGAACGAAATGGACACCAATGCCTTAATGGAGCAAAATCCAGGATATGGAGGCTAAGTTTTCATAGGTAGTACGTATGTTCGAATTGTTTATTCCAGATGAGGGTCTACTGCTATTTAAGCTAATATTTACATTCACGCATCCCGATGTTAATTTATCATTAATATAACGGATTTTGAGTGGCATATAACGAATAATGACAACCAAAATCGTCGATATGCCGTATATTAGGGACTTATTTATACGACTATGGAAAATCAATATTGTAAAGTAGGAAGTGTTACTCCGATAACTGCGAACAGAAACGTAATATCCTTATTGGAGTACCAGTATCAGAATTTTTTGGAAAAGGCCGGCAACTTGGATTATACCGATGCCAAATTGGTGGAATTCTTTGAGCAAAAAGCACAAAAAATCCAAAAAATATTGGAAAATATGATGAAGTGATCACTTCATCTTTTTCAGTTCCAAAGCCATATGATTTTGTAGGCCCGCTGCTTTCGAAGCCGCGACTTTTGCAAAATCTTTTTCTTTGGAGGCATATATGATTCCCCTTGAGGAATTGATAAGCAAGCCAATATTTTTGTTGATTCCATATTTGCATACCTCTTGTAGACTGCCGCCTTGGGCGCCCACACCTGGTACCAACAAAAAATTATCCGGGATGATTTTTCGGACATCCCGAAGATACTCCGCCTTGGTCGCCCCTACCACATACATCAGGTTCTCCGAATTTTTGTAGGTTTTTGAAGTTTCCAATACCTTTTTGTATAATTCCTGCCCATCTATCAATTTTGTTTGAAAATCGTACGCGCCTTCGTTGGAGGTTAACGCCAAGAGAATCGTATGCTTTTCCGGAAACGCCAAAAAAGGCTCCACGGAATCTTTACCCATATAAGGGGCAACGGTTATGGAATCGAATTGCAAATTTTCAAAAAAGGCCTTGGCATAGCGCGTCGAGGTATTGCCAATATCCCCTCGTTTGGCATCGGCAATCGTAAAAATTTCAGGATGGTTTTCATTGAGATAGGTTATAGTCTTTTCCAATGCTTTCCATCCCACAATTCCATAGGCTTCATAAAAGGCGATGTTTGGCTTATAGGCAACACACAAATGATGGGTCGTATCGATAATCGCCTTGTTAAAGGCAAAAATCGGATCTTCATCATCGAGAAGATGTCGTGGAATCTTTTCCAAATCGGTATCAAGACCGATGCAGAGGAAAGATTTTTTTAGTTGTATCTGTTCAACAAGTTGTGAAGTTGTCATTTATAATGTGTAGTGTTAGCGAGTGGGTGATATTCTCGGCGCTAGAAAATTAAAAAACTGCCTACTGCAACTGTAACCGCCAACTTTTTTTGAACTTGAACTTGACACTTGAACTTGAACTTTTGCCTAGAACACCTCCGACGCCTCCTTCAGCTTCTCCGTATTCTCGACCAAGCTCAGTTCATCAATAATTTTTTGGACATCGCCGTCGATGATGTTCTGCAAATCGTAGAGCGTGAGTCCGATTCGGTGGTCGGTCACCCGGCCTTGTGGATAGTTGTAGGTACGGATTTTTGCCGATCGGTCACCGCTGCTTACTTGGGAATTCCTTTTGGCGGCATCCTCTTCCTGTTTTTTGGCAAGTTCGAGGTCGTACAATCGTGAACGTAATACCCTGAATGCCTTATCCTTATTTTTATGTTGTGATTTTTGGTCTTGGCATTGTGCTACCAAGCCTGTAGGAAGGTGGGTCAAACGGACTGCCGAGTAGGTTGTGTTTACCGATTGTCCCCCGGGTCCTGAGGAACAGAAATAATCGATACGGACATCCTTGGGGTCTATTTGCACATCAAAATCCTCTGCTTCGGGAAGCACCATAACTGTGGCTGCACTCGTATGCACCCTGCCTTGGGTCTCGGTCTGAGGCACCCGTTGAACGCGATGCACACCGGCTTCGAATTTCAAGGTACCATATACATCCTTACCAGTTACCTCGAACTGAATCTCTTTATAGCCGCCACTGGTACCCTCGCTAAGGTCGATAACATTGGTTTTCCATCCTTTAGATTCGCAAAATTTGGTATACATACGAAAGAGGTCACCAGCAAAAATACTGGCCTCGTCGCCGCCCGTTCCCGCTCGGATCTCAACGACCACATCCTTGGCGTCTTCGGCATCTTTGGGAATGAGCATCATTTTAATTTCCTCCTCCAGTTTCGGAAGCTCGGCCTTGGCCTCCTCCAGCTGCATTTTGGCCATTTCAAGCATCTCGGCATCGCTGCCATCCGCAATGATTTCTTCAGCCTCCTGTATATTATCGGTCAGTTCTAAGTACTGAACGCGCTTTTCAACGAGATCCTTTAGATCGGAATATTCCTTGGTCAGTTCCACATAGCGTTTTTGGTCCGAAATAATATCGGGCTGTATGATCAGGTCGGAAACCTCATCGAAACGCTGCTTGACAATGTTTAGTTTGTCTATCATCTTCTATACTGGGTAAGACAGCGAAATTACGAAAAAACGATATAATTATGCGGTATATGCTAAAATGAAAGCACCCGTAACCTGTGAAATTCGGACGGGCCTTTGCAGCTTTCGCCATGAAGCAATAAGGTTCCCATTGTAGCGTAAGAAACTAACAAGTATTTCAATTTGCCACAAACGTCGCCCCCAAGGTAACAATAAAAGCATTGAGCCCATCGCTTCGATTATACGTGTTGGCCCGAACATCTAAAGCCTTCCACCCGAAACCAAGAATTGTGGCCTTGGTGAAAATATCCTTATATCGGATGCCCATTCCGTATTGATGGGCATGGTACTTCGAAAGGTCATAATCCGAAGTATAAAAACTATTGCTTGACAGGGCAACATCCTTTTCATAAAAATAGTCTGCAGCGGATTGTGTGTAAAAGCGATAGTTTGGGTACAGGGTAAAAACATCGCCCAATTTGATCGGCACCTCCAAGCTGGCGGTATGCGCCGCAATGCCCCAATCGTCATAATAGAAACGATAGTAGCTTCGCAAGATGAACGTATCGTTTAGGTAGTAGTTCAAGCGACCGCCAATAGGAAGTTTGAATCGGCTATCCGGCAGTCGTTCCACATCGTCGGCCAATTGAAAATCCTCGATAAAAAAATCATCGGTATCAGCGAAATAGACCCGTTGGAACGGGGTACTGAGAAGTCCGTTCTGTAGAACGGCATCCATAAAAATGGCTCCTTGGAGTTTCTTGCCCAAAATCTGTGATACACCTAAGGAAAGTGAATATGAATTTCTTTCTTCATCAGCGAATGCATTGAAATCAGGTGCGTAGCTGCCATTTCCGGTGGTTCGGGAATCAAAAAATCCATCCCTTAATTCTATGGGATATTGTGGATTCCACTTGTCGAAATATACTTTGCCGCTTAAGGATACTTCGGTGTTTTTTTCATTGAATAGTCGGGTGTATCCTACACCAAAACCCACGGAAAAATAGTCATATTCCGAAGAGACATAGGCATTCACGGTAGTCACTGAATTCCGATCGTTGGAACTGTGCGAATACGACGGATTGAAGTGTACCAATACATCATGCCGAGACGCCCCCGAGGAAGCACTGAACGGGCTTACCGTTCGGTTACTATCACCGTCTAAAGGGTTCACATTGCTCGAAGAGGCCGAAGTGTAGGCCGAAATACCTACATCCGCGGTCAAAACATCATCTTCATTTAATGGAATATTCACTATGAGCGCGGAAGTAGCATCGGTCAATTCTTCCGTTCCCGATCCTCCGGTTACCGCCGCATTCTGACCGTCTTGGCCGTAGTAACTGAACAGCAAATCGATTTCGGTGGACTCCAAGACCCGTTTTTTATATGCCGTATCTTCTTGGGAAAAAGCCAAGGTAGTGATTAGAAATATCGCTATGGTAATTAGAGATTTCAGTTTGTAGTTTTATTTAATTACAGCCACAGCCTCCACCACTTTTGCCGCCGTTTGCCCCGGCAGCAGCCTCGCGATACACTTGAAAATTGGTCTCGAAGCGTTCCATTCCTTGAGCCGAAAGCTTCATTTCTTCATCGTTGAGGTATACTTTTTCGTATTGTTTTACCGCAACGCAGGATGTGGAAAGCGCACTAAACATAAAAAGGAATAGAACTTTTTTCATCACTGAAATTTTAGGATTCTCGTTCGCCTAGTCGCGTATGAATTAACCAAAATCCGAATACCATTTCAATTCAGGTTCAGGCTATGGGGTACTCTCGAATAAAATTCCGCTACTCTTATGTACCTTGTTATCGCTATCCACTAAAATAGCCTCAGTAACGGGCAACTGGTTGATCAGTGCAAGTCCCGCCTCCCTGCCCATAATGAATACCGCCGTGGCCAGGGCATCACATAGCTCGGCACTCTTGGCGAATATAGAAACGCTGTTCACGCCTGTTGATGGGGTACCGGTTCTGGGGTCGATGATATGCGAGTATTTGATACTGTCGAAAACGACGAACTTTTCGTAATTGCCTGAGGTCTCCACCGAGGATTCAACGACAGGCAACCATGAAAAAATCTTCTCTTTGCTCAAAGGGTTGGCGATACCGATCAGCCATTTTTCCCCGTCGGCCTTTGTTCCCCAGGTCGTCAGATCTCCTGCAGCATTTATAATTCCGCCGACGACCTGTTTGGATATCAAAAGTTCTTTGGCCTTGTCGGCGGCATAGCCTTTTCCAATAGCACCGAAGGAAATCTTCATCCCCTTTTCCCTTAGAAAAACGGTCTGGTCGTTTTCGTTCAAAATGATTTTTTGGTATCCGATTTTGGCAATTGATTTCTCCAGTTCGGCATCTGTCGGTTTTCGTTTCATCGCCCCATCGAATTTCCAGATTTCATCCAAAGAAGCGTATGAAATGTCGAAAGCGCCATCGGTAATCTCTGATATTTGTTTGGCCCGATCAATTAGCTGAAAGACTTCCAAGCTTACTTTTACCGGGCGTATTCCCGCATTTTTATTAATTAACGAAGTCTGGGAATCAGGATTCCATGATGAAATCAAGGCCTCAATGCGTCTAATTTCGGCGGTGGCCTCATCGATATTAATCTGGCCCATATCTTGGTTGCTGGCTACCACCGTGATATCAAAACGGGTACCCAACAATTTCAGGGTCTTGCTCGAGGTGACATACTGTTTTTCCTGGCCAAAAACACCTACGGTCAAAAAGCAAAAAAGAATGTAAGACAACAATCTCACTTTATAAAGGATTTTAAACGTTCTATATACGCTTCAGCGGTACTTTTAAGATATCCGGTCTCACCTAACCTATTTTCGCGGTCATCCAAAAGCAAAACCAACGGAAAATATCCGTTCGGATTATATTTCTCGGCAAGTACATGGTTTTGTTCGACTACCGCTACCGGTAATCGGTTTGCTTTTTTTCTAGGGAAATCCGCTTTGTAAAGCACATAATTGTCTTTGGCATATGCACGAAAAACATCCGATTGCCAAATATCCTTATCCAGCTTTATACACGGGGTGCACCAGTCGGAACCGGCGAACACCATGAGTATCGGTTTATGCTGTTCTTTAGATATTGCAAGTGCTTCCGCATAGCTGGGTTGCCACTCTTGTGCAACAAGTACGGATACAAAAAACAGGTGAAAAATGAGTAGGATGTTCTTCATAGCGAGTTACGAATGCAAAATCAATCCCGATTATTCAAATACCCGAAGTAGGACTCCCGATAATTCCGTCTTAAAAACTTTAAGGGACTTCGCCGGAACGCTATCGACTCTATTCAAGGGCTTTCCGCTCTGTTCGAACCGCGAGCCGTGTACCCCGCAGTAAAAAATACCGCCGTCTCGATCCAAAAAACTGACTTCGTCATAGCCTTGGTGGCTACAGACTTGGCTAGCAGCAACAAAATTTCCCTCAAGGTTCTTGACGATTACTACTGAATTTTTAGTGATAAACCCGCCATTTTTAGCCAGTTTTTCATTTTCTGTGGCCTCTAGGTCTACGGTGAAATCGACTCCGGTAGGTACGGGGATGTTTCCGCCCGCTTCGCCCTCATCTTTTGAGCATGCGCCCAAACAAGGGAAGGTAATTGCAAATGCTGCACCGGCCCCTAGGCTTCTGAGAAATTCTTTTCTTTCCATGGCAAAGGTTTAGTATAAATAGTCATGCCACTTGGAATTACCAAGGGTATAAGTATCAAACGCAACATTTGTAGGAAAAGTATAGTTTGGCTTACGAATACATAAAGCTGCCGAATTCGCTTTTGATGGTCAATTTTTTAGAGGGATGTACGGCTACCCTTCCCACGATTCTTGCGTCGACATCAAAACTTTGTGAAATAGAAATCAAATCATCGGCAATGGATGCATCGACGTACAGCTCCAACCGATGCCCGCAGTTGAATACCTGGTACATTTCTTTCCAATCCGTTCCCGATTGTTCTTGAATCAATTTGAATAAGGGGGGAATAGGAAAAAGATTATCCTTGATAATATGAAGGCCATCGATAAAATGAAGGATTTTGGTCTGTGCGCCACCGCTACAGTGCACCATACCGTGAATATCCTTCGCTGTAGATTTTTCTAGGATGTTTTTCACTATCGGGGCATAGGTACGGGTCGGGGAAAGAACCAGTTTACCGGCATCCACAGGCGATCCATCAATGGCATCCGTAAGTTTTGTATTTCCGGAATACACCAGTGCCTCTGGTACGGATGCATCGTAACTTTCAGGATACTTTTCGGCCAGATATTTCGAAAAAACATCGTGCCGGGCCGAGGTGAGTCCGTTACTACCCATGCCCCCATTGTATTCCTTTTCGTAGGTGGCCTGCCCAAAAGATGCCAGACCGACGATGACATCGCCCGCTTTGATGTTGGAGTTGTCGATAACATCGGTTCTTTTTAAACGTGCCGTTACTGTTGAGTCTACAATAATCGTACGTACTAAATCGCCCACGTCGGCCGTCTCGCCACCTGTAGAACGAATGCTTATCCCATGTTCGGCCAAATCGGAAATCAGTTCTTCGGTTCCGCTGATTATGGCGGAGAGGACCTCCCCGGGAATCAGATTCTTGTTCCGACCGATGGTAGAGGAAAGCATTATGTTATCCGTAGCCCCAACACAGATCAAATCATCAATGTTCATAATCAGCGCATCTTGGGCAATACCCTTCCAAACGGAAACATCACCGGTTTCCTTCCAGTACATGTACGCCAAAGACGATTTCGTACCCGCACCATCGGCATGCATGACCAAGCAGTAGTCTTCGTCCCCGGTCAAATAATCGGGTACGATTTTGCAGAAAGCTTTTGGAAAAAGCCCTTTGTCAATGTTTTTGATAGCGTTGTGAACATCTTCCTTAGAGGCGGAAACCCCTCTTTGACTGTATCTTTCGCTGGTGGATGAACTCATTTCTGGTAATTTACCGCAAAAATAGTTAAAAAGTAAACAGTAGCAGTTGGCAGTAATCCGTGTCCGATATGGCCATTATCCAGTATGCTAAAAATTGTTTTTTCTAAACTCATAAACACCTAAACTCCTAAACCTTATGAGGTATGAATTTGATATTTTTGATTGAACTTGAACTTGCGCTTGAATTTTCATTTAATAAACAACAGCTCCCGATACTTTGTCAACGGCCAAAGCCGGTCATCGATTAGCTGCTCCAATGTATCGCAGTGCTTCCGGATGTCCTCGAAAAAGGGTCTGACATTATCGCAATAGGCAAAAGCTTTCTTCTGGGTATTGGTAATTCTATTCGCCTTTCTTCGGGCATCGGTCATGGCATCCGAATTTTTCTTAAGGGCTGCGATATGTTCTGCAATCTGTTCTATGATTCCCGATTGTGCGTCGGAAAGGTTTTTATGGGCCGCGCCGTATATTTCCTTCAGGCCCAGCACATTTTTTATCAATTTGTTCTGGTATTCGATGGCAGCGGGAATCACTTGGCTATATACCAGTTCATCGAACACACGGCCCTCTATCTGCAGGTGCCTGACATAGGCCTCGAATTCGATTGCTTGGCGTGCCTTGACCTCGGCCTCGCTCAAGACCCCCATATCCTTAAAAAGTGCCACACTTTCTACGGAGGTCATGACTTGAAGCGCACTCGGCGTATTCTTATGGTTGCTTAATTTTCGTCGCTTTGCCTCTTTTTGCCATTCATCGCCATAACCATCACCATCGAAACGGATTCGTTTTGAGGTTTTTATATATTCCCGCAGCACATTGAATATCGCCTCATCCTTTTTTAGGTTTTTCTTATCGACCAATGCGTCGACTTCCTTTTTAAAATCCCGCAACTGTTTGGCAACGATGGTGTTCAACACCGTCATAGGTTTGGCACAGTTCGTTAGTGTGCCAACGCCTCGCATCTCGAATTTGTTACCCGTAAAGGCAAAGGGCGAGGTGCGGTTTCGATCGGTATTGTCCAACAAAATTTCAGGAATCTTGCCCACCACGTTCAATTTAAGTTCCGTTTTTTCCTCGGGCGATAGCTTTCCTTTTGAAACGCCTTCCAATTCATCAAGAACATGACCCAATTGTGCGCCGATAAATATGGAAAATATGGTCGGGGGCGCTTCGTTCTCGCCCAATCTGTGATCGTTACTGGCCGAGGCGACCGAAGCACCCAGTAGTTCTTCGTAGGTATCTGCCGCTTTGATCGTATTTATGAAAAAAGTCAAAAACTGCAAGTTTTTCATCGGAGTAGAACCGGGACTAAGCAAGTTGACACCCGTATCCGTTACCAAAGACCAGTTATTGTGCTTTCCCGATCCGTTGATTCCCGCAAAAGGTTTCTCATGGAAAAGCACTTTGAAATGATGCTTGTCCGCCATTTTGTTCATTACGTCCATCAACAGTTGGTTGTGATCGACGGATAAATTAGCCTCTTCAAAAACAGGGGCCAGTTCGAATTGGTTGGGGGCAACTTCGTTATGCCTGTCTCTTATACACATCT
>JAGXIC010000094.1 GCA_024635875.1 Pricia sp.
ATATTTTTTATGGGCAACTACGCCCTGTTCGGCCAGATCGAGGTCGATGACTCTGGTTATACCGTTGAACAATTGGTGCGTGACGTTCTGGTCAACAGCAATTGTGCCGAGACCTCGAACTACACCAGTTTTACGGGCACCGAACAAGATGTGAACGGTATCGGCTATTTTAATGCCAACGGTACGGGTTTCGCCTACACAGAGGGCATTATTTTGTCGACTGGGAGGGCCAGGGACGCTCAGGGACCCAATACGGGCATCAATGATTCCGGCACCGAAAACTGGCCGGGCGACAAAGACCTAATAACAGTCACAAACACAAGCAACCTGTTCAATGCCACTTACATACAGTTTGATTTCGTACCGCTTACCAACGCTATCCGTTTTAATTTTCTGTTTGCCTCCGAAGAGTATCAAGAAAATTACCAATGTATTTACTCCGACGTGTTCGCGTTTATCCTGACCGATTCCCAAGGCGTTTCGAAAAACTTGGCTATCGTTCCCGGTACGAATCAGCCGGTAAGGGCAACGACCATAAGGCCTGGCATCGAGGGGCAATGTGAAGCCCGCAATACCGACTTTTTCGGCAAGATTAACGGTGACAGCGATCCCATCTCCTTTCACGGGCAGACCGAAAGCCTGAAGGCCGAATCAGTGGTAACACCCGGGGAATCCTACACCATCAAACTGGTGATTTCTGATAATCAGGATTCCCAAGTCGATTCCGCCGTTTTTTTGGAAGCGGGCAGTTTTTCTTTGGGATATAATCTGGGGGCAGACCGAACCGTAGCCAATGGCAATCCTGTTTGTATCGGTGAGAACATCGCCTTGGACGCTACCGTAGAAGGCGTTCAGGATTATCGGTGGATTAAAGACGGAAGCGAGGTCACGGAGTGGGCCGGTAATCCGAAGGTAAACCTTACGGAAAACGGACGGTATCGGGTCGATCTTATTTTTTCGGCTTCCTGTATTTCAGATGGCGGCTTGATAGCGGAATTTATCGTGCCCCCAAAAATAAACGAAATGCCGGAGGATTTGACCGCATGCGATATAGATCGTAATGGCAGCGAGATTTTTGATTTTTCCAACAACGGAATTCGTATGATGGGCACCCAAGATTCGGCCGTCTACGGGGTCACCTATTTTGCCTCGGAGGTAGATGCCCAGAACTTTACGAATCCTATTGAAAATACCGGGAACTACGAAACCCAAAGTACCGAAACCATCTATGCGCGTCTTTCATCGGGTCAAAGTTGTTACGAAATAGCGCCGTTTCAGTTGAGGGTACAAGGCTTAGATTTTGAATCTTCCCTGGAAACATCCTATATATTGTGTTTCGATACCGAAGGTGGAGAATTGGAACCTTTACCGCTATTGGACACGGGTTTGTCCCCCTCAAATTACACCTTTTCATGGTATGCAGAAACTATTTCCGAAGAAAATAGGATAGCCGATGCCACCGGTCCCTCGTTCATCGCATCTACCTTGGGCACCTATCATGTGCTATTGCAAAATCTGGAATTCGGATGTCAATTTTCCATTGCTACCGAGGTGCTACCCTCGCGACAGCCGGAAGTCTTCGAAGTAAATTTCGTATCTGACCTATTTTCGGAAAACAATACGATTGAAATTACGGCACAGGGCGAAAGCACCTATCTTTTTGCCGTTGATGATGGCGGGTTCGGCACTTCGAACCGTTTTGAAGACCTTAGTGCCGGCGAACATATCGCCTATGTTACCGATAGCGAAAACTGTAGTGTGCTCTCTGAAGAATTTTTGGTGGTAGATTTCCCCCGTTTTTTCACTCCCAATGGCGATGGTACCAACGATATTTGGCAAATTGTCGGTTTTCCCGAAATCGAAAAAGCCAAGATTGCAGTTTTTGATAAATATGGCACGTTATTGTATCAGTTCAACAACGACTCCGGTTGGGACGGTACCGCCAACGACCGCAGAATGCCCGCCAGCGATTACTGGTTTAGAATAACCTATGTTAAGGATAATGTACAGAAGGAGTTTAAGAGTCATTTTACGTTGAAAAGGTAGTTTTGTTGACGGGGCAGTAAAAAATTAAAGGGTCAATCGCTGCAGCGCAGCTGTTCAAGGTTAAAAAAGTTATGCGTTTATAAGGTTTCGAAGTTTAGGATTTTTTTTCATAAACTATAAACCACCTTGAACCTGCCGAAGGCAGAATTAAATCTTAAATTTGTCTGGCTAGATTTTTGATGATTATTTCGTACTATGAAGCACCTATTGACCCTATTCGCCCTGGGCATCGCCATTTTTTGCCCTGCCCAGCAGTTGACCTTGAAAAAGGGAATTGTTATCGACTCCCTTCCCGTATCCGTCAGTGACACGATTTCAGAGACCTTTTCGCTGTATCTCCCTAAAAAATTCGAGGTTTCGGAGACCTGGCCGATACTTTTCGTTTTCGATATGAAGGGCCATGCCAAGCAGGCAATGAACTTCGTTTCTGCGGCGGCGGAGGAGCAGGGGTATATATTGGCCGCTTCCAATAACGTAAGCGACACCTTACCCATTACCGACAATATCGTAATAGCCAACAGAATGCTCAACGCCGTGACCGGATTTTTGCCCATTCGTAATGATCGGGTCTATGTCGGGGGATTTTCCGGCGGCGGTCGTTTTTCGACGCTGATACCGGCTTTTATCAAAGGGATTGAAGGCGTACTCATCTGTGGCTCGACTATAGCCAATACCGAGCTGTTGACCTCTAAAAATCCGTTTCACTTGATCGGTATCGTTGGTAATGCGGACTACAATTATCCGGAAATGTTGGCAATGGAGGACTTACTGAACCGCATGAAATTTCCGAATCAACTTCTTATGTTTGAAGGGGGCCATCATTGGCCCGATACCGAAAAAATCGGTAATGCCCTTGAAATCTTTACCCTGGCGGCCATGGCCAAAGGCCGAATCCCCAAAGACGAAGCCTTTATCGATGCCAAGTACGATGAGAGCCTCACACAGGCCAATATATGGTTCACGGCCAACAAGCCCCTAATGGCCAACAATTTGCTCGACGAAATGTTGGAAATTCATCGTCCCTTTCGGGATATCGATCCGATAAAGGCCAGCCAAAAAACATTAAAAAGGAGTAAAATTTTCAAGACCCGCAACCGGGATCAGACGGCTATATTGTTCAAGGAAAGTTTGATCAAAGACGATTATGTCTATTATTTGGAGGAAGATATTTTGACCTACAACTACAACAATCTCGGGTGGTGGAAGTACCAGATGGAAGAGATCGAAAAATTCCTTAAAAATCCCGATGATCTACAACAGCAATTAGGCAAACGCTTGAACGGCTATGTCAACGCCTTGGTCGCCGATAATATCGATATCGTAAAATCCGGGGAGCCGGTCGATGGGGAAGCCTTGAATTTTCTGTGGATGTTGAAAACCGTAATCGACCCCAAAGACTATGGGAGCTACCTTAACATCATATCTTACAATGCCAAGGTCGACGATACAGGTACCGCCCTTTTTTATCTGGAAGAACTTTTAAAGAACGGGTATACCGATAGGGCAGAACTTTATGACCTTGAAAACACGGCCCTTTTGCGAATTACGCCGCAATTCAATGCTATCGTTGCCAAGTACTTGAAAGAGTCCCGTTACGATTTTGATTAAAATCTGACATTATTTTCCTCAAGGGATCCGTGCCTTGTAGAAAGGCTTTTAAAGGAAAAAAATATAAAATAATGAAGTGCAATTTATATCTAGTTTTGGCAATACTTGTGTTTTGTACCGCCTGTAACGAGAAAAAAAAGTATCACGATAGTAGAAAGGATGAAACGACCGAGGCTCCGACCGATGCCCTGGCCGATATCCTTGAATTTCAAAGAGAGCTGAACGAAGAATATAAAGACCCCGAAACCTCGCCTTTGCCGGACCGCTACCGAAAGGATTTCGAAACCTTGGATTTTTTTCCTCCGGATACTACCTATGTCGTCGAAGCCAGATTCGTGCGCACCCCGGAAGCCCTTCCTTTTTTAATGCCTACCACCACCGATAGAAAATCCAAGGAAGTAGTTTATGGTATCGCCCACTTCGAACTGAACGGCAAAAAGCAACAGTTGGAAGTTTACCAGAACGAAGAATTGATGCAGCAAGAAGAATATCGAGATAATCTTTTTCTTCCTTTTACAGACAACACTAATGATAAGGAGACCTACGCCGGGGGGCGGTATATCGGCCTTCGGATTCCAGAGGGAGATGTCATCCGAATCGATTTTAATAAAGCGTATAATCCCTATTGCGCTTATAACAAAAAATATTCCTGTCCGATCGTACCCGGGGTAAACGCGATGGACACCGAGGTCAGGGCAGGAGTAAAGGCTTTTGAGCCGGAGGGAAAATAAAAAACCCCGGTCAGCGTGGGGCTGACGGGGTTTTTCTTCGTTAAACACTTAACAACTAATTTTCCAATTTAAAAGGAATAGATCGCGGCTAGAACAAAAGAGGATAAACTCTTCTGTGCCATCAAATCGCTATCTAGAAAGTATTCAGATTCTTCCGAGGCACTGTCTAACCGTAATTCTGGTTTGATAATCAAATTACCTATGGTTGCGCTGCCGGTTAATGTCACTGCAAATACACTGGCATCGCCATCGGCGGAATTAACCCCAATCGCTCCGAACCCGTCAGTTTCCGTAAAATACTCCCCGCGTAATCCAATTGTGAAATTTTCGGAAGTAGTGTATTGTGGATATAGGGCAGCACCTGCAAAGCTCCCAATGCCATCATCTTCATCCCCGTCAAAATACGCTGCGTTTATCCCTAGGAAAAAGGAATCGGAAAGATCGAATCCCCCGGTGTAATCAATTTCATAAGATCCGTTATCGATCAAAAGATTAAGGTATTGCCCACTGTATCCTAGTTGGGCACCGTATGCATACGTGCCGTTCAGATTAAGTTCTGTAACGTCCGTTGGGTTCATTACCGCTAGCATCATACTGAAATCTTCCGTCAAAGTAAAATCCGCTCTCAAGCCGGTATGACTAAATGGCCCATAGGAAAACAGGTAGGAAGTACTGTAGTTAAAATTGGCGACAGGAGAAATAACTTCATAGCCTAAAAAAGTGTTGAAGTTACCCAAGGTTAATCTTACGTTATCGGATACGTTCCAATAGCCATAAAGTTGATTTACAATATTGCCGGTGGCCGAATAAATCGGAGAGGCAAAAATAGCATCCGTACCTCTAGGGCCAAACACAAGATCGGCAACAAAGCCTGCTTTTGCGCCATCATAACCCACTACCAAATTGGCCATACCCAAGGCAAACCCAGGTAAGTTGGCGAACGAGGAACCCGGAGCGGCGTTGGGAGATCCCGTTGCTTCATTTGCACTGTTATCCCCATTTAAATTTGCCCGGTAGTAGGCATCGATTGAACCACTAATACTAAATTTTGGTTTCGTGTCTTCCTCTTCCACAACTATCACATCGACCTCCTGTGCTGTTAGTTTGAACGTAGCAAATAGGAGGCAGACAAGGAAAAAGATATTTTTTATGTATTTTGTATATGTAATCGCTTTCATAAGTTTTGATTTTAGGTATCCACCGTACGGCGGATGTTTATTTTATGTGATTGAAAACTGAAAGGGTTATAGAACGGAGCGTTCTGCAAAACGCTCCGTTTGCTATATGTTATTAGTTTAATCGTTAGTGAAGTCCGGGTAAGCATCCATACCGTGTTCGTGGATATCTAGACCTTCGACTTCCTCTTCTTTTGAAACCCTTATTCCCATTATGGCTTTTAAGGCGCCAAGAATTATCAAAGTGCACACGACACAGAAAACACCTACTATCAGTACGCCGTAGAGTTGGACCAAAAACTGGTCGCCTCCGGCCTTCGAGCCGAAGATTCCCACGGCCAAAGTACCCCAGATACCACAGATCAAGTGAACGGTAACGGCACCTACCGGGTCGTCCAATTTTAGTTTGTCGATAAAGGCTACACCGAGTACGATAATCAGACCTGCCAAAAATCCGATGATAATGGCTTCGTCAGGTGACATGAGGTCCGCCCCGGCGGTAATACCCACGAGACCTCCCAAAATACCGTTCAGGAACATGGTAAGATCCAAATTTTTGTACATAATATAATTCAATAGCACAGCGCCCATACCCCCGGCGGCCGCGGCCAAACTTGTGGTGACCAAGACCAAGGAAGTCAATTCGGGATCGGCGGAAAGAACCGATCCGCCGTTAAAGCCAAACCAGCCCAACCAAAGGATCAATACACCTGCGGTTGCCATAGGAATACTGTGACCGGGAATCGCCTTAGGTTTGCCGTCTTCACCGAATTTACCGATACGTGCCCCGAGAAGTGCGATGGCGACTAGCGCCGCCCACCCACCAACGGAGTGTACCAGGGTAGAACCTGCGAAATCGTAGAAGCCCCAAGAATCCAAAAAGCCGCCTCCCCATTTCCATGCGCCTACAATTGGGTATACCAGGCCAACGTAAAAGACCGTAAAAATCATAAAGGCCCCGATTTTCACGCGTTCGGCGACCGCGCCCGATACAATGGTAGCGGCCGTTGCGGCGAACATGCCCTGAAAGAGAAAGTCGGTCCACCAGGTGTATCCACCATCGGCATATTCGGGGGTCATTCCGTTTTCGGGGGCGGCGATGCCAAAACCTGCGAAACCGAAGATTCCTGAAGAGCCTTCCTCAAAACCGGGATACATCATATTGAATCCCCATGCGTAGTACAGCAGTAATCCCGCCGTAATAATAAATATGTTCTTGAATAAAATGTTGATCGTATTTTTTTCTCGGGTCAGTCCGATTTCCAAAAAGGAAAACCCGGTATGCATGAAAAACACCAGAGCTGTGGCGACCATCATCCATACATTGTTTGCTGTAAATAATCCTGCGTCCATTTTCTTAAGGGTTTAATTGGTTGTGTTTTAGTTGATTCCTGCGTGTCCACTCTCTTTCGTCCGTATCCTATAGGCTTCGATAACCTCGGTAACGAATATTTTGCCGTCCCCGACATTACCGGTTGAAGCGACCTCCAAAAGGGTATCCACCGTTTTCTGGACAAAATCGTCGGACACCACAATGGATAGGTACCGCCTTTGAATGTCACTTGTACTATAGGAGATGCCTCTGTACACGTGTCCTTGTTTTTCATTCCCCACTCCTGTTACGTCCCAATAGGTAAAGAAGTTGACCTCGATGCGATGCAGGGCCGCTTTGACCTCGTCGAACTTGGATTTTCTGATAATTGCCTCGATTTGTTTCATTTGTTTGATTTATATTAAGAATGCCAAATATATGTTAATAATAAACTAACCCACAAAAAATGGGGGTGTATGGGTCTATTTTTATCGTTATGACAAAATTGACCCCCTAAATTTTAGGGTATTGGATTTTAGAAAGTATAAAATGTGCAATTAAGGAATGCCAATTGGAAGAAATTAGAGTTAGCATCGGGAAATCAGGGTATGGCGAAGGATGAAAACGAGCTACTTTTTGAAAGGGTACATTTTTTAGTCGTTTTCAGGCGTTTTTAAACTCATCGGTCATGTCCGATGTTTGTCTTGTTATGTTTGTCTTGTGGTGATACGGACTGCGACTTCAGGCTATTTTCGCAATCCAAAGGCCGAAGGCTACAGCCCCTAGGCCCGTAACGATACTTGCAATCAAGTAAAATGAGAAATAAAAAAGTTCCCCGGCCGTTAATAAAGCATGTTTTTCGAAGGCAAACGTAGAAAAAGTGGTAAATCCTCCGCAGAAACCGGTGGCCAATATTAATGTCTGGTTTTCAGAGAGGTAGGCGCCTTTGGCCGAGAGGCCCAATAGGAAACCGATAAGTAGGCAGCCCAGAATGTTGACTAGAAATGTGCCGAGGTAAACATGCGTGAAATAGGTGTTTAAAGATTTTGAGATAAGGTATCGTAATACGCTTCCTATTCCGCCCCCGATAAATACGAGCAACCATTGTTTCATTGGTACAAATTAAGAAAATATACGCGTGTCGTTTAAAATTTCGGGGATTTTGGTAAAATTATTTTTTTCTATCCTAAGCAAAAGTATCAAGCATAGCGTTGGCTAAGGTTGACAATTTTAACGTCGAGAACGAGAAAAACGCAATAACCCGAATTTCTAGGTGACAGGGGTATGTAATAGGACTAATCTCAGAGCTGTGGGAGATACGGCAACAGATGTCATTTTCGAAGCGCAGCGGAATTAAACCGCTTTCTTGAATTTGGAAAATAGGTTTTTCACCGGATAAACCTTTGCGGAACCGGATTTAGAGACGGTCTCATTTGATTTTTTGCGCCCGATGAATATGCCCGTAAGGCTGAATACCATGAAGATGGCATTTGCCCCGACCAATATTAGAAGTATTGTAAAAAAACTTAACATATGTTTGCCCCTTATTTAAACAACGCGAAAATAATGTATTTGGTATGATATACGATAAAAACGTACTTATTGTTGTCGTGGGTTGGGTTTTTTCTACAGAACGTAAAATTGTGCTCAAGGTTTTAGCATATATTTAATAAAGAACAGTAAAAGAATGAAAATAATAAAAGCCAAGGCAATCCATTGGACGCCTTTATAATTTTTGGAATGTAATTTTTTGTCCTTTCTATACGTGAAAACGATGACGGCTATAAAACCGACCGCAAAAAGCAGTGCAAAAACGATTTGTCCGGTGCTGAACATGATTTTTGTTTCGGGCAAATTTAAGGTTTTCATACTTGATTGGTGCCGAAGTTGTCATTCTTAATCTTTGATAGGGTAATAGACCCTAAACTTCGAAGGGTTCGGTAAGTGTTAGTTTGTTAGGTTAAAAAGGAAACTGGTTTAGTGATCGATCTCAAATCCCTAATTTGTATCCGACCATTTTATTTTGTTCATTACGCTCCATAAAAATCACGTATAACTCAGCTACTTTAATGAAAAACAAATTAAGTTCCGTAGAAAAATTTCACAGATTGTTCGGGATGGGTGTTTCCGAGACGATGCGCGCCGATTTGGGTGCCGTAAAAAATAGCTTACGTTTCAACCTGATGGACGAGGAAAATAAGGAATACCTCGAAGCGGCCGAAAACGATGACCTGGTCGAAGTGGCTGATGCCTTGGGGGATATGCTCTATATTTTATGCGGCACAATACTCGAGCATGGTATGCAACACAAAATCGAGGAAGTCTTCGCGGAAATCCAACGTAGCAATATGAGCAAATTGGGCGCTGACGGCAAACCTATCTACCGTGAGGACGGTAAGGTCTTAAAAGGCCCCCATTATTTTAAACCGGATATTTTGGGGATTTTGCAGCGATGAGGTGATGTATCCCCTTCTAATTTTTTAATGCATCATTCTGGGGAACATCCCTCGCCTTTAGATGAAGACTTTGGTTTGATTTACTGTTCGCTTTGCGCTATACGCCGTATGCAAAAAAAAGCGTAAAGCGATCTTTGTATGGCGTTGGAACGAACGCTTGAACTTTAGCGGACTTTTAGTCGAAATCAAAATCCCCACCTGAGCGAGCTGTTGGGCAGTCATCGGTCTTTAGCCCCGAAGGTTCGGGGGTAGTTTAGTGAAAAATAGTCGTACTGAACATTTCTTGAGTTTAGGTTAGTGGCCAAAAATCTTGGTTCCAAATAACAACTCAAGACGAGTTCATTTTAAATTTGCCGATCTTGTTCTTGTATCGCGAAATAAACGGTTCAAACCCCGTGTCGCCACCCAAAAGGATCTTTTGCACGATTGTACTGAATATCTATAATCCGTTTTTTAAGCCGTGAGGCATACGTGTTTTCGAGTTCGGGCAGGTCATAATCCACTTCTCGGTATCCGAAAGTAGCGATCGGCGATATCACCGCGGCGGTACCGGCACCGAACATTTCTTTTAAGCTGCCGTCTTTGGCCGCTTCGACAACTTCGCCAACGGATATCTTACGTACTTCGGTGGCTATACCTTCGTCTTCGGCGATTTGAAGGATGCTCTTACGAGTGATTCCATCCAATATACGGTCGCTGATCGGTGCGGTAATCAAGGTGTCTTTGATACGGACAAAAATGTTCATTGCCCCGGCCTCTTCGATAAACTCGTGGTTATGGTCATCCGTCCAAATGACTTGTTGATACCCTTTTTTAATGGCCAACTGGGTCGGAAAGAACTGTCCCGCGTAATTGCCGCCTGCCTTTGCAAAACCGGTACCGCCATCGGCCGATCGGGAATATTTTTCTTCGATCAATACTTTGACCTTTCCCGAAAAATAGGAGCCTGATGGGGCAAGGCAAATCAAAAATTTATATTCGTCGGCGGGCGAGGCATGAAAACCTTGGCCCGAAGCGAATATAAACGGTCTGATGTACAGGGCACTACCATCGGTTTTGGGAATCCATTTTTCGTCGAGTTTTATAAGGGTTTTGAGGCCTTCCATAAAGTACTCCTCGGGAATTCCGGGGATGGCCATCCGCTCGGCCGAAATATTGAGTCGCCTGTGATTGTCAAGGGGCCGGAAAAGCCAAATTTTTTCATCGGCATCCTTATAGGCCTTCATCCCTTCAAAAATGGACTGCCCATAATGAAATATCTTTGCCGAGGGTTCCAAACTAATGGCCTGATAGGGTATAATTTTGGGAGTTTCCCAGGTACCGTTCTTGTAATTGCAGACCAGCATGTGATCGGTAAAAATACTTCCGAAAGCTAGGTTGTCGAAATCGACCTGATCAATTTTCGAGCTTTTTATTTTTTCGACGGGTATTTTCTGGCTAATTGTCTCCATAGTTTTACTTTGAAGGATTAAAAATACGCATTCTTAACAATCCCTTCTTCTTTTTTCGTTCTAAAATGTCCAATTTTGTACCTACAACGTAAGTTTTGAAGGATATGAAAAAAATTAACATTTCGATTGTTTTATTGCTATGCATTCATTTTTGCAGCGCCCAAGAAGCGAATGACATCCATTTTAATCCGGATCAACCGGAAGTCGATTATATCTCCTACGGTAAGAAAATCGCTGCCGAGGACGCCCTTAACGATACCCAACTTTCGAAAGAATATGCAACGATGGCCGTTGCCGATACCTTGTCGACCAAGTTCAGGGCCACCGTAACCGACGTTTGTAAAGCCAAAGGATGCTGGATGAAATTACAATTGCAGAACGGTCAAGAGGCAATGGTTCGCTTCAAGGACTATGGATTTTTTATGCCCAAAGATATCGAAGGCCGTGAGGTTGTGGTAAACGGGAAGGCCTTTGTAGAGGAAATGAGCATTGAAGACCAAAAGCACTACGCCAAGGACGGCGGCCAATCGGAAGCCGAAATCGCCAAAATAACGCTCCCTAAAAAAACCTACGGCTTCGAAGCCGACGGGGTATTGTTAGTAAAGTAGTGTTTTTTTTGAATCGCAAGATAATCACCACCGCCGACGGCTCAAAAACCATCCAAATCGAAGAATGGGACGAGCAATACCACTCCAAACACGGAGCGGTACAGGAAGCCTATCACGTTTTTATCGAACACGGTCTTGCCCTGTTCCCCCAGCGTAAAATCGCTATTCTGGAAATTGGTTTGGGTACCGGCCTGAATGCTTTTATCACCTTCTTGGAGGCTAAAAAACTTGATATTTCGGTATATTATGTAGGCGTGGAAGCGTATCCCATTTCCGATACGGAACTGCATCAGCTCAATTATGTCTCCGAATTGAAGGCGGAAGCGCATGGCGCCGACTTTCTGAAGATGCATAAAGACCCGTGGGAGGCGGATATCACAATTTCAAATGATTTTATCCTGCAAAAACAACAAAAGAATTTTTCCCATATCGACGATGTAAATCAGTATGACCTGATTTATTTCGATGCCTTTGGAGCCCGTGTACAGCCCGAACTCTGGACGGAAGCCATCTTCTCAAAAATGTACGCGGCCCTTAAAATTGATGGTATTCTGACTACCTATGCTGCGAAAGGAAGCGTACGTCGCGCAATGCAAGCGGTCGGTTTTACCGTAGAACGCCTGCCCGGCCCCCCGGGAAAACGCGAGATGTTACGGGCTAAGAAGTTCTGAATTCTGAATTTTGAATTCAGAATTGAAGTTAACATAAGGTTAAGCAATACTGTTAAATCCGAATTAAATCCCAATTACTTGGTACTGAGAACGCCTATCTTTGAGTTATGAGAATTTTGATTACAGGTGCAACGGGACTGGTCGGCAGGGAAATTGTAAGGCAATGTCAAGATCAGAATATATCGGTCAATTACTTGACCACGAGCAAAGAAAAGATGGTTTCCAAACCGGAATATCAGGGCTATTATTGGAATCCGGATTCGGGGGTAATCGATGAAAAATGCTTCGAAGGTGTTACCGCTATTATCAACCTAGCCGCGGCAAGCATATCAAAAAGGTGGACCACACGCTATAAAAAGATAATCCTCACAAGCAGGGTAAATACACTTCGCACCTTGCACAGGGCCCTTAAAAAGCAAAAGACCTTAAACCCCGAAAGTTACAACGCAATAAAGGCGTTTGTTTCTGCCTCTGCCATTGGGATCTATCCTGATTCCCTTTCAAATTATTATACCGAGAACGAAACAAAAATAGACGATAGTTTTTTGGGTGAAGTCGTTAAGGTTTGGGAAAAAGAAACCGATGCCTTCAATGATTTTGATTTCAGTGTCGCAAAAGTTAGGATCGGTCTCGTAATGTCTTCGGAGGGCGGCGCTTTGCCAGAAATGGCGAAACCGGTCAAAAATTACGTAGGTGCCGCATTTGGCAGTGGGGAGCAATGGCAATCCTGGATCCACACTTCAGACCTTGCCCGTATTTTTCTCTTTACCGTCGAAAATGGTCTAGCTGGTATATATAACGGTGTCGGCCCCAATCCCGTTACGAACAACCGATTGGTCAAAGAAATTGCCAAGGCGGTCGACAAACCTTTATTTCTTCCCAATATCCCAAAATTTGTAATGCAGACGATTCTAGGTGAAATGGCCTATCTTCTATTTGCCAGTCAAAGGGTCAGCTGTAAAAAAATCGAGGAGGAAGGTTTTATTTTCAACTACCCCAATGTCTGCCTCGCCCTTGGGGAAATCTACGGAACCCGAGAAAAAGAAGGTGTTTCCGAGGCTTTATATAATAATGAGTATAGTTCTTAGTGTGACTTAGGGTTAAAAGTTATTTAAAAAGCATCCGTATATACGGATGCTTTTTTTGTGGGCATTAGTCTTTATAAGTATTCAGTGGATGATATACTGCCAACTGCAACTGTGCACTTCCTTTTATGCCATTTTGACATTTTCACCGAATTGGCAGTACTTTTGCCAACTTAAACAGCAATACGTAGAAATAAAACCTAAGCACACATGAGTGAAAAAGATATAACAGAGGAGTTTGACGGCCAGATGGAAGAGGATTTGTTGGATGCCGAAATGGAGATGGACACGGAGTCTGTTGAAATTCCCGAGCAAGACGAACTAAACGAAGAAGAGCAGCTGCGTGAGGATTTGGCCAAGGAAAAGGACAAGTTTTTACGTCTTTTTGCAGAATTCGAAAATTTTAAGAGACGAACGTCCAAAGAGCGGATGGATATGTTCAAGACCGCGGGCCAAGAAATTATGATTTCCCTTTTGCCGGTTTTAGATGATTTTGACCGAGCCTTGAAAGAACTGGCGAAGTCCGACGATATAGAAACATTCAAGGGTGTGGAACTCATTCGGGTCAAATTAAGGGAGACCCTAAGATCCAAAGGTCTTGAGGAGGTTGAAGTGAAGGCTGGGGATTCTTTCGATGCCGAAGTACACGAAGCCATCACACAGATACCTGCACCGAATAAAAAACTGAAAGGAAAAGTCGTCGATGTGATCGAGCGTGGTTTTAAGCTGGGCGAACGCATCATTCGCCATCCAAAAGTAGTGGTAGGGAAATAATGTATTTTTCCCGAACCTACCTACTGCCCAAATTTCCAAGTGGCAGGAGTGTACAATCGATACTGAATAACAGGGCAGCAACCAAAAAATAAGAATGAAGGAAGATTATTACGACATATTGGGCATTACCAAAAATGCCCCTGCGGCAGAAATTAAAAAAGCCTACCGAAAAAAGGCCTTGAAGTATCATCCCGATAAAAATCCCGGTGATTCCAATGCTGAGGACATGTTCAAAAAATCCGCAGAGGCCTATGAGGTATTGAGCAACCCCGATAAGAAGGCGCGATACGATCAATTCGGACATGCCGCCTTTCAAGGTGGTGGCGGCTTCGGCGGCGGCGGTATGAATATGGACGATATTTTCAGCCAGTTCGGTGATATTTTCGGAAGTGCCTTTGGAGGTGGCGGAGGCGGCTTTAGCGGTTTCGGAGGATTTGGTGGCGGTGGCCAGCGTACGGTCAAGGGAAGTAATTTGCGCATCCGTGTCAAACTTTCTTTAAAGGAGGTAGCCAACGGGGTCGAAAAAAAGGTCAAGGTCCGCCGAAAGGTCCAGGCCGAGGGCGTAACCTATACCACTTGTAGCACCTGCAACGGTCGCGGACAGGTAACCAAGATAACGAATACCATATTAGGCCGTATGCAGACTGCTGCCAACTGTAGCTCCTGTGGCGGAAGCGGTCAGATTTTGGATAAAAAACCTAGTGATGCCGATGCCGAGGGCTTGAAGATAGTCGAAGAGACGGTATCCATCAAGATACCTGCGGGCGTGGAGGACGGTATGCAGCTGAAAGTTCCCGGAAAGGGTAACGACGCCCCGGGCAATGGTGTTCCAGGTGATCTTTTGGTGGCCATGGAGACCGAAATCCATGATACGCTAAAGCGTGAAGGCGATAATTTGCATTACGATCTCTACGTCAGTATTTCGGATGCGGTATTGGGAACTTCAAAAGAAATCGATGCTGTCGACGGCAAGGTGCGCATAAAATTGGAGCCGGGCATCCAATCCGGTAAAATATTGCGTCTGCGGGGCAAGGGTATCTCTAGTATCAACGGATATGGTACCGGTGATTTGCTGGTACATGTCAATGTATGGACACCCAAGGAGCTGAACAAGGAACAAAAGGAATTTTTTGAGCGGATGCAAGGCAACGATAATTTCGAGCCCAAGCCAGAAAAATCCGATAAATCTTTCTTTGAGAAGGTCAAGGATATGTTCTCTTGACGTGCTGTCCCACAGTTTTTTTCGAAAATGTTTGATTTCTAAATAAAAGCCGTATATTTGAATTTGATATTGGGAAGCCAATATTAATTTTCTTTTTCATAGCAATTTTTTTCCCACCCTTGAATCTGATTTAAGGGTGGGTTTTTGTTTTTATGCCATATCTTTGGAAAAATAGCCTGCATGAACAACATTTTGGTCGCTAAGGAAGTCACCAAGCGATACGGCGGGTACACCGCTCTTGATAAAGTTTCCTTGGAAATTCCTAAAAATAGTATTTACGGCCTTTTGGGCCCCAACGGTGCCGGAAAGACCACGCTTATCCGAATTATAAACCAGATAACATTTCCCGACCGAGGAGAGATTTTTTTCGATGGTGAATCTTTAAAACCCCGGCATATCTCCATGATAGGATACCTACCTGAGGAAAGGGGCTTATACAAATCTATGAAAGTAGGGGAGCAGGTCCTATATTTGGCACAGTTGAAGGGCCTTTCGAAATCTGAGGCAAAAAAACGCCTGAAGTTTTGGTTCGAACGTTTGGAAATAGGAGACTGGTGGAATAAAAAAATTCAGGAACTTTCTAAGGGCATGGCCCAAAAAATCCAGTTTATCGTGACCGTATTGCACGAGCCCAAATTGCTCATTTTTGACGAGCCTTTCAGCGGTTTCGACCCCATAAACGCCAATATTATTAAGGATGAGATACTACAATTAAAGGAAAACGGTACCTCGATAATTTTTTCCACCCATAGAATGGAATCCGTAGAGGAGCTTTGCGAATATATCGCCCTAATCCATCGTTCGGAAAAAATATTGGACGGAAAGCTTTCCGATATCAAAAAGGCGTATAAGAACAATATATTCAATGTGGGGCTTGAAACCGATAACGGGGATATTATCTTGAAAGAACTTGCCGAGAAATTCGATATTAGCTCATCAAAATACGATATCGGGGAGAAGCAGTTAGATTTCACGGTACAGCTTCCTGACAGCAACTCCGGGTCTGTGCTGAGTTACCTTTCCACAAAGGCGAACGTCAACCACTTTGTG
>JAGXIC010000008.1 GCA_024635875.1 Pricia sp.
ACGCTCTCCCTCCGTAAGGGGGTTGCCGCCGAACAGAGAATCATCGGTAATAAGCTGCAGGTCTTGTTCGGCAATCTGTTGCCGGCCCATTTCGGTATCCAAGGTAGTTTGCGACTGCATATACTCGCTTTTGCGCATTTCTAGGGTATTGCGATAATCGGAGGGGTCAATCTGCAGTAGTACTTGATTTTTTTTAACAAAGCCACCTGGCGTAAAAGAAGGGTCTCGGCGTATAATCTGGCCCGATACTAAGGGACTTAGATCCACGTCCTCGACCGGTCTTACCGTACCCGTCGCTACAATGACGGGTTCAAAAGTACCCAGCTCTACGGTTACAACGTCGACCAACATGGCCGTCTCAATGGTCGCCCCTTCAGACTTGGCCTCTGGTTCCGTAAGATAAATGAGGGCGGTAATGGCCGCACCGATAACGAGGATGCCGATACAGATACCAATTATTTTTTTGTTGCTCATTTTTTTTTAGTGCTTAAAGTGTCATTTGGGCGGTAAAAATCTTTCAGTGTTTAGTTGTGCATTTTTGTTTTATTTGCCGTGCGCTTTCCGCCAAGCGCTCTGCGTTTAATGCTAAACGCATTGCGGTTCAATTCTCCAAATCCCTTTCCGTTTCAAATCCGCCCGCCAATGCGCGATATAAGGCGATTCGTATTAGAATCTGCTCCGATTGCGCCGCTACGTAATCCCTTCGTAACTGTTGTTCGCTGTCAAGGCCGACCAGCACATCCAAATACGGACTAAAGCCGTTCAGGAATTCTACCCTTAGTTGTTTGTTGCTATTTTCGGCAAATTCCAATTGCCTGCCGAGATTCTCAAGTCTGTCTTTTTGCATCCGGTCCTGCACTAAGCCGTTTTCGACTTCTTCGAACGCCTCAAGTGTAGTCTGTCCGTAGTTGTAAAGACGTTGTTCTTTAAGGGCTTCCGTTCGGTCCGCTTCCGCACTCAACTCCCGGCCGTAGAATAGGGGCGCCAAAATATTCCCCGCTATCGAATAGGCCCAGTTCTCAAAAAGGTTGGCAAAATTGTTGGCGCGTAGCTGCCCCCTAGCGGTAAGGGAAATTCTAGGGTATTTGCTGCGAACCGCCGAAGCCATATCCCGATCGGCCGCCAGTAGAAGCGCATAGGATTGTTGAAGGTCAGGTCTGCGACGTAACAATTCCAGCGGAAGGCCGGCTTCCGGAAGTTCCGGTAACTCGGGCAGGTCTGTCGTTTCCATTTCCAGCTCGTTTTGGGGCTGCCGCCCTAAAAGTACGGACAATCGGTTTTCCAAAAGATGTACATCGGTACGGAAAATGATACGCTGTTCTTTCGTGCTTTCCAGCAATTGCGCCTGCCTCAAAATATCCACCGCCCGAATCTGGCCCCCGACGAAGCGCGAGCGTATCAGTTTGATAATATTTTCATTGGTGGCAATCTGGGTATCGGTAATCTTCAACTGTTTTTTCGCGGCCAACAGCTGGTACCAAGTACTTGCAATTTCCGCTGAAAGTGATATGGCAGCAGTTTGATAGTCATACAAACTCGCTTCGGCCCTGAACTTTTCGGCCTGCACGGCCGTTCGTATCCGGCCCCATAAATCCAGTTCGTAAGAAGCCGAAAGTCCCAATTGCGTATTTTCCCCACCCCTAAAATCGTTCAGTGGAAAATTTTGTGCAGTCTGTGCAGAGAATTCGATCTGTGGCCATTTGTTCCCGGCTTCGCGAACGACAGTAGCCTTGGCGGCCAAAAATTGTTGCCAAGTGGCGGCGAGGTCAAAGTTGGACCGCATCGCGCTATCAATTAATACGTTGAGGTTTTCGTCATCGAAGGCTGTCCACCATTTTTCCTCCAAAACTTCCGTTCCCGTATACGAGAACTCCTTCACATTTTCAATAGGCACGGCGACATTCGAGAATTTGGGGGAGCATCCAAAAAAAAGAAACACCAGCGCCGAGCCATAAAACAATAGGTTCTTTATATCTCTTTTGGGTGTATGCTGCATTTTTCGGGAGGAGGGCTTTTTTTAATTTTTCTTCAACAGATTCACTTCCACTTTTTCACTAAAATAAAGCTTTTTGTCGAGACGGGCAAGATGCAATCGCCGCATACTCCGTGACCTTTGTTCGCTGCGGATGGCCATCTGCCGGACTTTCGTTTAGCGCCATCTGTTAGCCCCAAAGGGCAATTATCAGCAAAGAAATTCCTGTCGATATATGGGTTAGACTTGGCTTGGGGCAAAAGGTTTAACGAGGTACCCAAAAAATGTGGGTTGCTAACGAAAAATCCAATAGCGGATAAAACGGTAGTATTTCTAAAGCGGATTTTTTTTGATGGGATGTGGCCGAGTTTGGCAGATTACACAATGGCCCCATGAACTTGGTTTAGTCCGCACCTTGCCATAAAAGGATTGTCGAATACGGCCAATACCGGAATTTCGAGCAAGGTGTTTCGGGCATCGACCCAGCTTTTCACCGAGGTAGATCCGTACATGCGCTTGATTCGATCAGCGTCGAGATTGAAGTTGATTTTTCCCCAGTGTAGGGTGTAGGCGATCTGCTCTTGCTCCAAGCGCAGCCATACCGCCTCGAAAAAATCCCGGGCCGCTTGGCCGTCCATCCCGTCCATTTCGAGTACACAGGTTTTGGAAAATTTGGTAAACCCCAAAGTGGCTTGGGTGCCCTTTATATACCGAAGGGCGAGTCCGCCGGGAAATGGGTGCTGTGTATTGACCTCTACAATAAGGTCCACGGTTCGGGGCGAATCGGCTATATCGATGGCAATGGCCGCACTGGCCACCTTTCCCCTGAACTTTGTATAATTGAACATTTCCCGGATGGTTCCCGTACGTGGCGGTTCGGGTCTGAAGGCCATTCCGAACATGAGGTTGACCATTGCTGGTATCAATTTACCTGATCCGGGGAGCTTGTCCAAAACAGTAGAAATAATGCCCAATAAGTCATCGCCGTAGGTAAACTCATTGTTACGTTGCAATGGCGGGTGTGGCAATGCAAAAGGTTTCTTGAACATGTATTTAAGGAATGCTCCCTTATCGGGATTGCCAGGCTCAAAATCATGGATGTTGAAGAGCACCTCAAAATGGTACATGTCACCATTCTGTCCCGTACCCGAAAGACCGAGGCCAGAAAAATCCAAAGTGCGCATCGCATTTTTCAGCGTAGCGTCATAGGCCACCTTGCCCAGGCGGTGTTCGGTAAGTAGAAATTGCGGTTCGGTTTCGATCATGACGCCATGGATAAAGCCAAAGCTACCAAAACTCACCAAGGCCGCGTTAAAAAGGGTATCGTCTTGCACCAGCTCCGCATCGAGCCAAGTCACAAATTCTGGGGAGGCTACCGGGTAAGAAGCCCTTTCCAACCAAATATGCCGATCGGATGCCGTGATGAGATGCAGCCCGACCGTAAAATCGGGAATCGCCCCGAACTTGATGGCGGCACCATGGGTTCCCGTGGAAAGGGCACCCGCAACGGTCTGCCCGTTACTCGCCCCCGAAGCCTTGATTGATCGCTGCGGGTTCTTGGCCGCCAAACGCGTGTTTATTTCGTGAATGATGGTCCCGCACTGTACAAAATAGAGGTCCTCGGCCTTTTGCGCATACTGCGGACTCACATAATTCGGTTTTATTGGAAAGGAAAAGTTCAAGCCCGCCGTATCGACCAATCCCCCATCTGTCACGCCCACCTTGGTAAAAGACCAGCCACTGCCGATGGCCCGCAGTTTAAGATTGTTCGTAACCGCATGATCGATCAGCCATTGAAAATTCTTAGTAGTGGCCAAATACCGGTCCCGATAGTTGTCAGCTGGCGGGTTCCAAAGTTTAAAAGAGGCATCTTGCACCAGATGATGGGTGAAATTCTCATGCTTGTTCTTCCATTGCCGAATGGGTAGCGGGTCTATGCCTGTGGGTGTCATTGATTTCGGTTTTTTTTAATTTGGAATTTGGAACTTGGTGCTTGGAACTTGGTGCTTGGAATTTGAAATTTTAAATGTGCCTTAATTGTCCATATCCCCTTCGCCATTTTGGGGCCGTGCGCAGCCAAAGGTGGCGGTTCTATGGTTCACAATGCCAAGGGTAACCTAACTTAATAGAAAATCGGTAAAGGAGGTTTTTACCACCACCCAAGAAAGAGCCCCTTCACGGCAGGGGCATAGGTTGCCGACGACTTCGGGATTGGCGTCTATCCGTTTTTGTTTTAATCCCCAATAATAGCTCCAACTCGATTCTTTTCGGCATTCCAGATTTTCAACGCTATCTTGATATGGGCTCGCCTCTACCCGGGTGCTGACACAGGAGGAAGGGATAATTGCAAGGACTACAACTATGGCGGTAAATATTAGGTGTTGGAGTTTCATTTCTTACACATTTTGGGAAACCGGTTTTTTTGTTATTCTCATAAACGGAGATGGTCAAGCCTGCGTGAACGTATCACTTGGCAAATCCGACATTCAGATAACAGGGGGAGGACTTAAATGTATGTATTTGCCATTCTTGATATACTGAAAGTTGTATGAACGGGCATGTAAAGTGTATAGTTGGTAGAGGGGTGACGGTGGTAGGAACATCCCGTTCAAACATCATGATAATCAATACTTTCAGGAACTCTTCCAATTAATGTTAATTTTTCTGATTAGTCGTTTTTCCTACACAGATATGAGAAAATATTTGTACTTTGTGATGTAATTATCTTCCCCCTTTTACGAATCAGAATTTTTTCTGAGTCGTTCCCCCGAAAATTTCCCCCTGTTGAAAAGATGGAATACATCAATCTATTTATAGTGCCCATAGTGCCCATAGTGCCCATAGTGCCGAATAGCGAAACTACAATGAGCAACTCTACGAAAGGGATGCAACCAATGCATCTTCTGGTATGCGTTATTGATTTAATAGAAAACAAAGGAGAATTATTACAAGAAAACCAATCGGGGATGTTTCAGCGAGGCTTTGAGAGCAAACTTTAGATGTATTTCGTTTTTTACGGGACGACAATGTCAGTACGGAGACCAATTTGAAATAGTAACAGATCAGTTCATTCGATTATGAATAAACTATCCTAGGAGATAGCATTCACAGGGTTTCCTTCATGAAGCGATTGTTGGGACAAATGGGTTACAGTATAAAAATTTCCCCAGAATTTGACAGCCTAACCCGCGATAAGGTAATTCAATTTCAAAAGGATTTTAATTTGGTTTCGGATAGCATTGTCGGCAAAAATACGTGGCAAAAACTTTTGGTCGAAGGATATCGATTCAATCTAGGTGCCACTAATTCTATTCTTGAACCCGATGAGTGGATCGAGGAATATATTGAAAAGGATACCATATACCTACACCATATCGCAGGCGCACACTGGCCTGATTATACGATTGGGTGGTGGGAAAAAGAAAGTAGACAAGGTAAATTATGGCGGGTGGCCACCTCGTTTGAAATTGGTAGTAAATCAACGTAGTCAACAACGAACAAGTAGCTTTTAACCAAGCTGTGTAAGATAAAAATAAAATTTTCTTAACTCTAGACCAGTATGGAAGATACACTCAGGGAATTGGCCGAACAGGCGCATTCGAACTATTCAAGTGTTTTAAACGACATCGATCGGATAAAAACGGATATTACCCATGTCCGGCAAGGCAAAGTCGAACTATCTGAAATTCAGACGGACAAGAAAAGGTTGTCCAACAGAATTTCACGCGAAGGTACCGCCAAATTACAAGCTTTGGAACGCATTAATGGGGAAGCCAACTTCCAAGACATCCGTATCATTCAAAGAATAGTGCAACTGTCGAAGGCCGTAGGTAGAATTACCACCAATTCAAGATTGGGCAACACGGGCTACGGTACAGGGTTCTTGATTACCCCGAACCTGATTCTTACCAACAATCATGTGCTTTCCGACCCGAATATAGCGCGCAATTCTACCATACAGTTCAACTATGAGCTAGACCAGAAAGGTAACCCTGGGAAATCGGAAAGCTTCAACTTGCAGCCCGATGAGTTTTTTATGACTTCAAGCTATAAAAAAGACCCTGACAATCCCCATAGTGGTCTTGATTTTACGGTAGTCGCCGTAGCGAAAACCTCCAGTACCGGTGCACCGATCACCGATTTCCCCGTAGCCCGATTGGACAAAAAATTGGGGAAGATCATTGACGGTGAGAACTGCGTTATCGTGCAACATCCTAAAGGCGACTATAAAAAAATAGTCATGAAGGATATCCGCATGTTGGTGCTCAAGGATGATTTTCTCATCTATGAATCCGATACCTTGCCGGGTTCTTCGGGCAGTATGGTACTCGGGCTCGGTACGGGCGAAGTCGTGGCCTTACATCACAGCGGAGTGCCCAGAAAAAACAGACATGGGCAATGGCTTCGCAAAGACGGGTCGGTGGTGCAACCCGGCGACCCCGACAACGTCATAGATTGGATGGGCAATGAGGGTATTCGGGTCAGCAGCATCTTAAATATGATCTATAAAATTCCGGTCGCGAAAGCCATGGAAAAGAACAAGAGCGATTTGATCGGCACTGCCCGGCAGGCCGAAAGTGCAACCCCCGTTCCCCAAAGAACAGCAGTCTCACCCAATTACTATGCTATGAACCATTCGGAAAGTACAACTTCGGAATCCCAATTTTTTGAGATTCAGTTATCCGGTGTCAAAGAGATGCAAAATGACTGGAAGGAAAACGCGGCCAGTCTCGTTCCGGGTTTGATACTCAACGAACCTCTTTATCCCATGTCAACCGAGGCATCACACCGTAACTTTTTCTACATCGAGGTGCAATCGGACAAAAGTCCTTGGGAAATCGCGGCCGATCTAGAAGGTCTTCCACAAATTGATACCTGTACCCCCGACCTTGAGATGTCAACCGATATCAGGCCGGGCCATTATGGTAGATGGTCGAGCAATGAAAGTCTGGAATCTCTGGACGACGGTACGGCGAATTGGGCGCAGAGTGAACGGGATTTCAAAACTAAATGGGCCAATGCCAAACGGGTTAAGGAAGCTATCCAAAAACAGGACTTCGAGGAGTTCAGGGGATGGAACAGAAAGGTGGTAAATGCGGTGGGACTTGATGTAAAAATAAAGGACTTTGATCAGATAAAGAAAAACGGCACTAAAATACGACTGGTACAATTAGATACCGGATACACAGACCATGCGAAGGTATTGAATGGCTATAACCTGTTACAGGACGAGGATTTTATAGACGGCGAGGATGCCCGTGACGAAATGAGCGTAGGAATACTGAGACAGCCTGGGCATGGTTCGCGCACCGCGAGCATTATAGTAGGTAATTACCCCAATGGCAGCATCAGGAATGATGGGAACCAAGGCATTGCGGTAGGGGATACAGGTGAGCCCCTAGTAAAGGTTATTCCCTATCGTATTTCAAAATCGGTGATGTTGATCGGTAGGGGGCGTAATTTGTTCAATGCCGTTTCCCAGGCCATAAACTCCCAGGCCGATGTTATCTTTATGTGTATGGGCAGTTACCCGCGTCCGATGATCTACAGTATTGCGAAAACCGCCTACGAACGCGGTATTATCTGGGTATGTGCCGCCGGCAACATGGTCGAGTCGGTTATCGCCCCCGCGGTCTACCCCGGCACCATTGCCGTAGCGGCCTCAAACCCCAACAACGACCTTTGGGAACATTCATCCTATGGGCCGGCGGTCGATATCACGGCGCCTGGCGAGGACGTGTACGTGCCGTTCAAAAATAAAAAGCAGGAAGATATTATGGTTTTTGGATCGGGAACCAGCTATGCCACTCCGCATGTAGCCTCCGCCGCGGCCTTATGGAAAGCCAAACACTTTGATTTTCTAAAAGAGCATATCAAGGAACCTTGGCAGATCGTGGAGCTGTTCCGGAAACATCTGAAGGCATCCGCCAATGATTTTGAAGATGGGATGGGATGGGACAAAGAAAGATTCGGGGAGGGTATTCTGAATGTAGAAGGGCTTTTAAATCTGGAAATGTTCGACAAGGATGTAGACGAGCTAAAGCAAAGGGAACAAATAGATAAACTCTTGAATGATCTAGAGAATGCGTACGAAGGAAAAAAGGAACCCCAGCCATGGGATCTCGGGGTCAGGGAAACCATTCATTTTTTGTGGAATACCGCTAGAAAAAAGCTGACCCCAGGTTTCGAGAGCACCCACTTTCAGGATGCCCTGACCGAAAGGGCTCGCATAAGTGTGGCCGCGATGACGGGAAGACCGGTAAACAAGGTTTTCGAGAGTTACGCTGATTTTGATGAAGACCAAACGGAAAGACTCCTAAAAGTATATTTTGAAAGTTTTAATCAATCTTAAGCATTATGGAAAATTATTTCGACCTTCACTTTCATCCCGTGGCCAAGAACCATTTGGGAAAGTATGATGAAAAAATGCCCAGGGAAAACGGCATGGTAACCTTGACCGCAACCATAGAAATGTCTAAAGGTTTTATGGACTTTACCGACGAGGTTATCTTGCGTATGCTAGAAAGCCAATGCAGTGTAGAACAATTAAAGAAAGGCAAGCTCACTCTTGGGGTAGCTGCGATTTCGGCCCTCGAGTTCGGCATCGCCTCGAGCAAAGGCTTTTTTTCCGACCTAATGAAGAACGGTTTGACAAAGCCTTTCGATAAGGATTATTTTGATGCGGTCAAGGAAGGAAAAGTGTCCTATCTCAATTTATTTCTAAAAGAAATCGAACAATACCGAAAACTTCGGGTTTTGAACGAAAGCCGAGAACATACCGAAGAGAGTAGGGTTAACATCCTTGGCCGGTTTAACGATTCAAAGACACTTGAAAAAGATATTCCCAACATAGTTTTCGGGATAGAAGGGGGACATAATCTATGTCCGAAAAAGATTGGTAACGCTCTGGAGTATGATACCTTCAAGAATTTTGGGGAAGGCGAGTTTTTCGACCCAAAAATAAAATCCTTAAAAGATCCGGCCAAGGTACTCGAATCAATGGTCACGGCTTTATGGGATGCGCAGATGGATGTGCTTTACCTTACCCTAACCCATTTGACACATATTCCCGAACAACATCTCGCCACCCATGCCTTCGGAACGAAGCTGTTAAAACACCCCTCTTTTTATCCTTTTGGAAACGGCCTTAGCGATTTAGGAAAAAAGCTTATCGATAAAGCCTATACGCTCGAACATTCCACTGGTAAACACAGTCCCGTTCTGATCGATATCAAACATATGAGCTTGAAGTCACGTTTAGACCTGTACAGATACCGGGAAGAAACAAGGGGTGTAGAAGTGAAAAACAAAGGAGCTCAAAAGCAAAAGGACACCAAAAATAGGAATTATACAAAAATCCCCTTAATCGCGACCCACGTGGGGGTTACCGGCTATTCGATCAACGATTGGAAAAGCAATCTCGACCACAAAAAATGCGTTAACCACGTGGATCAAGGAATCAAGACCATCAAGATCTGTACGACACCAAAGGTCGCCGGGTATTGGGGCTCGGGGGTCAAAACCGGGTTTACCTATAACCCGTGCACCATAAACCTGATGGATGAAGACATTGTAGCTGTGGTAGAAAGCGGGGGCCTTATCGGAGTAGGCCTCGACGTACGACTGCTGGGTCATGAGTCAAAACCCGAACAAACTATCGATACTAGCGAATTTCTTACGACGGGCGACTATATGACCCATTTTCCATATAGCAGTATCCGATCGCTCGATTTTGCCGATGCCGAAGAGCTCCGATCGGAGGAGGCTTGGCTTATACCGACCGAAAGGAAAATGCACCCCTTAAGTTTTTGTTTCAATATCGTTCATATATTGGCCGTCATAGGGCTAAAGACCAACCCTGAAAAGAAGCCTGAAAAATATATTTGTGTCGGCAGTGATTTTGATGGATTTATAGAGCCCCTGAACATTTGCGGGGGCAGTGATCAGATGAAGGAACTTGAATCAAATATGCTTAAATGGTTACCGGTAGCCGCAAAAAGGTATCAAAGAGAAAATGGAGGGACGGCCGACCTGTTTAAGGTTACAAAGAAAAAGAAAAAACTAAAAAAAATTGTTGCTGCCATTTTATACGAAAGCGGAACGGACTTTTTGAAAGAATGGGGTTATTTCGATATGCCTAACAAAAACAAACCAAAAGAAACGCCCGAAATTGCCGAGGCTAAAAAGTAACCACTTCTATGGACGAACAAACTACAGTTAAAACAAACCGTACAGCCGAGAAAAACGCAGGTAGCCGGGACTGGCTAGCGTTCATACCCTATATAATTGCCGTTGCTGCCCTGATAGCCTATGGCTTTTTTATTCATTTTTTGCTCGGAAGGGTAGGTACCGATGAACCTGAATGGAGCCGATCGATCTTTCTTTTTTCAGGAGTGGAAGCGATTGTTTTTGCGGCGGCCGGCTTTTTGTTCGGTCGGGAGGTAAACAGAAAGCGCGCCCAAAACGCGGAGGCAGAAAAAAAATTGGCCGAAAAACAAAAAGAGGAGGCCAAAACGCAAGCCGTAAAAGAGCGTAAAAAGGCCCTTATTTTGGGAGCTATGGCAGTTCAGGCCGAGCATGATGGAACTAAAAACACCTCCGGGGGCAATGCCTTAGAAATGGCCATGGTCAATAATCCTTTGACAACGATTGGCGAAAAGGCGAAAAGGATGTATCCGGAGTTGAGCGAGTGACTTGCATATGCGTTTCAACATATTAGCGCCAAACTAGAACCTTGTGATAATTAATTCACCTAGATACGATTTAGTTTAATTACCCATTCCTCCACAATTCAAAAACTTCTCTCTCTGAGAACATCTGTTGGTTATGGAAAAGCTCAAAGCCATATCAAATATTACCACGGAAACCAAAAAACGTTTTTTTGGTATTGTGGCCGTGGCCGTGGTCATTATTGCGGCCCTCGGGGCGGGGTATTATTTCCGGTTCAAAAGCAACCAGTCCTATTTTAAAAAATACGGCCTCGAAATTCTTGATTCCTATCACAATCGGATCGAAAGACAATTGAATAATGAAATCTTAATAGCATTGACCACAAAGGACACAGCCGATGCCAACAAAAAAAATGGGTCGCTTTCCAATACGGATAGTATTGTCAATCTGGCCATTACAAACCTGTACCGTGAAATCGACTTGGACAACGGCTATTTAGGGAAACCTTTTAGTGAATTTGTGATTACTACAATTGCCAAAAACAGTGATGTATCGCATTCCCCATCTATTAAAACGAAAAACTCCCTGTTTTTAGGAGATGATTTTGATTACAACGACCTGTTGGCAAAAGACTCGCTTAACAACGGGCTCGTAAAAAACTATAAATCTTCTGGAGCCGACTATTTACTGTTCGGTAGAAAATATCAATTCGAATATACTTCTGATGATTCCTATGCCTGTGAAGTCGTCTTATTAGGATTGGTCGATGGAAAGACCTACAATAAAGCGACCAGGGAATTGGACCCCTGGGTCATTGCCCTGCTCCTGACTTTTCTGTTGATTAGTTTGTTCGGCCTACCATTTTTCAAAATGATATTTATTGCAGCCGATGAGCGTGTCTTTGGTCGTGATGTCATTGCGGCCGGGTTCGCAGTTGTAGTAGGGGCATCCTTGGTAATTGTAATTTTTATGTCGTTGATGGAATATGCGTATAAGTATAATGTTACACTGCCCAATGATCTTGAACAAATAGGCAAAGGACTTTCCCATAGGTTTGTACATGAAAATAATGCGAATGTAGCGGCACTTCATAAGTTTAATTTTAATACTTATGATTCCAATGATTTTGAAGCCATTAAACCCAAAGATTCAGCGCTAATGGAGCATTTTAAATTTATAATAACCATAAATGACTCCGGTGATATATTGAAAAAGATAAACCTCATAAAAAAGCCGGGTGGTTTTCCGGAAAATATTAAGGATAGGGAATACGTACGGGATTTTAAAACAAAAAAAAATATTTGGCGAACTTCCGTTAACCATGAAGAAATCTCTGCCAAAGTAAAGGATACCCTTGTTGAATATGTGATGCGGCCGGTGGTATCATTGGAAAGTAGGGAGGAGGAAGCTATTTATATGATCGAGGACAAAACCTGCGATCATAAAGACAAGGGTATCAAAGCCCATACATCTAATGATTGTCAATACAGGATCGCCAGTGCCCAATTGTCTTCCATTCATTTGCCGATTATGCCATTCGGATTTCAATATGCGATTATCGACGATTCAAAAAATGGCGATGTTTGGTTTCATTCCGACCCAGGGAAATCGACTTTGGAAGAGTTCTTTAAGGTCACCCGCGATGCCAACGATATAAGGGCGGCGATATATGCACGCGTCGATGCCGATGGTACGTTGAACTACCATGGTTCGAATTTTGTGTACTATATAAAGCCTATACAGGATACAAATCTAAATGTAATCGTTCTTTATGATCTGGCCCTTTTGCGTCTTCAAACTTCAGAGGTGCTCTCCATCACCGGAATGGCTATTTCGATATCATTCATAGCTATTGGGCTTATATTTCTTCTAACGGTAATTTTTAGGGGACACAGATCGCGACTTTATAAAGAAGAGAAATTTATTTTTGATTTTCTTATGCCTAAAAAAGCTTGCAAGAATAGGTATGTCTTTTTAACCCTAAGTTTCTTGGTACTGTTCATATTATGCGGTGCTTTTGGTCTACTTCAAGATTTTCGTCCCGTCTCCGCATTTATTACCGGTTTTCTGCTTATTGTTTGGTCTTTTGTTTTGGTTTATTATGTATTGTACCCACATTCTGGTAGAAACTTTAAATTTTATTTGAATAATATATTGTTTTTCATCGCAATAGTAGTTCTGAATAATATACTTTGGAAAGAAGGACCTGAAGTGTCCGAAAAAATCGGCAAGTTCGTATCGGCCTTGTTTCTTCAAGGCGTTTGCTTGGCATTGATTATTTTTTCCCAAACGAAGCTTGGCTACAATTTATGGGCAGCCCATTCCACTTCGAATTCGCAATCGCGAAACTCGGATGACCGCAAATCTAAAACTAATGAAAAACAAATTCATTCTTGGTTCGAAAAGTTCCCCTTGTCATTATCTAACAGATATTCGCTTTTTCTCTTTAGTTGGCTTTTGGCGGCCACGCTTCTACCTGCAATCATCTTTTATGCAAAAACGGAGAAAATTAACGAATTGATATGGGTTAAGACAGATCAGATATATATGTCTCGGGCCTATTTGAACAAGGAAGGAAAGCTAAGAAAAATAATACCGCCCATACCTGATTATTTGCCCAAAAAATACGAAGAGGTATATCAGAAACATTTGGATGATGGAAAGTACATCGTTGAAAGGTATTCACTTATCAATAGGCCACAATCTGCAAACGAAAAGGATTCGGACACTCTTAATGAAGAAAGCCTTTTCCGGAAGTTACTATGGTCTACGCGGCCAATTTTTAACGAGAAAATTAGAAACTATAAGGGTATGGTCTATCAAACCGCCTCCGATTATAGTTGGTCAAGTGAAGAACAAAACAAACAAATTCAACTTGCTACTTCAAATATCAATATTAGAAATGACGAAATATTTTCGGTCTGGTCGGGAATGCAATCCCCGCCAATGTATAGAAAGAGCATTCATTACTATTTGAAAATTATACGATTATTTGGCGCTATTAGTCTACTATGCATTTTGTATTCGCTAATACATTACTACACCAATCGTTTTTATGGCTTTAGATTCCGTCATTTAAGTCCCATTAATTTCGATACGGATAGAACAGTCGATTTTGCAGCTGAATTCGGCAAAATGCTAAGTTTTACCCATAGTAATTCGGGATTATTGCTGATTGGTCTGCCTTTTTCTGGTAAAAGGGATTTTTCAGAAAAAATCATACAAGCCTGTGACCAAATAATAAAATCCAAAGGCACCCAGGAGCTATTGCAAGCCGACGAAAACGAAGAACGAACCGCATATCTCTCTTTTTTAAGACTTGACGAAACAAAAAAGGACGAGGGTATTGAGGCGATGTTGAACAGTCTTTCAAAAACTCCCCTATTCGTAAAACGGAAAGAAAATTGGGACGCTCGACATTGGAAGCACGCAGAGTACTTCATCATTGAAAATTTGGAGCATGGTCTGAAGTCGTTTGAATTGAATAAA
>JAGXIC010000009.1 GCA_024635875.1 Pricia sp.
CCTGAACAAACCGGTAAACGACCTTAGCCGTGGTTGTACGGTAGACGACATTTTCAATACCGTAGTGATTACGACCATACAGGCGCATGGGATTTAAAGTGGAGTGAATAGCCGTAAGTGTTTGGTTTGGCTTTGGGACTTCAGTTAACATAACCTTGTCTTCATTTCAAAATTCATACTAAACTTAAATCATTATATTGAACTCATTTTTAAAACCACAGTATGAAAATCGTGGTATTTGAAATTCATTTTTTAAAGCCTCCCAGAACCGCCTTCCAATCAAATAGGTTTATCTGGCATCAGTAAGATTTATTTCGATACGCCCTGGTCCAAACCTCCAAAAAATATGTTCTTCGTACGACAGGGATTAGGGATATCCACTAAATACCAAAATCAATAAGTTACCTTGTCACAATACGTTTTTCACGATGCACCTTCCACCTTCACTTTTCACTTTTAACTTTTAACCTTTAATCTTTAACTCCTTTTCCCCATGAACATCCTGATTATTAACGCCGGCAGCTCTTCCATAAAATTCCAACTGATACGGATGCCTGCCGAAAAAGTGATTTGTTCCGGCATGGTAGAACGTATCGGTTCGGACGATGCAGTTCTTAAATACCGATCGGATACCATTGAAATCGAAGAGATGGATGCGATGGCGACCCATAACGAAGCCTTACAAAGAATTGTCGGATTTCTGCTCGACCCTCAAAAGGGTTCGATAAAGAATGTCGAAGAAATCGATGCTATCGGCCATCGGGTAGTTCATGGAGGCGATTCATTTGCCGAGACCACGCTAGTTACGAAAAAGGTGAAGGAAGAGATTCAGGAATTTGCATCCTTGGCGCCTTTGCATAATCCGCATAATTTGGAAGGCATCCGGGTGGCCGAACAGCTTTTTCCGAAGGCCGAACAGGTGGCGGTATTTGATACGGCCTTCCATCAGACCATGCCGGTTAAAGCTCGTAAATATGCCATTCCCAATGCATTCTTTACGGACCACCAGATCAAGGTCTATGGATTTCACGGAACCAGCCATAAATACGTTTCCGAAAAGGCGATTGCGTACTTAGGCGGTATAGCCTCAAAAATAATAGCCATCCACTTAGGAAACGGTTGCAGTATGACCGCCATAGTCAACGGAAAAAGCAGGGACCATAGCATGGGATTTGCACCTACCAGTGGTTTAATCATGGGTACCCGAAGTGGAGATGTCGATTATTCCGTAATTTTTCATCTTATCGGTACTTTGGGATATACCCCTGAGCAGGCAAACACCCTTTTGAACAAAAAAAGCGGGATGCTAGGCCTGACCGGTCTAACTGACTTGCGTGACATTCAGGCCGGGGCGGAAAAAGGGAACCCAGATTGCAAATTGGCGCTCGAAATAAATGCCTACCGTATCAAAAAATACATAGGGGCCTACGCTGCTGCTATGAACGGATTGGATGCCGTTGTCTTTACCGCGGGCATCGGCGAAAATTCTACCTCACTAAGAAAAATGGTCTGTTCGGATATGGACTTCTTGGGCCTCAGGTTGGACGATGAAAAAAATGAAAGCTCATCGAAATCCCTACGGGAAATAAGTACGGTGGAATCAAGGGTGAAAATCCTAGTGATTCCCACCAATGAGGAGTTAGAGATTGCAAAGCAGGTTTTCGGATTGATTCTTAAAGATTAAATAAGTACAGTTATGAATTGGATACTATTGATCATCGGCGGTCTCTTCGAAACCGGATTCGCGATAAGTTTAGGAAAGGCCCAACACACGTCAGGAAGGGAAATGTGGCTATGGCTGATAGCCTTTGCCGTAAGCGTGTGCATAAGCATGTACCTTCTTTTCAAGGCCATGGGCGGTGAAAACGCGATTCCAGTTGGTACGGCCTATGCGGTGTGGGGTGCAATCGGTGCCATCGGCACCGTAATTGCGGGCATTGTTTGTTTGAGGAGCCCATGACTTTTTGGCGGCTGTTATTCCTCGCTACCTTGGTAATTTCGGTGGTCGGGCTGCAAGTCGTAAGTAGCCACGGATAGCAAAAGTCGCCACTTCCTTATGGCGAATGCCAAAACCTATCCAAAGTTTCCAAGAACTACAACAGTAATCTCGTGGCTTCTGTTGGCAATAGCGTCAAAAACATTATCGTTATGAATCAATATCCTAGGCGCAATACCCTATTTTTACAATTAATTATAATATACACAACTAATGAAAAATAATTCAAATATCGGTTTGGCACTAATCACAGGAGCCGCTTTAGGTGCCGCATTTTCAATTTTATTTGCCCCGGCTCGAGGATCGGAGACCAGAAAAAAAATCACAAAAAGTGCTGAGGATGCGACGGACGCCCTTTTGAGAGCCGGAGAGCAGCTGAAAAATAGTACCAAGGAAAAATATTTCGAAGGAAAAAACAGTCTTGAGGCCAGTCTAAACGCGATTACATCGCAAGTGCATCAAAATTCTGAGGAGTATATTCCCTTGCTTGAACGAAAATTGGAAAATCTCAAAAAGAAAGGCCGTAGCCTCAATAAGAAAAAAGCTAAAGTTTAGGTACTACCCAAACAGCTCTAAAGTTTACAATCGGCCCCGACTTTTCGGGGCTTTTTTATTTTTTTACCCTACCTATTATGGGAATGAAAATTGACATCGTAGGTTATTAGGGAGTCTTTGGCACACAAGCCCAAAATTTAACTCCAACAAAATCAAAACGCTTAATTTAGTAGACTCAACCAAGGGCTTTCTATGGGCATCGATTTGATTCTTACGTTTTGTATCATCGGCATCGGGGTATTTCTTTTTGTAAAAGATTATTTTTCGATCGATACGACCTCGATTTTGATTATGGCGCTGTTTATCGTGGCGGGCGTACTGAGTCCCGAAGAGGGGTTTTCTGGTTTCAATCATCCAGCCACGTTGACTTTGGGCTGTATATTTGTAGTCAGTGGTGGCATTTTCAACTCCGGTTTATTAGACGGATTAAGCCATCGCATCGTCAAATTGGCAAAGATCCACTACTCGGTCGCCTTGGTGACCTTTTGTCTACTTTCGGGCGTATTTTCGGCCTTTATCAACGATACGGCCGTGGTCGCCCTGCTTTTGCCGATAGCCTTGACGGTCTGTAGGGAAACGGGCATTAGTCCCGGGAAATTGTTGATGCCCATTTCTTTCGCAGCCCTGTTCGGCGGCACCTGTACCCTGATCGGAACATCTACGAACATCCTTGTCAGTAGCTATGCGAAAAAATTCGGATTGGAGGAGTTCGGCATGTTCGAGTTCAGCGGGGCAGCTCTATGTTTATTGGTAGTGGGCTTTGCTTATTTGTTCTTGGTAAGTCCGTTTTTGCTTCCAAAAAATAAAGAGAACGAGCATCTGACCAAAAAGGCGGAGGAATATATCACGGAACTTGAAGTGGAGAAAGATTCCCCCGATAGCAACCGCACTGTCGTAAAATCAAGACTGGTCGAAAACTTTGATGTGCGTATTCTTTCTATTTTGAGGGATGGTATCCTGAACCACCATGTAGGTCCGGAGACCCTATTGTTTGAAGGGGATATTTTAAAAGTCATCGTACCCCCTTCAAGTTTTAACAGGCTTTTGGATGCCAAAGGATACCACATTATCGGGGACAAACGTAAGGAAATCGATCAAAAGGATGATACCTACCGCTTGTATGAGATTATTCTGCCTTTTGGGTCTTCGCTAACCGGAAACTCTCTACTGAACCTAAAATTCAGTCAAAAGTACAGTCTATCGGTATTGGCCATACGCCAGCGAAACGAAATTATTATGGAAAAACTGGCGCAGGTGGCCCTCCGGGAAGGCGATATGTTACTGGTGCTAGGCAAACAAGAAGCCATCGGCCTTCTCGAATCACAAAAATTGATTGTTACCCTTTCCGAATACGAGAAAAAGAAAACCGATTACAAAAAGGCGATACCCGCTGTTTTAATCGGTATTGGGGTCATCTTGGTCGCCTCCCTCAATCTGACAGGAATTTTAATCAGCGCCATGGTCGGAGCCTTACTTATGATATTAACTGGGGTTCTGACACCTAACGAAGCCTACAAAGCGGTGGAATGGAAAGTTATCTTTATGATGGCTGGCGTACTTTCGATGGGGTCGGCCCTCGAAAAAACCGGAGGTGCAGAGCTCATCGCCCAATTTATAGAAACCAATCTGGGGCAATACGACGCACGAATTACGCTAAGCATCATCTACTTGGTCTCTTTCCTTTCCACCAACCTGATTTCCAGCAAAGCAACTGCTGCTTTAATGGCCCCCATAGTCATCAGCCTTGCCGCAGCGATGGATGTCAGCTATCGCCCATTTTTAGTGGCCGTAATGTTCGCCTGTTCATTGACCTTTATGACCCCCATGAGCTATCCGACGAACACCATGGTCTATGCTCCCGGCAATTATAAATTCAATGATTTTCTAAAATTCGGCACGCCCTTGAACCTTATCACATGGGTGGCGGCCTCTTTTGTAATTCCTTACTTTTTTCCGTTTTGAATGGGGATTGTAGGACTAACAATGGTTTTTCCAAGAATTGTAAAAGCAAATTGCCAGCCTCTTTCAGGTTTAACACCAAGTTTTACGCATAGCTTTTTCGAGGCCTTATGACCAAAAATTAAACTAGCCCCGAACATTCCGGGGGGTAAAGGCCGATGCCTTTTGTTTCCGACCTAGAATTGGCTAAAGTTCACCATTTGCCCAACGCCATATGCATATCGCCTTACGCTCTCTTGGCGCACGGCGTATGCCACAAGGCGAGCGTCAGAACCTTCAAAAGTCTTCGCCGAAAGGCTAGGGGTTTTCCCAAAAAACGATACATTGATTGTTAAGCGTTCAGGCTTTGGTTCAGCTCTAGCATGTGCACGATCAAAATCTCGGCATCGTGTTTCAAGTCCAGTGCCCCAGCCATTTTCAAGGCGTATTCAGATTGTTGCGAAAAATCTACGGGTACTATTATTTTTTTCATGATGATGCGATTTTAATGATTTAAACTATGCTGCCAAAATGGGCCTTTTAGGCTGCGTAAGGGTTGGATAATGGGTGATGGGTTTCAGAACTTAAAACAAAATTTCCGAATCTTGTGCTGTAGAAATATGATAATTATCAGGTTGGGTCCCCAAATAGATGCCTTGTTATTTTAGATGACCTCTTCCATAAGTAACCAGTGTTACAAACTTATAAATAGACATATCTTATCTTTACACTGTATTTTAGAGGAAAATGGAATATCTAGAAGCATTTACAAACGCGATCAAAGGCACGGCGCAGTGGACTTGGAAGTCCGTTTTGTTCGAGGTGCCCTGGTACATCAATTATTTTTGGGGATTGATTGCCATCTCGCTCTTGGTTTGGCTGTTAGAAATCATTTTCCCATGGCGGAAGGAACAACGTATTTTTAGAAAGGATTTTTGGTTGGATACCTTCTATATGTTCTTCAATTTTTTCCTTTTCGCCATTGTCATAAGTGGTTTTTACACCATTTTACAGGTGCTTTTTAAGGATTTTGGAATCACGGCCAAAAGCTTGGCCATTATCGACATCGAAGCTTGGCCGATGTGGGGGCAATTTTTGATTTTCTTTGTCATTTTGGACTTCGTACAATGGTTCACCCACATTCTACTGCACAAATATGAGTTTCTATGGAGATTTCACGAAGTACACCACAGCGTCAAGGAAATGGGTTTTGCGGCACATCTTCGCTATCATTGGATGGAAAACATTCTTTACAAACCCCTAAAGACCTTCGGTGTGATGATACTAGGCGGATTCGAACCCGAGCAAGCCTACATCGTGCATTTCTTTGCCATTGCCATCGGACATTTTAACCATTCGAACATCAGGATTACTTGGGGGCCTTTGAAGTATATTCTGAACAATCCGGTCATGCATCTATACCATCATGCCTACGATTTACCAGAAGGGAAATACGGGGTCAACTTCGGGATAAGTCTAAGTCTTTGGGATTACATTTTCAAAACAAACTATATTCCAGAAGCCGAAGGTAAAATAAGATTAGGCTATCCGGGCGATGAACGCTTGCCCAAACATTTCTTCGGGCAGGTGGTACATGGATTTAAAAAGAAAAAAAGGGAGTAAGAATTATTAGGAACAAGAATTGAACCTATTCTAGGGTTGCGCGCTCCATTCACCATAACCACCGGAGTAATCGAAAATGGTCTTGAACCCCATATCTTTTAATCGCTGGGTAGCTTTTTTACTTCGACCACCCATCTGACAATAGAGATAGACCGGCTTTTCCTTATCAAGAGTTCCAACTTTTTCGGCAAATTTGACAGCATCGGAAATATCAATGTTTATGGCATCGTCAATGTGTCCCGCTTCGTATTCTTTGGAAGTGCGGACATCTATCCATTGTACATCCTGACCGATTACCTCGGCCTTGACGGTTTCTATATCAATGAGTTGAACTTGCCCACTGTTTTGTGAGCTGCATGAAATCGTAAACACCAGTAGGAGTAAAATGACAAGGTTTCTCATATCTTAAATCTAATCCGTAAACGTATAGGTTTGCTTAAAGCGTCGTGGGACAAACATATTCCGAAACAGACACTTCTGCATCCTTAATGGCACCAAAGCCTCCGGTAACATCGATAAGGTTATGAATACCCCTGCTTTTTAAAATGGATGAGGCAATCATGCTCCGGTATCCCCCGGCACAATGCACATAAAAGGCTTTGTCGTCGGGAAACTCCGCCAGATGGTAGTTTAGGTAATCGAGCGGGGTGTTATTGGCTGCCAGCACATGTTCCGATTGATATTCACTTTCCTTTCGAACATCGAAGACCGGTGCTTCCTTCTCTTTAAGTACTTTGCTCAAACCATTGGCGCTTATTTGCCTGACCGTATCGTATTCCAAGCCGGCTTTTTTCCAAGTCTCAAATCCACCTTCTAAATACCCTATAGTACCGTCAAAACCGACCCGGGATAGCCTTGTTATGGCTTCTTCCTCATCCCCTTCGGGCGTCACCAGAAGTATGGGCTGCTTCACGTCGGCGATAAGGGCACCGACCCAGGGGGCAAAATCACCGTTCAGGCCGATAAAAATAGAACGTGGAATATGGCCTTTGGCAAAATCGTCTTGATGGCGTACATCAAGAACAATAGCTCCGGTCTTATTCGCAGCGGCTTCGAAGGAAGTAGGTGAAAGTGCGCGTGTACCCCTTTCTAAAACATCGTCGAAATCATCGTAGCCTTCCTTGTTCATTTTAACGTTCAAGGGGAAATAGTTTGGGGGCGGCAACAATCCGTCCGTTACTTCTTTTATAAATTCATCCTTGGTCATATCGGCCCTTAGGGCATAGTTCATTTTTTTCTGGTTACCAAGGGTATCGACGGTTTCCTTCATCATATTCTTTCCGCAGGCCGAACCGGCACCGTGCGCCGGGTAAACGATGACATCGTCCGCCAAGGGCATAATTTTTTCGCGGATACTGTCATATAGAAATCCTGCCAAATCCTTTTCGGACAATTCACCCATTTTCTGGGCCAAATCGGGTCGACCGACATCGCCTAAAAACAAAGTGTCGCCACTAAAAATGGCATGATCCTTTCCATCTTCATCACGTAGCAGGAAAGTCGTACTTTCCATCGTGTGTCCCGGGGTATGCAGGGCAATGATCTTGATATCGCCCACTTTGAACTCCTGGCCGTCTTCGGCGATCAGTGCGTCAAAAGAAGGGTTGGCGTTCGGTCCATATATAATGGAAGCCCCAGTCTCCTTGGCCAGCGTAACATGACCGCTTACAAAATCGGCATGAAAATGGGTCTCAAAAATGTATTTGATCTTGGCATCGTCAGCATTGGCGCGTTCGATATAGGGTCCGACCTCGCGCAATGGGTCTATAATGGCTACTTCGCCTTTACTTTCAATATAATAGGCGCCTTGTGCCAGACAACCCGTATAAATTTGTTCGATTTTCATAGGTCAAAGATATTGCTTTTGCTTAGGGTATACGGTAACTTTCGTTACATATACCTATTTTTAACAACAAGAACCAATATAAAAACATACTGAATATAGGTACGAAATAGGATAAAGGTCATATGGTATCGAAAAAATAGATAGTACCATTGCGGATTGTTGAAATGGATGTAAATTAGCTAAATATGGATGTAGTAGCAGGAATAGATATCGGCGGTACCAAAACCAAAATAGGACTGGTGGACCAAAGTGGCGTTTGCCATCAAAAGCTGTTTTTTCGGACACGTGATTACGACGGATTCGATGACTTTTTGGATAAAATAAAGGATAGCATCGACGAATTAAAGGTAATGTTTGACGCCCCCGTAAATCTGATCGGTTGCGGCATCGGCGCTCCTAATGCCTCAAGCCGAAACGGCAGCATCGAGAACGCCGCCAACCTAAAATGGAAGGGGTCTGTGCCGGTGCTGGAAAAATTAAAACAGCGCATCGACCTGCCCATGCGGATCATGAACGACGCGAGTGCCGCAGCTTTGGGCGAGATGCTCTTCGGCAACGCCAAGGGTATGTCCGATTTTATCGTTATTACCTTGGGAACAGGTTTCGGCGCCGGTATTGTGGCCAACGGGCAGCTGATAGAGGGCTATGACGGTTTTGCAGGCGAACTTGGCCATGTCGATATGACCTTGGGGGACGGCCGACTAACGGGGCTTGGCATACGGGGGGGACTCGAAGCCTACGTTTCTGCTACAGGCTTAAAACGGACCATACTTTACATGCTGTCAAAATATATGATCGACAGCCGGTTCCGCGATGTTGCATATAACGATCTGCACGGCGAAGATATTACCAAGGCAGCGGAAGAGGGAGATCCCATTGCCCTTAAAGCTTTTGATTACACGGCGAAAACCCTCGCCTTGGCCATGGCCAATTTTACCGCTTTTACCCAGCCCGAAGCTTTCTTTTTAATGGGCGGCCTGGTCAATAGCGGAAAATGGATTCTGGATCCCTTGGACAGATACTTCGAA
>JAGXIC010000095.1 GCA_024635875.1 Pricia sp.
CTGTGACAAAGCGATTACGGGTACGTTCAATTCTTTTGCCAGGGCTTTCAGGTTTCGGGAGATGGTGGAAATTTCCTGTTCGCGGTTGCCTCCTTTTTGACTTCCCCCGGCGGTCATCAATTGCAAATAATCGATAATAATCAATTTGATATCATGCTGAGATGCCAAACGTCTCGCTTTGGCGCGGAGATCGAATATCGACAGCGATGGGGTGTCATCTATGAACAAGGGGGCCCTTTCGAGAGACTTGACCTTTACGTTCAACTGTTCCCATTCATGTTTCTCCAATTTTCCGGTCCGGAGTTTTTCCGAAGACAAGCCAGTTTCTGAAGAAATTAGACGGGTAATCAATTGTACCGATGACATTTCACAGGAGAAGAAAGCTACGGGAATATTGTTATTGACGGCCATATTACGGGCCATGGAAAGCGTCAGTGCCGTTTTGCCCATACCCGGCCGCGCGGCAACAATAATCAAATCGCTGGGTTGCCATCCGGAGGTTAATTTATCGACTTTGTCAAAACCGGAGGGAACACCACTAAGGCCTTCTTTGTTTGCAATTTCCTCAATGCGTTTTTTGGCCTGTATGACCAAATTCTGGGCCGTTTCTGCCGAGCGTTTCAGATTACCTTGGGTAACATCGTACAATTTGGCCTCCGCATTATCCAACAAATCAAAAACATCGGTGCCGTCATCGTAGGCTTCCTCAATTATTTCATTAGAAATTTTGATAAGACTTCTTTGGATATATTTCTGTAAGATTATCCGAGCATGAAACTCGATATGTGCCGAAGAGGCTACTTTTTGGGTGAGTTTTATAAGATAAAAATCCCCTCCAATGGACTCCAGCTTCCCATCCTTCTTTAATTGGGAGGAAACTGTTAATAAATCCACCGGTTCGGAGGTTTCGAACAGTTTAAAGATGGCCTCGTAGATGAAGCGATGCGCATCCTTATAAAACGCATCGGGATGCAGGATATCGATTACTTCGTCCACCCCTTTTTTATCGATCATCATAGCTCCCAAAACAACCTCCTCTAAATCAACAGATTGTGGTGGTATTTTCCCACGTTCTAAGCTGATGATGGTGGACTTGTCTATCTTTCGACCGATAATGGGGTTGGTTTTTTCCATAGGTACAAAATTATACAATTAACCTTAAGTTAACGTGAACTTAATCGGTTGCGATATTCACAGTTCGTCCACAATTGCATGTTGATAAGTTACGATTTTGTGTTGATAACCAAAAAAATCCGAAGAAAGGCTTCTCCGGATTTTGATTAGCTTTATAAAACAGTGGGTCAACCGTTAAAAACTCCCATATTGGCATATTTATCCATTCGGCGATTCACCAATTCTTTTGGGGATAACTTTTGGAGTTCCTCATAATTGGCCGTGATTTTATTCTTTACGATTTCAAATGTTTTTTCGCGATTGGTGTGTGCCCCACCTGCAGGTTCACGTACGATTTCATCGATCAACTTTAATTTTTTCATGTCTGTTGCGGTCAACTTCAAAGCCTCTGCGGCCTGTTCCTTATACTCCCAACTACGCCATAATATCGAAGAGCAGGATTCAGGAGAGATGACCGAGTACCATGTATTTTCCAACATCAACACCTTGTCCCCCACCCCGATGCCCAAGGCACCGCCCGAAGCGCCTTCACCTATAATGATTACGATAATAGGTACTTTCAGGCGGGTCATTTCAAGAATATTTCGGGCAATGGCCTCGCCCTGACCGCGCTCCTCTGCTTCAATGCCCGGATAGGCCCCGGGAGTATCGATCAAGCATACCACGGGAATACCGAATTTTTCAGCCGACTTCATGGCGCGCAAGGCTTTTCGATAGCCTTCGGGGTTTGCCATCCCAAAGTTTCGATACTGCCTGGTCTTGGTGTTATATCCTTTTTGTTGGCCGATGAACATATAGCTTTGGTCGCCAATTTTACCGAGACCGGTGATCATCGCCTTATCGTCCTTTACGTTCCGATCACCGTGGAGTTCAAGAAATCCCTCTCCACAAATGGCATTGATATAATCTAAGGTATAGGGTCGGTTCGGATGTCGCGATAATTGAACCCGTTGCCAGGCCGTAAGGTTCTTGTAAATTTCCTTGCGGGTTTCATCCAGTTTTTTTTCGATCTGCTTGCAAGTCTCGGTCACGTCGACATCGCTCTCCTCTCCGATGACCATGCATTTGTCGAGCTGTTCTTCGAGTTCCTTGATCGGGAGTTCAAAATCGAGATATTCCATATGTTGATAGCTTTAGTTTAATGTACTCGTCTTATTTGCGCAAATATAAAATTTTCTGAACGTTTGTTTCGGATTTAAAGAATATAAGGTTTAATCGCTACTTGGTAGCTGTTAAAGGTTCAAGGTTTTAATGTTGCTAGTTAGCGGTAAAAAGTCTGGAAATAAAGCCCTGCCTGAAAATGGTTCCAGTAAGTCAATCGTTATCTAAATAGCAGCTAAGATTACTTTAAAAAATCCTTGACCTTTAATGTGGCACAAGGCACACTTAAACCTTACATTTTATAGCTACCTTTTCGCTTTTTGTAATAGCACAAAAGCCAAAATGCCAAAGAGTAGGTTTGGTAGAATTACCGCCAATAACGGTGAAAAGCCCGCTTGTTCCGCCAGTGTTCCGAATACCTTGTCAAAAAATATAAAGATAAACGCCACGACAATACCAAAGGCCAGGTTTACGCCCATACCGCCCCTTCGCTTTACCGAGGCTACGGCCACCGCAATGATGGTTAAGATAAAGGCCGATATCGGCAGGGCCCATCTTTTGTATTTTACGAGTACGTAGGTGTTGATATTGGAAGCCCCTTTCTGTCGTTGATCGGCAATAAACTGGTTCAGTTCGAAGATATTTTTGGTTTCCGCAACATACGATACCGGAGTCAGGTCGCCAATATCAAACGTGAATAAGGTATCTAACCGGCGTTTGGTGTCGACCAAAGCGGTATCGTTCACCAATTTTCTTTTTTGGTAGGAGGTAAGGCGGTATACCGTATCCTTTTCGACCCAGCGGATATTGGCCGCAGAAATTTTGAAATCCAATTCATTATCGGCATTAAAACGCTCATAGGTAAAATTGTATCCGATCTGTCTGGCGGGGTCGAAGCTGCTCACATAGATAAAATCCGTTTTATTGAGCTGGGTAAATACGTTATTGGTCACCCGGTCTTGCTTTCCCCTTTTTAAGTATTTGAATTTGAATTCGTTGAAACCTAGGCTCGCCTTAGGTACAATGAACATCCCCATAATAAACATCATAAGAGCTATGATGGACGCCCCGATAAGATACGGCCGTAAAAATCGGTTATAGGAAACCCCGGAACTTAAAATCGCAACGATTTCGGTATTACTGGCGAGTTTTGAGGTGAAAAAGATGATGGACAAGAACAGAAATATGGGAAATAGCAAACTACCTATATATATGGTAAAGTTGCCGAAATAAACCAAAATTTCATCCAAAGGCGCCTCATTGGCCTGCATCTTCCCGATTTGCTCTGCCAAATGGGCCATAATACCGATGGGAATGAATAAAAGAATCATCACCCCAAAAGTGAGCAGGTAGCGTTTTAATATATATTTATCGATTATGCTCAGCACTAGAGTCGTTTATCCATTTGTTTCACCATGATGGTCTTCCACCGTAAAAAATCTCCCGCTAAAATATGCTTTCTGGCCTCACGTACCAACCAAAGATAAAAACCAAGATTGTGTATGGTGGCGATTTGTTTGCCCAAATATTCGTTCGCCGCGAACAGATGTCGCAAATAGGCTTTAGAGTATTCGGTGTCTACGAAGGTAAGGCCCATTTCATCGACCGGTGAAAAATCGTCTTCCCACTTTTTGTTCTTGATATTAATGGTGCCATGCGCCGTGAACAGCATGCCGTTTCTGGCGTTACGCGTGGGCATCACGCAGTCGAACATATCGACGCCCAATGCTATATTCTCCAAAATATTTATGGGTGTGCCTACGCCCATCAGATACCGCGGTTTGTCTTCGGGAAGAATGTCACAGACCACCTCGGCCATCGCATACATCTCTGCTGCCGGCTCACCGACCGATAAGCCTCCAATGGCATTACCCTCCGCCCCAACGCCTGAAATATATTCTGCGGATTGCTTCCGAAGATCGGTATAGGTCGAACCTTGTACTATCGGAAAAAAAGTCTGCGCATATCCATATTCAACCGGTATTTTTTCCAAATGTGTGATACAGCGTTCCAACCATCGGTGCGTCATATGCATCGAACGTTGGGCATACTTATAATCACAGGGATACGGGGTACATTCGTCGAAAGCCATAATAATATCGGCGCCAATGGTACGCTGAATTTCCATAACCCGTTCGGGTGTGAACATGTGGGTAGACCCGTCGATGTGGGATTTGAACTTGACACCTTCCTCCTTTATTTTTCGGTTGTTGGATAAAGAATACACCTGATATCCCCCGCTATCCGTTAAAATGTTACGGTCCCATCCCATAAATTTATGCAGTCCCCCAGCCTTTTTAAGAATTTCCGTTTTCGGACGGAGGAATAAATGGTACGTATTTCCAAGGATGACATCGGGATTGATATCCTCTTTCAACTCCCGCTGATGCACGCTCTTTACGGAAGCCACAGTGCCCACAGGCATAAAAATCGGAGTTTCTATCGTGCCGTGATCGGTGACCATGGTACCGGCGCGTGCCTTGCTGTTAACGTCTGTTTGGTGTAGGGTAAACTTCAAAGTTCGATTTATGGGGTCAAAGATAATCAACTGTGTTACATTACTATGGTAACGAAAAAATAAAGTTGTGCGAAGCGGCTTTGGTCTCAGGTGATGAATGTTCATTTTAGTTTTGGGCCCTTGCCTATTTTCCTACCCTTTGTTCTTCTTTAAAAGAATCAAAAATAATTTGGACACCACTTGTATTCCCAAAAGATTGCGATTACATTTGGGAAATTCTTAAATCAAGGCATTACAATGGCAGAACTGGATAAATTACAGGATATTGTTACACAGACCCGACGGGATATTCTAAGGATGGTACATGATGTGAATTCAGGGCATCCCGGGGGTTCATTGGGTTGTACGGAGTTCTTTATAGCGCTGTACCACGAAATAATGGATCTTAAGGATGATTTTCATATGGATGGTAAGGATGAGGATATTTTCTTTTTATCCAACGGACATATTTCCCCGGTATGGTACAGCGTGCTGGCCCGGAAAGGATACTTTCCCGTAAAGGAAATGGAAACCTTCAGAAAATTAAACTCCCGATTACAGGGACATCCAACGACCCACGAAGGTTTACCTGGCATACGGGTTTCTTCCGGTTCATTGGGCCAGGGCATGTCCGTCGCCATCGGTGCCGCCCTTGCCAAAAAACTCAACGGAGATGACCATTTGGTATACAGTCTCCATGGTGACGGGGAGTTACAGGAAGGCCAGAATTGGGAAGCCATTATGTACGCCGCCGGTAATAAGGTTGACAACATCATCTCGACAGTGGACCGCAACGGACAGCAAATCGATGGGCCCACCGAAGATGTTCTTCCGCTTGGCAATTTGAAACCAAAATTCGAGGCTTTCGGATGGGACGTTATCGAAATACAGGACGGCAACAATTTAGAAGCTGTTATAAAAGGATTGAACGAGGCCAAAAGTAGAACCGGCAAAGGAAAACCCGTCGCCATTATCTTAGATACGGTCATGGGCCATGGTGTGAATTTTATGATGGGCACGCACGCATGGCACGGCAAGGCGCCCAATGATGAGCAGCTCGAGGATGCACTTTCACAGAATGCGGAGACGTTGGGAGATTATTAAAAGTCCCCTCCCTAACCCTCCCCGAGGGGGAGGGAATACTTATATAGTATTTCTAAAATCAAAGGTTTCCGTGGATATCGGAAATGACAAAAAAAATGACCTATGCAATACACAGACCAAGGAAAAAAAGATACGAGAAGCGGCTACGGGGCGGCCATGACCGAACTGGGAAGAAGTCACCCCAATGTGGTGGCTCTTTGCGCCGATTTGGTAGGATCGCTTAAAATCGAAGATTTTATCGAAGAGAATCCCAAACGTTTCTTTCAGACCGGTATCGCGGAAGCCAATATGATGGGCATCGCAGCCGGACTAACCATCGGGGGCAAAATACCCTTTGCCAGTACTTTCGCCAATTTTGCCACGGGCAGGGTCTATGACCAGATTCGGCAATCTATTGCCTATTCGGGCAAGAACGTCAAAATTTGTGCATCCCATGCCGGTTTGACCCTCGGTGAAGATGGTGCTACCCATCAGATCTTGGAAGATATCGGCATGATGAAAATGCTACCGGGTATGACGGTCATCAATCCTTGTGATTTCAATCAGACCAAAGCGGCGACCTTGGCCATTGCAGATTATGAAGGACCCGTTTACCTACGTTTCGGACGGCCCAAAGTGGCCAATTTTACGCCTGTCGACCAAAAATTCGAGATCGGGAAGGCCGTTTTGCTTCAAGAAGGTACCGATGTTACCATTATCGCCACCGGACACTTGGTTTGGCCCGCATTGATAGCTGCCGATAATCTGAAAAATCAAGGGATTTCAGCGGAGGTATTAAATATTCACACCATTAAACCCCTAGACGAAAAGGCGGTGTTAAAATCCGTTAAAAAAACAGGTTGTGTGGTGACCGCCGAAGAGCATAATTTTTTGGGCGGACTTGGTGAAAGTATCGCCAGAACCCTTGCCGTTCAGTATCCTACGCCCCAGGAATTCGTGGCTACCCAAGATACTTTTGGCGAAAGCGGCACCGCAGAAGAGCTGATGGACAAATACGGATTGAACAATAAAGCCATCGAAGATGCCGTTGTTAGGGTTAAGAACAGAAAATGACCGTGGTATCGTTTTTGATACCATACAAGTAACAAAAACGAGAACTATATGAAAAATTCACTTCTAGTAGCTGCCTTTGCTATGTTCAGCATCGCGGCCTTTTCACAAAGCGATTCAGGATTCGGAATAAAAGGAGGACTCAACTACAGTGCCAACGGGGATTATTTTGAATCAATCGGTGCTGCTGCAAGAGAGCCGGACAGAAACGTAGGCTATCATATCGGAATTTTCGGTAAAATCGGTGTAAGCCGTATTTATTTGAGACCCGAATGGATTTATACCAAAACGAAATCGGACTACGACGGAGACAAATTCGATATCAGTAAACTTGATCTGCCAGTATTGGTCGGGATCAAAATCATTGGCCCGTTGCATGTATTCGCAGGTCCTGCCTTTCAATACATACTTGATACGGAATTCGACGGTATCGGAATCAATGATATTGAAAACGATTTTACGGTAGGTGCGAATCTCGGTGCAGGCGTAAACCTCGGTAAGCTAGGAATCGATATTCGTTATGAAAGGGGTTTTAGTGATAACGAAGCTTCCTTCATCAACACGAATATAACCGAAGTAGAGACGACGAGTCGGGTCGATGCACGACCGGATCAGGTGATTGTAAGTTTGTCCCTCAAACTATAGATTATTGTTGAATTGTACTATTTATGTTGGCTGCCGCCTGCCCGTTCCATTCAAGAGAGGTTAGGGAAGGGGCGACAAAAATTTCTAAAAGAAAATACCCGGCAAAAATTTGCCGGGTATTTTCTTTTAGTTTTAAATAGTCTTGCACGATATTATTTGGTCTCTGGGTCTAGGTAGTCTGGGATACCATCATTATTAGTGTCCGTTAAGGTTACTTTACCTTCTTCATCAATTTCTACTTCATCTTTGGTCGGAACCCCATCGCGATCATGATCGGCGGTAATTGCAACTAGAGGTTGAACATTAAAGATTATTGGTGAATAGGCAGGACCAACATTTGTACCGTTATAATAGCCCAAAGCTGATGGAAATATTAAAAGTCCAGAACTGAAACCCTCTACATTGAAAGTACCATCATCATTACTTATAATTTCACCACCAGACTCAAATTGGGGCAATCCTCGCTTGAATCCCTGAATCACACCCCTATTATTTTGAGATAAGGTTCCCTGTAAATCAAACCACACAGGATTATTGATATTACTTTCGAACACTGAACCGTTTAAGAGCATTCCTTCATACCTTAAAAATAACGAATCTACTTCCGTTGGCTTTTCTCCGACACCCGCTCTTGCCCTTAGGTAATACAGTTTGTGCTCAATGTTTTCTTCCGCACCATCAAGACCTAGATCACTTGACGATAGCCTAATAATTTTACTTTCAACTTGATTCGCCAAGGAAATCCTTGAGGTATCGCCTTCGGAAATTTCTTGAACCCTAATCTTAAAGTCAAAATTTGCTGGAACACTATCAAAATCCTGATAATTGTAATAATGCGTTTTTAAATACTCTTGTATTTTGGCTTCATCCTCCATAGCAACTTCAGACAAAGGTCTTGGTGGCTCTGGTACTGGCGCGGCGGTATCATCATTTTCACAGGAAACTATAAGAAATAACAATAGTAAAAAAGTGGCTATTCGGCTCATGGTCATGCGTTCGTTTTTAAAGGCGGCAAGATACAATTTTCCCTTACTTTTGTCCGTGGGCTTAACAAAGAATTTAGTTATATCATGCGTATCGACAAATACCTCTGGCACATCCGTTATTTCAAGACCCGTAGCATCGCTTCCGCGGCCTGTAAAAAGGGGCAGGTAAAAATCAATGATCAGGTCGCCAAGCCCTCGAGGGAGGTTTATACTATGGATAAAATCATAGTGCGTAAAAACCAGATCGACCTGCAGCTCACCGTTCTCGATATTCCAAAGAACCGCGTTGGGGCCAAACTGGTCGATATATATCGGAAGGATACCACGCCCAAGGAAGCCTATGAACATGGCGAACTCCTAAAAAAAGCCAAAGAGCATTACCGCAAACAAGGTACGGGACGGCCCACTAAAAAAGATAGAAGGGATATTGAAGGGTATTTGGGGGAATAGAAACGCAAGTTCAAAATCAAGTTCAAATTAAAATTCAAAAAGGATGTTCAAAGTTAAATACTGCTTTGAGGCAGGTTCAAGGTTTTAAGCAAACGACTAAACCTTAAACCAAACAGCATCGCAGTTTAGGACGTTGACCTGTCGGCTTAACAGGTTTGAATTTTTACGGACTAAAGCGAAACCTTAAATTGACTCTCATTTAACACCTCAGATTCGACCACAAATAATTTCGTTGAAATTCGTTTTATTTGTGTCCCCCCTCCTATCTTTGAACATCAAACACCCCATCCATGGATAACAAAATTTTATCACATCAACAAATACAGCACACCGTACGCCGCATCGCCTACCAGATATATGAGGCCAATGTTGAGGAAAAAGAGATTATTATTGCGGGTATCGATGGCGGGGGATTGCAATTTGCTAAAAAACTGCAGTCCGTACTAAAAAAAATTACAGGGGCTGAAATAATACTTTGTAAAATGAGCATGGACAAGGCCAACCCTTTAAAAAGCGGCGTTGAAACCTCTATTC
>JAGXIC010000096.1 GCA_024635875.1 Pricia sp.
GCATACCCTTGTTCAAAAGATAGGCCCTTTTAGCGCCGGTATTCGGCCCTTTACCATCAATAGCGAAGAGTCCCTTGTATTCGTGAACGTCAATGACTTTCTTGGATTCGAGGTGGGGGACTTAAAAACCGGGGAAAAGATCGCGAGCGTTCCGGTACTGGGTTGGGACAAAGGCCCAGTAAGAAGACATGGCAACCCGAGCCACGGCATCGCATTGAGCCCGGATGAAAGAGAGATCTGGGTGAGCGACGGCCACAATATGCGACTGCATATTTTTAATGTGCAAGCCCCTTATCAGCAGCTTACCACCATCGCTCTGGATGATATGCCGGGATGGATAAACTTTAGCATCGATGGCACCTACGCCTATCCCTCAAGTGGCGAAGTGATCGATGCCGAAACAAGACGCGTATTATACCTGCTTAAAGATGAAAACCATAATACCGTTTCCAGCGAAAAAATGATCGAAATATACCTAAAGGACGGTAAGGTGACCAAGGTGGGTGACCAATTTGGCTTGGGAAGGTTCCACAGTGGTATGGATTAGGTATCATAAAAAGGGTTGAGAAATCGCTTTTGCAATGGGTTCGTTTGTTTAGTCCAATTATGAGCTCTTTGTCGTGCCCGCACTCAATGTGTTCCTAAAGCTGGTCATGATTACTTAAATGTGTTTTCATCCATTTATCGATCAGACGCTATCGGCAATTGAAAAAAAATACCCTATTAATTCCAACCAAATATTTAAAATGAGGAAACCATATATCTTTTTAATTTGTCTATGTTTTTTTTATTCCGCCAAAGGTCATTCCCAAGCTGTAACGATTCTTCATAATACAGGTGTGCCGCAAGAAGCGTATGCCGCCCGTAAACTTTCTGAAGCACTGGTTAATAAAGGATATACAATAACCCCTAGTCACACAAAGTACGATTACTTAATCAGTCTAGCACTTCATGATACCAAATTAAAGGCGGAAGCTTTCTCCATTATTCCAGAGGGAAAAATTATTACAGTCTACGGGGGCGACCACCGTGGCTTGATATATGGAACGCTGTCTTTGATAGAAGCCATAGAAAATGGCGCAACCTTAGAAAAGGTACAAGCAGATGAGCAAGCCCCTAAGCTTGAATTTCGTGGAATAAAATACAACTTGCCTTGGGAAACATATCGTCCTAGCTCTGCTTTGGACCAACATATGGAAACCGCCAAAGATTTAGAGTATTGGGAGGCGTTTTTAGATATGATGGTTCGAAATAGGTTTAATGTAGTAAGTTTTTGGAATATGCATCCGTACACATTTATGGTGCGGCCAAAGAATTTTCCTGAGGCCAGCCCGTGGTCCGAAAAGGAATTTGCCGAGTGGCAACATTTGTATAAAGAGATTTTTAGGATGGCCAAGGAAAGAGCTTTGGACACGTATATTGTTCATTGGAACATTTTTGTAAGCAAGGAATTTGCCGAAGCCCATGGTGTGGCCAAACAAAATTTTTATCCATTTTATTATGTAGAGGGAGATACCACAGAAATTGTTCGAAGGTATATACGGGAAAGTGTAAAGCAAGTGTTAAAGGAATATCCGGATTTAGACGGAATCGGTATATCCCATGGTGAGGGAATGGCAGGAATGACTGCCTTAGAAAGACAAGAATGGATGGATGACGTAATCCTTGCAGGAATGCTAGAGGCACGAAGGGAACGTCCTGTCAAACTTATCCATAGAGTGCCTTTTTCAAGCGGATTGTCTTCTGAAGGAGGAACAAGTAAAAATGTTGAGGTGGTAACTCGCGATGCAATGGAGAAGCTTGAGGATAGTTTTGAGGGGCCAATATGGGTTGAAATGAAGTTCAATTGGTCTCATGCACATTCGACCCCAAGATTGGAAAAAGTACATGGAGGTGAGTTAGGAGACACTTATTTTGACCCTCTACCAACAAATTATAAGATTGCATGGATGGCCAGGAACGAGGATTTCTTTGCCCTTCGCTGGGGAGTACCCGATTTCATTAGAAAACATATTGCCCTCAATGGTCAGGCTAGTTATGTTGGTGGGTATTTTATTGGCTCGGAAACCTATATTCCAGCCTTGGATTACTTTACCAAAGTAAAAAATCCCGTAGATTGGAAATGGGCATTTCAACGCCAATGGTTATTCTATAAACTTTGGGGAAGGTTGTTATACGATCCGGACACTCCAGATGCCGTTTTTCAAAATGAGTTTAATAGGAGATATGGCAAGAAGGCCGAGAATTTGTTAAATGCCTATTCCTTGGCTTCTGCTACCCAATTACGTCTAGCATCTTTATATAGTTCCAAATGGGATTTTACCTTATATAGCGAAGGTTTTATGGCTTTGCAAGGTGAATACACAAATTATATTGGGGTAAATGCGCTGATCGATCAGCCTGTAATGGATACTGATTATGTTTCCGTGTCGGATTATGTAAAAACTACGGTCGCTAAGGGTTCGTACTCGAAAAATAGAATTACCCCGCCAAAGCTTATTCATATTTTGGAGCGGGATAATCTAGAGGCACTTAAATTGGTTAAAGATATTGACACAAAAGGAAATGCTTCTTTAATGTATGAAGTTGCCGACGTAAAAACCTGGGCAAATTTAGGACTTCATTTGGCCGAAAAATTAAAAGGAGCTGTTGCGTTACAAACATATCGCCTTTCTGGAGGAGAAGAGAATAAAAAAAAAGCAATAGTCCATTTAAATAAGGCTCTTGATTATTGGGATGAGGTAATCAAGATTACCCGTCCCATATATAAGGACATGAAGCTTACACATTACAACCATAACCTTTTTACAGCAAATGATGACAACTTGTTCCACTGGGCTTTAATTAGGGATGAAGTAGCCAAAGATGTGGACGTTGCCAAGAGTGCGGTCGTAAAATAATTTCAATTTTTGAAACCCTAAAAAGTACCTAGTATTAGGTTAGTTCATTAAGAGAAACAATCCCTTCCTTACACATGGGAGAAAATATTTACATTATTTCATTGAAAATCAGCTAATTACAATGGCATTGCATTCTCATGGTTTGCTCAATAAACTATCATTGAACTTCTTCTCCAAATACAAGGAGGCATCTGAAACGTTCTCGATTTCATTCCTTCCATGGACTTCCACATAGATACAGTTACCAATTCTTCTTACTAAAAACGTGTTAGTGGATTCTTCTGTATAGAAATGTGCCACTTTTTCATCCACGGCATCGGGAGCCGGACTTGGTCTAAGGGTGAGGGCGAAAAAAGGGTAGTCCGCCCCATCGTCCCCATTTTCGATATCGACTATTCTTGTCCAATCGTACCCGTTCCCACTCGGATTTGCTATTCCAGGAACATCAATTCTTAACCAATTTCCTACAATAAACCTATCCGTCGGAAGTTCCGTGTTTGAATCTATCAACTGGAATTCGGCCTTGACCTTATCGGAGAACGAATGCCATTCATTTACCGAGTTCAACCGAACTATTACCTGGTCATAAATTACTTTGGCCGAATTGACACTAGTACTACAGCGCATACCGACAGTGTCGTGATAAGCTCCTTTTTGTTGGAGGGGAATATTTGGATGTTTCATTTTAAGCAAGGTTTTAAAATAATTTTGATAATAGCTTTTATCAACTTTATGGATTGTCTAATCTGTAACTACGCCATTATAACTTCGAGATGAGAATTCTCTACAGTATCGTATGCATGAACCTTAGAAGCTAAGATTACCTCACCACTTTCCTAGTCATGTCTTCATTACCGATATCGAAGATGGATGACGGATGCAAAAATAATCCTCATTGTTATCTAGTGACAATATCTCCACATTTCAGCTTATTCTATTACCGCGGACAGTGATCTGAGGGTCACACTCTCTTAGGTCTTCGTGCTTTTGGAGTTCTTATATGTTGATTCCTAATGAACTATACTGAGTGACCAACTTGGTTACTATCAACGAGTTTATATTAAGTGCAGAATCACATTGATCGAACTCGGTGTTCCCATAACAGTTCTATTCTCGGCTTAAAGTTTTCGGATTTTGCTCAGTCCGATTGCTTATGAATTTTTCTCGGCCTATTTGTATTACTTATGCAAATCCAAAAATTCATCAGTCATCACTTTATGGATGAAAAACAATCAGTGGCTCGTCTAAAATTATTTGCTATTAGGTGCAACGGCCTCCAAAATTTCCTTATCCATCCCATAATATTTAAGGGCGATGCCGAATGCTATGACCGAAAAGATTATTCCCACAATAAAAACGGTATAGGTCCATCGTAAAAGCTGATATTTCTTTTGAAGCACCTTTCCTAAATAGTACAGGTCCATGGTCAGTGAATCGTATATTGATTCCTTGTCCTTAATTATATCCCTAATTCTATCCTTAAAATCATCAAGTTCAAGGTTATGGAAATTTCCGAAAAATAGAATGTTTCTATCGGGGGTCTTAATATCTTGTTCCACAAGACTGTCGTTCTCGATTTTGGGGCGGGTAGCCAATACCGACATAATCATCGAAGTGATACTAAAAAGTACGAAGATGACCGTGGGATAGATAAGATAGGAATTGGTGGGGCTGTCAAGTTTGGGGATTAAATTCGCTAGCAATAACGAAATGATGATGGCATTGACCGAGAGCAATATATTGGCCTTGGTGTCGGCAATATCGCTTAGTTTGATATGGTTGCGCAACTGCGTTCGGTACAGGGATTGGATGGCGCGTTCGGGACTATCGTTCTTCAACCTGACCTTTAGTTTCTCCTTCTTCTCCGTCTTCAATGATTTGGCCGCGGAACCGATGAGTGCTATAACGTTCGTTTCCTTTTGTTCCTGCCAATTTTTCAAGGCGTAGTCTGTATAAAATCGGTGCTTGGCACGGAGGATTTCGATATACCGGTTTCTCCACTCTTCGATGGAAGGGGGATTTTGGTCTAAATTCTGCTGCTCCATATGCAACAGTTGTGACAGGGCCTCGAAATCATCGGAAGCGTAATAGAACGTTCTAACATCCTTCACTATTGCTTCTTCAGTGTCACTGGGCCTTTCGTCGCTCCATGCGGCATTTATAAGATGGCATACTCTTTCTATAGTTGCATTTTCCAAACCATGTTCCAAACCAAATTTTTCAAAGTGGGAACAGCTGTTTTTGACGTGGTCGTCATATCCGTCCGAAAAACCGGAATCTATAAACCAGGCTGTCAGTTCGATATTTATTCGATCGATGTCCTCCTTGAAATCGGTTTCGAGAATTTCAGTAGCTCTGGCCATCATCTTCCGGGTATGGTTCACGTTATGGAACAGATAGTTTTTTCCCAATTGTTCCGATAAAAGTCGGATAATATAATTCTCGGCCTCCTGAATTAATCCTTTCATTACATTCGGATTTTTATTGTGTAAATTTTAATAAAATCACTTATTCGGATGCCGTTAGTTTGCAGTCAAAACAGGCCAACGACATTGTATCAAGTTGAAGATCTTCGGAGCCGTTCAGTGGTTCTGATAGCGGATCTCGTTCATTTAATATTCGATGGAACTGCTTCGCATAACGGGGCAGATCCTTTCTGCGATGACTGATCTTCGAAATAATTTCCGAGCCGTTCAGGTCGTAAATATTCTCGGGCCAAATTTTAAAAGCTTCAGAAATTATACTGTCCGTCAATGCATCCTGAAGGGTTTTGGCCTGGTCCAGAAAGATCTGTTCCGGTACCTCCCTCAAAAAATAGAGGTCGAAAGGCCCCACCAGGCCTTCAAGATATTGTACGGAATTCTCGAACGGCTGTACCCCAGGCAAAAAGTTCTTGTTCGAAATAAGCGTCGGTATCACGCCTTCGAGATTAAAGAAGGCGTTGTCCCTGTCACAGGGCAAAGGTATTGCCAAGAGGTCACCGCCAGATTCAGTGATCACCCATCCCCACTGCTTGGCATGCCGGTCCCAGTCCCCTATTAAAAGGTCGAAGAGCCGAGCCCTTATCAATGTTGCCTTATCTATGGAAAGTTTTTCAGGATGCTTTTGTTTTAGTTCTTGCAATCGTTCGGTATCGACAATTTTTGTTGCATTTTCCAATCCTGTCCAATAGGCTTTGCCTTCCGTCTCATATTCCAAAAGAAACAATCTATTACCATATTTAGCGTTGTAACCTTTTAATGCTGGCTGTTTAGGAACGAAAATGGTTCGGGGCCGGGTGTGAAGCAGGCCCGCACGCTCAGCCATGGCCGCCACCACGATTGCCGAATACGGATGTTGGGCCGAAACCCCGTCGATGACTATATTTTCTAGACCAAGCTCCTCGGCGACTTCCGGCACTAAGGGTTCCGGATCTTTGGCGATTCCCCGCAATGTGAAGACGGTACCGTCAGCAGCTTCAATTTCTAGGGAATGGGTCTGCTTGCCCCCGCCCTCCTTCACCACTTGCATGCCGCCCATCAAAGTATCTAAAAAAACGATGGGAACTTTGACTGGAGTTGTCCATGCTTCGCGATATTGCTTCCCTTGCATGGTATGTTTAATGACGTTACCCTCATAAAGGGTATTTGCAGCGACCAGGACCGAATCGTATTCCCTGAAATCGATTTGGTCGATATCACCCAATCCCAGAATCTCACAGGTCTGGAACTTGGAGGGCGCATTTGAAACTGACCAATAGGTCAAACCGATAAATACAAGCAGCAAACCGAATATGGCGAACACTATCTTTTTCATGTGCAACTATTGGTATAACTAAAATACTACTTAAACGGGAAATATGTTAAAGAAAATGGTTTTATAGGCAAGGTTGTACACGGTCATAGAATTGTGGGATTTAAATCGTAAATTGAAATGGGACCATAATTGTTGAATCCATATTTTTTGAAAACGATTTGTGCGTTAAAACGTGGAATAGATGTCTTTTCGGCGGACAGCATGGCAACTTGAATTTGATGATGACGACGGCTAAAGTCAAATTCAGCCTTACATTTTGTTGAACCTTTCCAAAGCGGTCTCCATAGCTATACCGGCACCCATTATAGGAACGAAAATATCGCCTATTCGCGATATGCGTTCTGGCATATTTTTGATGGTGAAATCCGATGGCAGGACTCCATCCTTCAATTCATTCCAATGCAGCGGGGCCGAAACTTGGGCTCCTTTGACCGGGCGCACGGAATAGGGCGAAACGACGGTATGCCCCTTTCGGTTCTGTAGGTAGTCAAGATAAATCTTTCCATCGCGGTTTTTTTTACGGCGTTCCATGGTTGTCAGTCCAGGCGCACTCTGCTGAACAAAATAACAGATGAGCTTTATGAAATTCCGTACCTCTTCGTAGGTATATTGACCGTTCATGGGCAGATATATATGTAAGCCTTTGGCGCCGGAAGTTTTGCAATGGCCGTCGATATGGGCCTCGGCCAGTACTTCGTAAAGGATCAACGCAACTTTTGCCACATTTTTGAAATCGGAACCTTCTGGCGGATCCAAATCGATAATTCCATAATCCGGTCTGTCTAGGTTTTCTGCCCTTGAATTCCATGGATGGATTTCAATACAGCCCAGGTTTGCCATATAAATGAGCGAAGCGGTATTTTGGCAGAGAAGATAATCGATGTCCCTTTCCGAGGACTTGGAATATAGGGTTGCCGTACGCATCCATTCGGGGACCTTTTCGTTATCCTTTTGGTAAAAACTTTCTTCCAAAATGCCGTTGGGATGGCGATGTAGGCTCTGCGGCCTATCCTTCAAATAGGGAACTATGGTATCGGAAATTTGTAGATAATAATCAATCAGGTCATATTTGGTATATCCCGATTCTGGCCAGTAAATCTTTTCCAAATTGCTGATCGATACGGGCAGCCCATCGATTTCAATCATCTCTTTAACGCCGAAATCGGATGTCCTTGGTCTAATGGACCGGGCATCGTTGGTGGCCCTCGGATTTTCCGGTTCGTTGAGCAACCTTTTGAACACGGGGTTCCGAAGCAGACCTTTCCCCGTACGCTCCGAATAATCGACCTCGCATTCAAGGCCGGGTAGCATCCAGTTCGGTTTTCTTCCCTTTAGGGCCAATTTCTTGCCGAACGGGTTCTTCTCGGTGCGGTACCGTTCGAAGATACTTAAAAGGTTCTTCTGTTGGGCCTCACCAAATCCTGAACCGCAATTGCCGATATATTCGAGCTCGTCCTTTTTCTGTTTTCCCAATATTAGGGAACCAAAAGCCGCGCTCGTTGAATCGGTATAGCCGCATATCAGGGCATCCTCGTTCTCTACGGCCTTTATCTTGAGCCATGATTCGGTGCGCGCTCCCGGAACGTAGATGCTATCGGCAACCTTGGCGATGACCCCCTCCATTCCTTCCCCGATGGCCTTTTCGAAGAGCGCGGCCCCCATGCCCTCGATATGGTCGCAATATCGCGTAAGGCTCAGGCCTTCGATAACATCGGAAACAAGACTTTTTCGGTCCAAAAGCGGAAGGTCCAACATACTGTGCCCGTTCAGGTACAACATGTCGAACACGTAATAATGTAAGGCCCCTTGCGTATCGGGCCAGTTCTGTAGTGCGCCGAAACGTGAGACCCCATTTTCGTCCAGCACGGTAATCTCGCCATCCAAAATGGCCTCATGCCCAACTCTTTCCAATTCCTTGGCCAGCTCGGGAAATTTTCGGTTCATGTTGACCCCGTTCCTGGATTGCAGCAGCACCCCTTTTTCCGAAATATGGGACAGGATCCGATACCCGTCCCATTTCAGTTCATAGATCCATTTTGGATCGTTGAAGATTTTTTTTGTGGAGCCGGCCAGCATCGGACTTAGAATTGTTCCGGGGGTGACTTTTTTCGGATATTTTTTCGTAGTTTTTTCGGAAGGTTCCAACAATCCTTCCGCATCGTAGAAAAGATCGGTCGAGAAAGCGTCCTTCTTTTTGATAAGAAGCCAACTTTCCTTGCCGTTACGTTCGCCCGTTCTGACCAAAGCAAAACGGCCCTTTATTTTCTGGCCGGAAAATATAATCTTTAGATTACCCTTCCCGAATTGTTGCAGTATGCCCAGATGGTTTTCGGAACTATCGCAATCGAAGGTGCCCGAATCCCAAATGCCCATATCGCCCGCCCCGTAGTTCCCTTTGGGAATTGTACCCTGGAAATGAAGGTATTTTAGGGGATGGTCTTCCGTTCGGACCGCCAAACGTTTATCATCGGGATTCATGGAAGGCCCTTTCGGCACCGCCCAGCTTTTAAGGCTACCGTCGATTTCCAACCGCAGGTCGTAGTGCAGTTTTCTGGCCTGGTGCCTTTGCACGACAAACCGGTGGACATCGGTCTGGGAAGCGTCGTCCCCCGATGGCTCGGGTGTTTTTGAAAAGTCACGTTTCTCGTTGTATTCCTTAAGACCCACTTTTTAGGATGCCGTTTTTTTCCGTTTCTCCAGACTTGCCTTCAGTTGCGCCATCAAGTCCTTGGCGGGGGTAGACTTGGATTCGAACTTTTCGGGTTTTGCCGGCTTTCCGGAATTTTTGGATTCTATAATTTTCAGCAATTGTTCATTGTATACATCCGCGAACCGACCAAAGTCGAAGTCCTCGGTGTACTGTTCGATAAGGGATATGGCCATGTCAAGTTCTTTTTTTCCGATTTTTTCCTTGGGAAGTTCCAGTTCGGCGGTGTCCCTGATTTCGTCCTCGAAGCGGATAACGTGCAGTACAAGGGCATCCTCATAGACCCCGATAAGGGAGAGGTGTTCTTTTTGCCGCATAACAAAAGTGGCCACCCCTAGCTTTTTGGTCTGCTTCAGGGCATCCCGCAATAGGGAATATGATTTCTCACCTCCCTTTTGGGGCTTGACGAAATACGGCTTTTTAAAGAGCACATCGGCCACCTCGTCCTCCCGGATGAACTGCTCGATATCGATGGTCTTGCTCTTCTTCATATTGGCGTTCTCGAAATCCTCCTTTTCCAAAATGATGTACTTATCGTCTTTCTTATACCCCTTTACGATATCCTTCCATTCGACTTCCTCACCGGTCTTTTCATTGACCCTTTTATACCGAATACGCTCGCCGTCGTGACTGTCAAGCATATCAAGGTCCAAGGCCCGTTCTTCGGAGCCGGAAAACAATTTTATGGGTATCGATACCAGGCCGAAGCTGATCGAACCGTTCCAGATTGATCTCATAATTTTTATTTAATTTATCCCCCAACTACTACACCTCCATTAATATGCAAGACCTGGCCCGTCATATAGGTAGAGTCCCCGGATGCTAAATACACATAAGCTGGCGCAACCTCTGACGGCTGTCCGCACCTCCCGAGAGGGGTGCTTTCCCCGAAATTGGCAATATCGTCCATAGTAGCGGGAATCAAAGGTGTCCATATTGGACCGGGCGCAACGGCGTTGACCAAAATTTGTTTCTTCGCCAGTTGTTGGGATAGGGCTCTCGTAAACGAAGTAATGGCACCTTTTGTAGAGGAATAATCAACGAGCAGTTCATGGCCCTGATAGCCCGTTATCGAGGTAGTATTGATTATTCGCGAGCCTGAACCCATATTCGGAAGGACTTGCTGGGTCAAATACATCATTGCCAAGATGTTGGTCTCGAAAGTTTCCCTGAGATGTTCTACCGAAATATCGGTAAAGTCTTCTTCGGTATACTGGGTAGCGGCATTGTTAACTAGGATGTCAATTTTGCCAAATCTATCCAAGGTTTTATTGACAAGATTATTGCAAAAATCGAAATCCTTTAAATCCCCTTCGATGGTCAAACATTGAACACCATCAATTTCGACCAATTCCTTCGTTCGTTTGGCGTCCTCCGTTTCGTTGAAATAGTTGATAACCACATTGGCACCTTCCCTGGCAAAATGGATAGCCACGGCACGGCCGATTCCACTATCCCCCCCGGTGATAAGAGCGGTCTTGCCTTTGAGCTTGCCACTGCCTTTGTAGGATTGCTTGATGCTCTCGGGCTGTTCTTTCATATCCGCCTGAAGTCCGGGCCGTTTTAGGTTTTCATTATTCTTGTTCATTGCAGTTGTAAAAATTTTTATTTTAAAATTACCTCTTACCTTTTCACGATGAGGCAAATCGATAAGAATTTACCTACCACTAAATGTGTTGTAATAGGCGTCCCGAAGGACGCCCTACCAAATAGACAGCTAGCGTATGCTTTCCAACGAATCGTTTTCGGCTATATCCCTTTGTATTTCGTCCCGTTGTTGCTGCAACAAGGTCCTCAACCCCATCGGAAGATTTTCATATTCAAGAACATCGTCGTATTCGTCAATGGCCGCCTTATCCCCGGTGATGGATTCCTCCAACATAGATTCGTCATTATCGGCTGAAAAAAGCGATTTGACGTCCATCCACGCACGGTGTATGCTTCCGCCGAACGACCCGTCTTGGTCAAAGTCGGAATATGCACCTCTTATCTCACTTCTTAGCCGCTCGTTGAAACCTCTTCTTTTGGTGGACTTTTCCCTAAAGTAGTTAGCTAGTTGTGGACTGTCGGCATTCTTTGCAGCTTTGTCGTAGCCTTTTTGGGCGTCCTCGTTTTTTTCCAAAATTTCTCTGATCTCATCGAAGATTTCATCTCTTTCTTTGCTCATAATGTTTGTGTTTAGTATTAATTAATGATACTGGGTTGCAATCGGACAATTCAATTCTGTGAATATAACACTCGTCCTCACAAGATTATCGGCATAAAATTATGTCGATAATTAAAAGTTTAAAAACTCGATTCAACTTTTTAATAGCTTATTTGGAAATATTACAAAATTGACAGACAAGCAGAGGAAGATATTATACTGAGACTACCAAAGAAAATGATATGTTCGCAAGTGTAGTAGCTAAAAGACAATAAATCTGGGCGTTGCACCCGATATAATAATTAAGGTAACTCTTTTAACACTTGAGGAAATACAAAATCTCTAAGAGCCCTGCCTCATAATACTTTCTTTAGGCAATTTTAACACCTGCAAAGTATCCATTAGCCCTAGTGCGGGCAAAACTTTTTACTGGTCAAATTTCTAATTCTGGGGAAAGAACGCTTCTCTGCACTTAACCCCTCAGCACATTGCCGCTCCATTCCGCTGCTCTCCATTACGGGCAAAGAGCTTCGTACCCAAATCTTGGACATTAACCTGAATTTTAGGGTTTCCTTCTATTGAAATAATATTGAGATATAATTATAGGTATACCCCATATCCAAAGTACAAAATTCTTCCTCCTAAAATTCAAACTAAAGTCCGCTTGAACTGAAATTCACCATTGCGTTTTGTTCCGCTTCAAGAGGAACAGATATTTCACATTTTGGTGTTTTCAACCTACTGCCGAACAGCCGCCATTACCTTTTTTTTGTTGACATCCGCCCTTGCATTGACCATTTTCCTGCGGACCTTGAGCAAGATCTTGACCTTTTCAAGGATTTCTGGTATGGGCACAAAAAGCTGCATTTCCCCATGGTTTTTGGTTACGTACTGGGCGATCCGAACGGCATCAATCTTATCGTTCTTTCCCCGTTGCACACCTATGCTCTTGCCAATCTGTACGGGCATCTCGACACAGAAGTTGGCCTGTTTCTCGACAAGTTTCGCGATGATGAGCCTGCCATAGACACCGGTATGTTCCATACACATAAGCGTGTCCTCCAGACCGATCTTCTGGTTTCGGAGCAACCTGATAAACGCATTGGTTCCCTTCTTGGAATTTTCGAATACGTACGAGGCAGTCCTTTCATCCTTGATGATGGCCACGTAGAAATCGCTTTTCGATATATCGATACCGATAAAGCAAGAGAAGTTTTTTCTGTTCATAACGAATAGGATTTAGAGATGAGGACCAAGTATCCAGATTACCATCGAACCCCTGATAATAGGCCTTTAAGCCTGAATTTCCATTTGATGCCGATCCGGAAATAACCGATAGGGGCCTTTATCAAATAAAGTATAAGCCCGAAGCTTTGAATAGCGTATAATTCGCCCCTATCGGTTTGATCATAGTTATCAATTACGGAGAGTATTCCCCAATAGGAAGTTAGCCAATAAATAGAAAACCGACTATCATAAATACCTCTATGAAAACTATGAATGCTAAACTAAGGGGTATAGCAAGAGGGCAACACGGAGGGCCGGTGTTGCGTGTTTGCGTTTCTTTTTAAACCCCTGTTCCACAGCGGTTTAAAGTCGAAAGGGGTCGGAGGATCGGATGTAAGATCGGTCCAGTTTTCGTCAAATGGCCCCGTAGCCCCCAGAAACAGGCCCGGATTTTCGTCAAACCATAAAATGGACGGCACTGTTGGATTCCTTTTGGACCTTGCGCATCAAAAAAGAAACGGCGGTACGTTTTCGGGCCTTCGCACGGACACACTATAGCACCCAGTTCCTGGCCCTGGACGGTATGATGGATTTTTTCAGGTACAAAGAGATTTCCCCCCCCATGAAAAGCTGGGGCCGAGAATGACCCTGATAATGGAATTCCTCAAACACCTAAAGCGGTATCTGGGTAACAGGAACGATGCGACCATTGCCATCATAAGGGAATCGAAAAGGAAGGGGTCCTGCCGACGAAGGCCATGCTGCAATTGCTCTTCGAACAGGCCCCGCCCCAAGAGGAAGAGCCGGAGC
>JAGXIC010000097.1 GCA_024635875.1 Pricia sp.
ATTTTGATCAACCTAGTGTCGAACGCCTTGAAATATTCCGATGAGGGCGCGGAAATCATCCTGGAACTAAAAGTATCCGACGAGGGAGTGATTTTTAATGTGGTGGACAAGGGAATCGGCATTCCCCAAGCGGAACAAAAAAGCCTGTTCGAGCGGTTTTTTCGGGCGGGGAACGTAATCAACATCCAAGGTACGGGACTGGGGCTGCATATCGTAAAACAATATTCGGAACTTATGGGTGGCATCGTTGGCTTCAAAAGTAAAGTGGGAAAAGGAAGCACCTTTACCCTTAAACTCCCCTTAAATCTAAAAAAAACATGAAAAAAATACTGTTGATCGAGGATAACGAGGATGTTCGCGAAAACACGGCGGACATCCTAGCCTTGGCCCAATACCAAGTGGAAATGGCAGAAAATGGGAAAATAGGGGTTGAAAAGGCCAAACAATTTCATCCCGACGTAGTAGTCTGCGACATCATGATGCCCGAAATGGACGGGTACGGGGTCTTGGAACAATTATCCAAAAATAGTGCAACGGCCAGCACCCCTTTTATTTTCTTGACCGCAAAGACCGACAGGGCCGATATGCGAACGGGCATGAACCTGGGAGCCGACGATTACCTGACGAAACCTTTTGATGAAAAGGAACTCTTGGAGGCCATTTCCTCCCGGCTGCGTAAAAACGAATTTTTAAAAAAGGAAATTGCCAAAAACGTGAAAGGCCTCAACGTTTTTTTGGAGGAAGCGTCGCAGTACATGGATCTCGAGAGTCTCTCAAAAGGTCAGGCCCTTAAAAAATACGATAAAAAAGATATGGTGTATTGGGAGGGCGATACGGCGCATTCGATGTTCTTTGTCGAAAGCGGCAGGGTCAAGACCTATAAGGGTACGGAATCGGGAAAGGAATTCGTCAGCGGAATTTGTGGCCCTGGGGAATTTATCGGACAACTTTCGCTGTTATGTCCTCAAGGCACCTATGTCGACAATGCCGTCGTTCTGGAGGACGCCGAACTCTATGCAATACCTAAAAGGGATTTTACGAAATTGCTGAACGAAAACCATACCGTGTCGCAAAAGTTCATTGAAATGATATCCAATAACCTAATCGAGGTACAGGCGCAACTGGTCGATATGGCCTTCGCGTCGGTCAGGCAACGGGCGGCCAAGGCCCTTTTGGAGCTGTACGAAAAAGGAATTATAAAAGACCGTGCTACCGAAGGTATTGGTATACCGCGAGAAGATTTTGCCGGACTTATCGGTACCGCTACCGAAACCGCCATACGCACCCTGTCCGAATTTAAGGACAAGAGGTTGATTACCACCGATAGTGGCCGCAGGATCATTATTCTAAATAAGGAAGCACTTCGAAGTATAGCGGATTATAGATAGTTCTCGCCGCATCGCCAAGTTACAGTAATTTACGTTCTAAGGTCATTCGTCAAACAAGTAAAGTCTGCTAAAAAACGTTGTAGTAGATGCATATCTTATTATCCATCGATGGAAAAAAAAACAGGAGACCGAGGCCTCCTGTTTCCCATGAAGGGTTAAAATCAATCCGTACTTCCGATCAAGCCTTTACACCACTTTATCGCTAAAATGACCTAAAGGTCGATTTTGATTCGGACGTCATCGCCGCCACCACTATGGTTTCTTCGATCTTTCGATCTACTAAAACCAATCTCAATGTATTTTTGAAGAAACCGGAACACCGAAATGTTCCGGTTTCAAAGAAGGTATTGCATTTGCTTACAACGCTTACCATAATCTGTGCTACTTGTCTATAGATAGCTGTTCGAAATATTATGTGGTCTAAAGCATTTACGGCACCTTTCCTTGGGTTCCTGATCATATTCCTACGCCAGGGAAACCGTCTCTTTACAATCTTGAAGAACTATGTTACTACTAATTATGATGCTAAAATAGGACATCATTTCTAGAGAGAAAATGACCTAGATCAGTTTATATGTTTTTTTGGTTTTTCAACAAAAGTATTTTATGTCATTTCTAAGTAGGCCTTCCAGAACTGATGTAAATCATTTTTTTACGAATTACAAGGTTGCACTTTTGAAGGGAATCAACAAAAAAGAGTTTCGATATGGAAAACACAGTGAATTATTACAGAAAGCAAAAAGAAGTGCACGTAGTCGTGGCCAACGCCTTTCCCGGTTTGCTGCGCTTAAAGAGGGAAGGCGATACATCGGCGTTCAATGCGCTATTGCTAAAAGCTCTGCCGGGGGTGAAAAAGTATGTCCAAAAAAGACTGTATATCGCCTTGGCCAAGGGTCAAATCGATAAAAACAGATATAGGACGGAAGAATTTACCGATCAGCTTTTTATCGAGGCATATGAGCATTTTGACGAAATCGAAAACGAAAGGGAACTGTACCCTTGGTTGTTCAAAAAAGCGGACGAATTGTTGGAAGACACGCTGGTGGAAGAGGAATTCGATTCGTATTTCTTCGAAAATATCGACATCTATGCCCGAAAGGAATGGGACGAGATGGAAGAAAAATTTAGTACAGATGGGGATGGCGACCTGATGATGATCGAAGAGTTGGACGATATTTCCTATCCCAAGAACGACTATGTGCTGAACCCTATTTTTATTGAAGAGGAAGATAACGAGATCATTAAACGACTTGACCGGCAACTGGGCGCGGAAAATATCCGAAGACATGCCGAGATGGTGCTATTTCATTTACCAGCACCCGTGCGTACGGTGTACGAGCTTCATACCGAACATCAATTCGATGCAGCCGAAATCGCCAAAATACGCAACCGCAGCATCAAGGAAGTGGAAAACCTTTTGGAAACGGCAAGAAAAGGCCTGCGAGCGAGTTTTCTAAACCGGTATCCGTACAAAGGGTAATTGGAGATTTGTTAAGTATTGAAATGATAAATATATAGGTAAGTTTTAGGTTAAATGTAACCCGCTACATATCTGAAGGTCAGCGTTCCTTATTCCTAAAAATAGAGATGAGGATAAAGAATCCCAAGACGGCTGAAAGCACGAAACCTATAGCGCCCAATATCGGTATCCCCTGAACCTTCGGGGGCATGTCCGCAATAACGAGAAGGGCGGAGCCGATGGACAAGGCAGCAATAACGACTGCATATACCAAACGGTTGAAAGCCGTTTTCAGCGAATTCCTGAATTCGTTCAGGCCCTTGTGCTCGTGAACGATGACCAATTTACCGTTCTTGATCTTGTGAACGATGTCATTGATATCGTCCGGTAAGGTGTCCAGTAGCGCATTGTACTCTTGAAAACGGTTTAGGCTCTTCTTGAACATATATTTTAGGCCGATCCGCTTGCGGGCAATTTTCGTCAAATATGGCTTTAGGTTATCGGTAATATTGAATTCGGGGTCCAATTTAAGCCCGACGCCCTCGATGATGACCAGGGCGCGGATGAGCATGTACAGATAATGGGGAAGTATAATTTCATTTTTGTAGAGTACATTTTTGAATTGGGTAAGCGTGGTGCCCAGTTTAATATTTTTGATGGACGTATTGCTGACCCCCTCCATCAGCTCGTAAAGATCATATTCCAGTTTTTTGTAATCGGAAATGGTGGATTTTACCGCTATTTTCTCGAGGATGGGAATAATTTTTCGGGCATCCCCTTTTAAGAAACTAACCATCAATTCAATCAAGGCGTCCTTGTCGTTGGGCATGATGCTGCCCATCATACCAAAGTCGATAAAACAGATCTGTTCGGTATCGGGAAGTACAAATATATTTCCGGGATGTGGGTCGGCATGAAAGAACCCATGTTCCAACACCTGTTCAAGATATAGATCCACCCCGAGTTTGGCGACTTTTTTGGAATCGATGTTCAACGCTTGTAATCTGTCAAGTTCCGAGACCTTTATCCCATTAACGAATTCCATACAAATTAGATGGTCGTTGCTCAGTCCGCGATATATTTTGGGGACGTAAATGTCATTATTCCCCTTAAAATTTGAGGAAAAACGCTCCATATGGTCCATCTCCATCAAAAAACTGAGTTCTTCATGAATACTTTTTTCGAAGGATGCTATAAGTTGAACGGGCTGAAAAGCTTGTACTTCTGCGCTGTATTTTTCCAAGTTTCCGGCGAGGTCTTTCATGATACCGATGTCGGATGCGATAACCTCGCCGATACCCGGCCGCTGAATTTTCAGGGCAACGCGGTCGCCGTTGTGCAATTGGGCCCCATGCACCTGTGCCAAGGAGGCGGCGGCGAGCGGTTCCGGTTCGATCGACCCGAAATAATCGGCGCGATCGATTTTCAAGGTTTCGGCGACTATTTCCGCTACCTCGAAGTTTTTTAGGGCGGGCGCGCGGTCCTGTAGTTTTTCCAATTCCTTGATCATCTCAGGAGGTAGCAGATCTTCGCGATTGCTTAAGAGCTGGCCCATTTTGACGTAGGTAGGCCCCAACTCTTCCAAGACCATCCGTATTCGCTCAAAAGTGGACAGCGAAAGCAACTTTTCGGTATCGGGATGCTTTTTGAGATAGCTGCTTGGAATCAGTTTTTTGACCGTACTGCTGGCCATCACGTCTTCGAAACCATATTTGGCGAGCACGCCAAAAACGGTATAGTATCTTTTAAGATGCTGCTTTTTCGGAAGTTTTAGCCCTAACATACGTTTTATAGATACGCGCCAAGAAAGCGGAAGAACTTCATTTTAAGATCCGCATAGATTTGTCGCTGCGTCTCCATTTTATTTCGGAATTCCAAGTGTTTTTTGACCATAATGGTATCCAGTGCATCTTCGCCATCTTGGTCTTGACCGGCAATTCTAGTCTCGTGGACTTCTATGGCCTCCAATAGGTCCTCGCTGACCCCGCCGTGCAAGATGAATTCGTTTTGATAATGCTCCAATTTTACAAGTACTTCCTTCGAAGTCCATCGCGTAACCAGTTCGCTGAGCCTATTGTTGAAAAACTTTAGCTCGTCTTGCCAGAAGAATAGTTCGCGCCTCCAAAGTTGATGCTCGAAATGCAGGTTTTCGTTATAGATGATTTCCTTTTCCATCGCTTTTGATTTTAAATTTTGGTGTAACTTGATGATGTACAAAACTAGGACAGTTCAGGAATCCTTGAAATGATAAATGTCATTAGGGAACTGCAAGTCGGGCACTGCCCAAACCTATCTTCGAGCCATTTCTTTTATCCCATTGAACTGCCAACAAAATGGCTACATAGTGAAAATGTGCAGCTGCCAGCACAAAAAATTCCAGACGGCCTGTACGATACTGTTGACCGTTTGTACTTAATAGGTTTATTCGGTGCCTGTTCTAGTTTGATTTCGAATTAGGCAGAATGCGGAATATCCGAAACGGAAACAGTTGTATCCCCAGGTTCGGTTCGGGTTTTTTTTACGCTAGGTTTCCTTGCGTTTGCCTGTAATTTCAAGTATTTTGATTCGATAGACTACGGGAACGCCACGGGAGTAGCCCTTACTTGAAAATTCGCTGATAAATTCCGTCTCCCTATCCTCCTTATTC
>JAGXIC010000098.1 GCA_024635875.1 Pricia sp.
GTCGTCAGGGTTGATACTTGAAAAACCATCACCCCCGTCGGAGGTCACCCCACCACTACTGGTGCCCACCTCGCCGCTGCTTCCGCTACTGCCGATGTTAGTACCGAAACTGGTATTGTCTATGGGTACCCCGTTCACTACGATCAGGGGATTGTTGGTGCCGGAAATCGAGGATTGACCCCGAATTCGGACTTTAGAAGAACCACCGGGACCCGTACCCAAAGCCGACACGTTGACACCCGCAACCTTGCCCTGTAAGCTATTCATGAAGTTCGAGGATCTGTTGACATTTACTTCCTCGGCATCTACTTTGGCAACGGAATATCCCAATTTACGGGTTTGTTGTTTGATACCCAGCGCGGTAACCACTACTTCATCCAAGGCTTGGGAATCTTCTTCAAGGGTAACATCTAAGATCGAAGATTGTCCCACGGCAATTTCTTTCGTACCAAATCCCAAGGCACTGAATACCAAGGTGGCATTCGGCCCAGTTGCAATACTATATTTGCCTTCGAAATCTGTGGCAGTTCCCTTCGCCGTATTTTTTTCGACAACGGAAACCCCTGGAATGGGGGATCCGTTCATGTCGGTTACTGTACCCGAGATATCCTGTTGTACCCGTTTTGACTTTTCATCGGCTCCTTGATCAACCGGTAAAAACACCGAATTTTTCAGGATAATTTGGCTTTCGAATATCTCGAAAGTTATCGATGTTTCCGCAAACAATTCCCGCAAGACCTTTTCTAAAGTTTCATCGACATGGCTGACGCTTACCTTGCGCTTATGATTTATCTGATTATCGTTATACAAAATCTTGAATTCTGTCTTCGATTCAATTTCTTTCAGCACCGTTTCAAGTGAAACGTTTTGCATTTGCAAGGTAATTTTAGTTTCGTCGGAATTAGTGCTACCCTGAGCCTGAATAGATAGCAAGGCGATGAGAGCCATTGCAAATTTCATTTTGAGGTGGAACTTTAGTGGAAAAAGGATACTGCCCTTGGTCGGATTTTTCATATCAATGTTCTAATTTCAGGTGGTTAAACAAAATTTAAATCAATCCAATACTTAAAGGGAACGTACGAGCTTTTCCCCGTTTTGTAGGTTGAATGAAAATAGTCGAAAACTTTTAAGGGCCTTAGCCCATGAAAATACTATGTCACTAGCCTGGCGTTTCAGGGTTTTTCAATATTGATTTGGTTCGTATTAATACTATACTTCATGGGATGATTTTTACTGAAAGCTACCAATACCTGTTCTATGGTTTCGGTATCGAAACTGGCGGTAAATTTTATTTTTTCCAATTCTTTATCCTTATTTAAAATAGAAACCTGGTAATTCCTTTCCAATTTCTTACGGATTTCACTGAACGGCATATGATCAAAAATAAGTTGCCCTTCCCTCCATCCTGTGTACAGACTGGTATCTATTTCCTCAATTTCTATTTTCTTGTCCTTTTTTTGCCAACTCGCCCTATGTCCGGGAACCAATCGAGGATATTCCGAACCATCGAATTGTTCACTCGTATCAAAAAAGCCTACTTCACCTTCGACCAGTACAGTGCTTATATTTTCATCATCCGCATAGGCCGACAAGTTGAACTTCGTACCCAATACTCTAATATTTAGCGCATCGGTATTTACAATGAACGGATGCGCTTCATCCTTCGTTACCTCGAAAAACCCTTCTCCATCCAAAATCACCTCGCGTGCTTTTCCCTTCTTGAATTGAACGGGATATTTTAGTGTGGTGCCCGAATTGAGATGTGCTTTCGTGCCATCCGCCAATACCAGTTCAAATCGCTTTCCATAGGGCACATTAATTGTATTGAACACCCATTCTTTGTTTGTCGTCGCTCTGTGGTATATCAGCTGATTGCCTTTTTTAAAACCAACGGGATAACCGTTTTTTTCAACTACCGAAGTATTTTTATCTGCTGAAATAGCCGTAAGCGTGCCATCGGACTGACGCAGTGTAATGACATCTTTATAATTTTTTTTCTGCCCGACCCTATCATTTGGCATCCACATTCTATGATACCCATAACCTAATACCAAAAAAACAAGGCTGACAACGGTATATCTCAAAACACTTCTGGCAAAATTTTTACGCGCTTTTGTTTTGTCATATCGAATCCTTTTTAACAGTCTTTCCTTTGTCCTTTCCGAATTGTATTCGCTCATTATATAGGTTATGGGGTAATCTTTACCAAGGGTACGAATCGAAAATCGGTTTGCGACTTAATCCCTTTTAGCCTAAACCGGAATGCTTGGAATAAAATCGATTGGAATATGGTTTTTGCCTTGCTATTCTCACAATTAAAGCCCTTTCATATAATGATCTTCATATTAATTACGGAGTAAATTTGAACAACCCTAAATTTTTTATGATTTTTTTAGTAAATTTAATTTTCACAAACCAAAACGTTATCAATTTGTTATTTTATGGTATCTGAATTCACGGACAATGCGTTTCTGATCAATCAGCTAAAACAAGGGAACGAAAGAGCCTATGCTCATTTGGTCGACGCCTATCACCATCGTCTGTGCGTCTATGCGAACAGTTTGGCAAAAGACAAAGGTCGAGCCGAGGATATTGTACAAAATGTTTTGATTAGAACTTGGGAACGACGCAGTACCCTAAAAACGGAATTTACAATCAAGAGTTTTCTCTATCGTGCAGTACACAATGAATTTATCGACCAGTATCGAAAACGGAAGTCGGTCTCCGCACTGGAAAAAAATTATATTGAAGAAATGGAGCGGATTACGACAGCCGACGATGCTATTTTAGAAAGACTTCTTTCTTTAGTTCAACGTGAAATCCAAAATCTTCCCCCGAAGTGTAAAAAAATCTTTTTGATGAGCAAAGAAGAAGGTTGTACCAATCATGAAATAGCCGAACGGCTTAACGTATCTAAAAAGACTATTGAATATCATATGACCAAGGCTTTCGTCATTTTACGGCGAAAAGCGAATGTTCACATGGGCCAATTCATCCCTTAAGGTTTGGTTTTACTAAAAAATTGTATTTATGATTACTTAGACCTGATCTTTTCCTCTGCGCAAAACCGATTATTTTAACATGGTTTTTTTCAAAATTCCCCTCATCACCGAAGAATCATCATCCAAATCCCCATATTTCTCCCGCTCCTTGACCATGGCCGATTTCATCTCGGAAATTATAGTTTTGTATTCAGGTTCGTCAATAGCGTTATGGAGTTCATTAGCATCCTCGTGTAAATCGTAAAATTCCCATGCCGGTTCGGTGGTTTCTTTAGAGGTTCCTTTTTTTCCCAATCCTTGTCCGTAGAAAAAAATCAGTTTGTAACGTTCGTTTCGTATACCAAAATGCGCTGGGCGCACGGGCTGGTGCAACCAATACCGATAGTACATTTCTTTCCGCCAGTCTTTGGGGGTATTGCCCGTCAGGTTTTTACGGAAGCTTTTGCCCTGCATATAGTGCGGTTTTTCAATACCGGCGTAATCTGCCAACAAAGCGGGAAAGTCGATATTTAAGATAATGTCATCGATACGCCGGCCGCCCTTGAGTTCTTTGGGATATCGGATGACGAACGGCATGCGAAGGGACTCCTCATACATCATACGCTTGTCGAAAAAGCCATGCTCACCTAAAAAATAACCTTGGTCGGCGGTATAAATGACTACGGTGTTATCGGCAATACCCTCGCTTTCGAGATAGTCCAGTAGTTTTCCAATATTATCGTCGATGGCCGCCCCGCAACGCATAAAATCCTTGACCAGTTTTTGGTATATTTTTTTACGCTTCTGAATGCTGTCGAGTCCTTCGAGAGGATAGGGCAATCCGGGATAGGTCGTCCACCAATTGTTGGGATCCCTAGTAGCACTGTCCCAGCGTTGACCTAAAATTTCCAGTTTTTGACCGATAAAACTACGACCGGTGGTTTTAGGACCAAAGTCGTAGAGGGATTCAGGTTCGGGAATTTCCTCGTTTTCGTAAAGCGTTTCGTACCTGTCCGGATAATCAAAAGGCTCGTGGGTGGCCTTAAAGTTGCAGAACATTAAAAACGGTTTTTCCGCATCCCGGTTTTTAAGATGTTCGATGGTGAGGTCGGTAATCACATCCGTAGAAAATCCCTTGTATTCTTTTCCCTGAGCGCTTTCGTTACCGTCTTGCCAATTTTCCTTGGTTTTAAGAATCGGATCCCAATACCGGCCCTGCCCCGGCAATACGTTGAAGTCGTCGAAACCCTCAGGTCTGCCTACCAAGTGCCACTTTCCGATAATTGCGGTCTGGTAGTTATTTTTAGAAAAAGTGCGGGCTATGTTCGGATGACCTTTCGGCAGGGGTTCGTTCAGAGTGTAAACTTGGTTGACGTGACTGTACTGTCCGGTCAGGATACTGCCCCTGCTGGGCGTACAGATGCTGTTGGTGCAGAAGGCATTGTCGAGAACTACACCTTCATTGGCCAATCGCTCTATATTCTTATTCTGTACATAATCCTTCAAAATACCGCCATATATGCCCCAAGCCTGAGAAGTATGGTCGTCGGAGAGGATAAAAAGGATGTTGGGTCTTTCGTTTGCACTCGTTTTTTGTGCTTGGGAAGGTGGTGTAGGGAGAAAGAAACAAATACAAAGTAGTACCAAAAATTGCGTTGCTTTGGTCATGACAAAATTTTTGAGAAAGCTACAATTTAATAAAGATATACCAGAACTTTTTTACCTTCACCATCAAAATCCCTAAAATAATAGGCCATTATGAAAAACTTTACTCCCCTGATAATATTTTTAGGCCTTACCACCTTAAATAGTATATCCGCACAGCACGAAGACGAAAATGCCATCAAAGCTACAATGGCCAAACAAGAAGAAGCCTGGTCGAACAATGATCTAGAAGGATTTATGGAGGGCTATTGGCAGTCGGACTCCCTGACCTATTACAGCAGCGGACAGGTAACCCAAGGGTGGCAAACCACTTTGGAAAATTACAAAAAGGGATATCCTACGCAAGAAGATACCGGAACGCTAAATTTCAAAATTGATGCCATCACTAAAATCACCGAGGATGCGTATTATGTGATGGGGCAATATTTTTTGACCCTTAAAGCCGGGGACAGGAATGGTACGTTTATGATTATTTTTAAAAGGATAAAAGGAGAATGGAAAATTGTTGCGGACTCTTCTTGTTGATCTTTAATTTTCGCGATTGAAACTCCTCACGGACAAGAGGGTTGACTCTGGTCTCAAACGAGCAGTAGCGCAGCGTAGGCAATTACTGCCCTTCTTTTGGTCGCTTCGAAGCTTCTTTTGGTGGCTCCGGAGCTTCGTAATATTCTATCTTTCCTGTCTCTTATACACATCT
>JAGXIC010000010.1 GCA_024635875.1 Pricia sp.
AGATGTGTATAAGAGACAGCTACTTGCCTTTCGGACATCATGGGATATCTTTTGGCATTCGATACGATATCGTCGATGGTAACATCTTTGCCATAGAGCACCATTTGGTTGAACCCTTTTTCCTCTTCCTGAAGTACGTTTTTCTCAATGTATGAAGTGATGGCATCGATATAATAGGGCTCCTCCCCGAAAAGAAAGTAAAGGGGTTTGATATTTCCGTTTTTAATATCGGTTACTATGCTTTTTGCTTCGTCCATCCCAAAAAAATCATCAAATTTGCGCCATGCGACCGCTCAATTTCCCGGACTATGGTTTTCGTCTCAAAAATAGCGAAAATAATACCCATATTTTTGATGCCATCCGTAAAAAGTTCGTGGTTTTACAGCCCGAGGAATGGGTGCGCCAGCATGTGATTAATTATCTGATGCTTGATAAAAAATATCCCATGAGCCTTATTAACGTAGAGAAACAATTGACCATTAATCAGCTACAAAAACGCTATGACGTGGTAGTTTTCAAGCCCGATGGCCAGATAGATATCCTTGTGGAATGTAAAGCCCCAAAAATAGATATTAAACAAGAGACCTTCGATCAGATCGCTAGGTACAATCTTCAACTTCAAGCCAGTTATCTAATGGTGACCAATGGATTGGACCACTATTATTGCAAAATGGATTTCGTCGCCGAAAAATATAGGTTTCTTAACGATATTCCTGATTTTAGCCGTTAATTTGCCATCATTTTGCGCATCGCCATCGCCATACTCAACTGGAACGGAGAGGTACTTCTTGAAAGATACCTCGCATCGGTAGTACACTATTCCGAAGGTGCGGATATTTATGTAATCGACAATGCATCAACTGATGGCTCGGTAGCTTTTGTACAGCGCAATTATCCCCAGATAAAAGTTATTCAAAATACGGAAAATGGTGGCTTTGCCCGAGGGTATAATGTAGGACTTAAAGATGTGGAGGCCGATATTTTCTGCTTATTGAATTCGGATGTAGAAGTTACCGAGGGCTGGTTGTCCCCAATTATTAGCGCTTTTTCACAAATGCCCGAAGTGTCCATCATCCAACCTAAAATATTGGACCTCATGCGTAAAGATCACTTCGAATATGCTGGTGCAGGCGGCGGATTTATAGACCAGCTCGGTTATCCGTTCTGTAGGGGCCGTATTTTTCAATCTTTAGAAAAGGATACGGGACAGTACGACGATACCCGGGAAATTTTCTGGGCCACCGGTGCCTGTATGTTTATAAAAAGTAAGTTATATTGGGCGTTGGAGGGATTTGACGAAGATTACTTTGCCCATCAAGAGGAAGTCGATCTTTGCTGGCGGGCCAAAAACGACGGCCATACCGTTTTCTATGTAGGCACATCCAAGGTGTACCACTTGGGAGGTTCTACCTTGAGCAACATGAACCCCAAAAAAACCTATCTTAATTTTAGGAATTCTTTGTTTTCGATAACCAAAAACCTTCCGCGTCGAAAAGCTTTGGTTATTATCTTCTTTCGACTACTACTTGACGGAATTGCCGCGTTACGCTTTATTTTACAGTTCAAATTCAAGCATTTTTTTGCGATTCTTCGGGCACACCTTAGCTTTTATAGGCAGTTCCATAAAATGTACCACAAGAGAGAAAAAGCGAATTTTATTGTAAAGTATTACCTTACAAAGTCCATTGTATGGTCCCACTTCGTACATGGTATCAATAAATTCGGTGTATTAATAAAAGATTAACTAATTTTGCCATGGCTAAAATAGACTTATGCCTAATTTTAGCACTATTTTGAACAATCAAAACGAAATCTATTAATATCTAGTAATCCAACATTATGAAAAAAATCATCTTAGGCTGTTTAGGAGCGACCTTATTATTATCTTCTTGTGTTTCTAACAAGAAATACGGCGAACTTGAGGCCAAACAAAAAGAAACTCAGGATCTTTTAAATTCCGCGACCGTAAAATTGAACGATTGTTTGGAGGAAAAGGCAACGAATACCTCTAAATTAAAAACTCTCCAAGACCAAAATGCATTCTTGCAGGCCAACAATCAGGAATTGATCAACAACATGGGGAATATGACCACCCTAACTTCAAAGGGTGCCGAAAATCTTGAGAAATCTTTAGAAAGTCTAAAGGAAAAAGACCTTACCATACGAAAACTTCAGGATGCGATTACGCGAAGGGATTCGGTAAACCTTTCCTTAGTACAGAGCTTAAAAGGAGTTTTGGGCAACTTGGATGATGAGGATATCGAGATCAGCGTAGAAAAAGGCGTTGTTTTTGTATCGATTTCCGATAAACTGTTATTCAGTAGCGGAAGCTATAACGTAACCAACCGTGCCAAGGAAGTTTTGGGCAAGGTGGCCAAAGTAGTCAATAACAAGCCTGATTTTGAGTTTATGGTCGAAGGCCATACCGATGACGTACCTTACAGAGGAAGAGCTGGAGTACTTTTGGATAACTGGGATTTGAGTGTTAAACGTGCTACCTCGGTAGTTCGTATTTTGCAGAATGACTTCAATGTAGATCCCAAGCGAATGACGGCTGCCGGTAGAGCGGAATACATTCCCCTTTCACAGACCGAAAAATCGAAAAACAGAAGAACCCGTATCGTGGTCCTTCCGAAAATCGATCAGTTCTACAGTATGATCGAAGAAGGTATGAATGATCCGGCGATTAACAACTAAACCGAATCATTGTCTAGAATAGAGAAACCGCAGCTTTTTAAACTGCGGTTTTTTTGTGGATCAGACTTTCAAGGTATTCCTTACTTGGGAAGGGTCATTTGTCGGTCTGGCCGGTTTGAAACGTAGACCTGAAAGATATTTGGCAAGACGTACAAGAATCGCTCGTGTACTTCGACCAGGCTCGGCATGACGCCTCGCTCATGCCCTGTAGGTCGGGCATAAAAATCTGTAGGTCAATCAATTGAAAATATCCAGATTCCCTTTCCCCTCACGCAGAATCACGGGCTCGCTACCCGACAAATCTATTACAGTAGAGGCCATATTATCTCCGTAGCCTCCGTCAATGACTATGTCGACCAGCTTATGCCATTTTTCAAAAATTAGCTCGGGATCGGTAGTATATTCCAGAACCTCGTCCTCATCATAAATAGAGGTAGAAACAATAGGGTTTCCTAAACTCTCTACCAAAGCTTTGGCTATAGCATTGTCCGGAACTCGGATACCTACCGTTTTCTTCTTTTTAAAATCCTTTGGTAGGTTGTTGTTTCCGGGAAGTACGAAGGTATACGGTCCTGGAAGCGCACGCTTCAAAATCTTAAAGGTAGCGGTATCGATTTGCCGCACATAATCGGAAAGATTACTAAGATCGGCGCAGATAAACGACCAGTTCGTCTTGGCCAGCTTTACCCCCTTGATACGGGCAATTTTTTCCAAGGCCCTTGAGTTAGTGATGTCACAGCCCAATCCGTATACGGTATCCGTGGGATAAATGACCAATCCGCCTTTGCGCAGCACTTTGGTTATTTGCTTAATGGCTTCCGGATCGGGATTTTCCTCATATAATTTAATGAATTCGGACATGGTTTCCAGTGTTTTCCTTTTAGCGACTAAGTTAAGGCAAAACCCATAATCCAATACATTATTTTATTATACATTTAATTCGCAGAATATACCCATATTATTTATTTCCAAGGCAGCCGGAAACATCGTATCATCAAATCTTTTGAGACCCCCACAATTGCCACCTACCGCCAATCTGCCAAAAAAATAAACGGGGTAGTCGCAGCGCCGGAAATATGAGGTAATGGCAACTTTAAAAAAATTTGAAGCAATTTGGAAATCTATGACATCGGATATGTAATTTACAATCCCAGTTTTTCGACAAGTTAGATACAGCCTTTGGTCTTACCGCTACTCATGAATTACCTCCAACTTCGCGAACCGCAATAACAGCTTTTTGATATCCCCTTTTTCGAACTGGATTTCCGCTTTCTTGTCGTTGCCAACACCTTCCATTTTTAACACCCTTCCCCTACCGAAGCGCGTATGGTTTACGGTTGATCCCTCTTGCAGACCCGGGTCTACCACATTGGTATTTCCGACCGGATTGGCCAACTCCGGTTTTAACTTTCGCAACTTTCGAAGTTGGTTCTGGTTGGGTTTACCTGCTTTTGGAGGAGTGCCACGTGTAGGTTTGTTTAGACGGAGCCGACTTTTGTCCACATCGCCGAAAATATCGGCGTCGATCATGGGTTTGTATCGGTAGCTGGCATTGTCGATAGGTGTTAAGTTTTCGACATATTGCTCGTCGATTTCCTCCAAAAACCGGCTGGGTTCGGCATCGATGAGTTTGCCCCAGCGGTAGCGGTTTTGGGTATAGGTAAGGTAGGCCTGCTTTTCGGCACGGGTCAGGGCGACGTAAAACAATCGGCGCTCCTCTTCGAGTTCGCTACGGGTGTTCATGCTCATGGCGGAAGGGAACAGGTCTTCTTCCATGCCTACGATATATACATAGGGGAATTCTAATCCTTTCGCCAGGTGGATAGTCATTAGGGCGACCCGATCGTCATCGCCGGTATCCTTGTCCAGATCGGTGGCCAAAGCGACATCTTCCAAAAATTCTGAAATACTTCCTGTTGCGTCGGCCAGCTCTTTTTGTCCCTCTACAAAGTCTTTGATACCATTGAGCAGCTCCTCGATATTTTCCATTTTGCCAATACCTTCGGGAGTGCCATCCTTTTTAAACTCCAAAAGCAATCCGGTTTTCTTGGCGACGTATTCGGCAAGGGTAAAGGCATCGGCGCTCTCATTCATAATCTGAAAGCTTTTGATCATGGTGATAAAATCCTCAAGCTTTCTTTTGGTACCTGAATTGATTTTCAGATCGATTTTATCTAAATTCTCGATGACCTCAAAAATGGAACGTTTGTAGTGGTTGGCGGCGACGGTCAACCTATCTAAAGTAGTCTGACCGATGCCCCTTGACGGAAAATTGATAATACGTTTTAATGCCTCCTCATCTTTAGGGTTGATGACCAATCTCAGGTACGAAAGCACATCTTTGATTTCCTTTCTTTGATAGAAGGATAATCCCCCGTAAATACGATAGGGAATATCCCTTTTTCGGAGTCCATCCTCTATGGAACGGGATTGAGAGTTCGTGCGATAAAGAACGGCAAACTGGCCATTGGCCAACTGCTCGTTCATTTTATGGTCCCAGATGGAACCGGCTACGTACCGGCCTTCTTCGGCGTCGGTGGGACTGCGATGGATTTTGATTGCATTGCCTTCATCGTTGGCCGTCCAGACCACTTTTTCGAGCTGGTTCTTATTTTTGGCGATAATGGAATTAGCGGCCTTGACAATATTCTTAGTAGATCGGTAATTCTGTTCCAAACGGTACATCCCGACCTTTTCATAATCCCTTTGGAAATTTAGGATATTGCTGATGTTCGCCCCCCTGAAAGAATAAATACTCTGTGCATCGTCGCCCACCACGCAGATATTCTGAAAACGATCGGCCAAAGCTTTTACAATCAGGTATTGGGAATGATTGGTATCTTGATACTCATCGACCAAAATATAACGGAACCGATTTTGATACTTCGCCAACACTTCGGGAAAACGGGTCAATAGTTCGTTGGTACGCAACAGCAGGTCGTCAAAATCCATCGCACCGGCCTTGAAGCAACGGTCTACATAGTTTTGGTAGATATCGCCCATACGCGGGCGCTTGGCCATCGCATCGGCTTCGACAAGTTCGGGATTCTGAAAATAGGCCTTGACGGTAATCAGACTGTTTTTATAGGAGGATATCCGGTTTTGAACCTGTTTGTACTTATAGATATCCTTGTCCATTCCCATTTCCTTGATAATCGCGGAAATCAAACGCTGGGAATCTTGGGTGTCATAGATGGTAAAGTTACTAGGGAAGCCCAATTTACTGCCATCATAGCGCAACAATTTAGCGAAAACGGAGTGGAAAGTTCCCATCCAAAGATTTTTGGCCTCGGAATTACCGACAATATCCGCGATACGCTTTTTCATCTCCCGCGCTGCCTTATTGGTAAAAGTAAGCGCCAAAATGTTAAAGGCATCGACCCCTTGCGCCATTAAATGTGCAATACGATAGGTCAATACACGGGTCTTACCGGAACCTGCTCCTGCAATGACCATCAAAGGCCCGTCTTTATGGAGTACGGGCGCTTTTTGTGCGTCGTTCAATTCGTCAATGAAATTCTTCAAGTCTTCTTTTTTTCAAGTCCGTGAATTTAAACATAAATCCCTTGAACCTAAAATCTTGGTCTTTCAATTTATAAACATATAAATTCCCTTATATTTAGCTAAATTCTAAAAACCATGAAAAGATTCTTTATAATCGGATTGATGCTCCATGGATGTTTACTATTCGCTCAGGGACCAAATCTGACCAAAGATTATGATGCCGTAGCGGACAAGGTCATCGAATGGCGCAGGGACATCCATCAAAACCCTGAACTTTCTAACCGGGAGTTCAAAACGGCGGAAAAAATAGCGGAGCATTTAAAATCCCTAGGCATCGAAGTTCAAACCGGTGTGGCCCATACGGGTGTTGTAGGGATTTTAAAGGGGAAAAAATCAGGCAAAACGATTGCCTTACGCGCTGACATCGATGCACTACCCGTGCGCGAACGCAACGACCTGCCCTTCAAATCGACCGTTACCGCAGACTATAACGGGGATGAAGTTCCTGTAATGCACGCCTGTGGACACGATACCCATATTGCTATTTTGATGGGCGTAGCCGAGGTGCTCTCTAAGAATACCGACAAAATAAAGGGAACAGTGAAATTTATTTTCCAACCAGCAGAGGAAGGACCCCCACCGGGAGAAGAAGGTGGAGCTTTGTTGATGGTCAAGGAAGGCGTACTTAAAAATCCCGATGTGGATGCGATATTTGGGCTACACATCAACTCCGAAACTCCCGTTGGCGTCATCCGGTATAAATCAGGAGGTACGATGGCGGCGGCACAGAGCTTTACCATTAATGTTAAGGGCAAACAGAGCCACGGATCACAACCTTGGTCCGGCGTCGACCCCATTTTGATCAGTGCCAAGATTATCGATGGCCTTCAGACCATTATCAGTCGAGAGACCAAATTGACACAAGAGGCAGCAGTCATTACGGTGGGCAAGATTACCAGCGGCGTTCGCTTTAATATCATTCCCGAAAGTGCAGAAATGATAGGTACCATCAGAACCCTCGACCAAGGTATGAAGGAACACATTAATAGAAGGATGCAAGAAATGGTACCCGCAATCGCCAAGGCCTATAATGGCGATGCCACCATTGAAATAAGGGATGCGACCGAAATCACGTATAACGAACCGGCGCTTGTAGAACAGATGCTACCGACTATGAAACGGGTGGCCGGCGAGACCAATGTTCAAACGCAGAATGCAGTCACCGGTGCCGAAGACTTCTCGTA
>JAGXIC010000099.1 GCA_024635875.1 Pricia sp.
CCCTATGGCCTCGTTCACGGCCGGGGAGCTTCGAAGCTGTACCCCGTGCTGTACGATACGGTCGTATTTTTCGGCGGCCTCGATCATCTTCCGGCCTTCCCAAATATTGTGCGAACCGGGCTTCTCGACGTAGACGTCCTTGCCCGCCTGGCAGGCCCAGATTACCGAAAGTGCGTGCCAATGGTTCGGCGATGCGATGCTGACCACGTCGATATCCTTATCATCGAAGACACGGCGCAGGTCCTGTTCGAGCTTCACCTTCGTGCCGTATTTTTCCTTGAAGGTCTTTTGTTGCTCGTTCAACAGGTTCATATCGGGATCGCAAAGGGTGGCTACACGAACGTTTTCGAGCTCCATCAGACTGGAGATATGGTTTTTGCCCCTACCATGGATGCCCAGCACGGCGGCGTTGATACGGTCATTGGCGCCGAAGACACTGGCCGAGACGATGGTCGGGGCGGCGATAATGCCCGAACCGGCCACCGCTGTTTTTTTAATAAAGGACCTTCTTGAAGATTTCATAGGGATTGAATTTATGGTGTAACTTTGTTTTATGGCATTAAAATAACTATAAAATTTCTTTCAAGCCCCGCTATAAAGGAAAGATATTATAATTTCGAAACTCTTAATCCCCATTCAGGCGGATAAACCCGCCATCAATGGGAAAATCGGTGCCCGTAATAAAGGAGGCTTCATCGGAACAAAGGTACAGGGCCAAATCGGCTACTTCTTGCGGTTTCCCCATGCGTCCGATCGGTTGGGTCTTCGAAAGTTCTACCAGCTTTTCTTCGCGATTGTCGGGAAAATTATTTTGAAGATATCCATCTACAAAGGGTGTATGGATACGTGCCGGTGAAATGCTATTACAACGAATGTTATGGGCCAAATAATCCTTAGCTACCGAATACATCATACTTAGGGCAGCACCTTTTGACATGGAATAGGCGAAACGATCTTTAATACCGACCGAGGCGGCTATCGACGCCATGTTCAAGATTACCCCACCCTTTTCCTTCATATAAGGAATCACGGCATGGATGCAATTGTAGACCCCTTTGATATTAACTCCATAAATCTTGTCCATATCGGCCGGCTGGGTATTTTCGGCATTCCCAATGTGCGCAATACCCGCGTTATTGATCAGGATATCGATGAGGTTTTTGCTGCCGATATCCTGTATCGTCCGCTTGACCTGTTCATGGGACGATACATCACAGGCATGAACGAAGGCCTTCCCTCCTGCGGATTCAATTTCTTGGACGGTTTGCTGGGCCGAATCCGTCTTTAATTCCAAAATATGTACTTGGGCACCTTGTGCGGCCAGCGTCTTTGAAATGGCCCTGCCGATACCGCTACCGCCACCGGTTACGATCGCGATTTTTTCCTTTAGGTTGAATTTCATAGATAAAATGATTGTAGATTACTTGCCCCCGGGCAGATCGATTGCGTTCACTATGAACTTTGCCGAGGGCTTGATTATTAATTATCGGTTATTGAATCCGTCTCCACAAAAAATGCTTGGGTCTGCTTATCGATACCATCGTTAATCAAAAGGTTCGGTTTTTCCTTTTTTAAATCTGCTACTGCATTTTTCGACACTTCGGTACTATAAAGATACAGACTTTTCAGGTCGGGGAGTTTTTTGAAGGTGGATATACTTTTGTCCGTAATTTTGGTATCGTAGATTTTTAATAGCACCAATTTTTTCAGGGATGCCAATTTTTCGACCTCGGCATCGGTAACCGGGGTCTTGTCCAACTCCAGCTTTTCCAAATTGGCAAAGGTAGCTATCACGTCGATTTCGGGCATGCCTATCGGAAGCCTGCTTACATCGAGTGAAACGATATTGTTAGCTATGCGTTTGAGGTCGGTAATGGTTTTGGAACGGTATTCGGGAGGAGGAAAAATAACGACGTTCAAAGCCTCAGTGTTGCTGGCGACCCTCGAAACGGTTAAATAATCGGAACCCAGATTCTGCAGCGTACTGTCCGCCACCTTGGGAATCTTGGCCCATTTTTCGAAAGGGTCGGGCGCCATCATTTCCTTGATCAAGCTTACCAAGGGTTCCGATTGTGGCAATTGGTTCAGCCGCAACGTATCGGAGGCACCGAGGGCTATCCACTGTTCCAAAATCGCGATTTCGTTGTCTTGGAGGGGATTTTTACCCTCCGGAGGCATATGCTCCTCGTCTTCCAGAGGCAGATGTAACCTTTTGATCATCTCACTTTCCTCCGGTTCTCCGGCTTTCAGGATAGGTCCGTTTTCTCCACCTTGGAGAAGCTTATCAAAACTCGTCATCACCAATTCGCCCTTTTGTTTATTTGGATTGTGGCAGGATACACACTTATCGTCCAATATCCGGAAGACTACATCCTTGTATACGATCGGGTTTTCAGGAATCTTATCGTCCGGTTCTTCGGTCGGAAATGCTAAAAATTCCTCGCCGTGGGTGACCATCCCGCCGTAGTGGCCGGTAAATCCTATTAATCCTATTAAAATGATTTGCAGCACCTTAGTGTATACCGCTTTATCAAGTCCCATACTATCAAGCCCGTACCAAAGAGCGGCGATCAGGGCCGTTGCCCCGCCCAGCAGTTGATGCCAGAATAACAAATCTCCCTTGATCGGGATATCCATCCCCAGAAAAAATCCTAAAATAGCCGTTATCAAGGAGGATAATACGGCAATAACAAGTAATAATTTGGGTACCGTTTTGCCGGTCAAACCCAAAAAAATGGCAATCAATAACAATACGATGGGAAAATGCAGTACAAGCGGATGCCATCGACCCAACCAAGAGATTACATTCGGAAGTTCGATATAGGATTCGAAAAGTAAGCAGAAAATCAGAAAAACGGACAGGCCCAGAACGGTGTAGTCGGCCCAGCGGTTTTTAACGGTATTCGTCATTTATTTGGTACAAAGTATTGGGTATTGGATACAAATCTTTTTTGGTCAGCGTTCGCCTTTAATTGGTGGTTGGTCAATAAAATGTTTCTTTTCAGCCTAAAATTTCAACTTTTAAACTCTTAACTCATAATTTGTTCAAGCCAATAAGTCCTTCACCACAGTACCCGCCACATCGGTCAGCCGAAAACGCCGGCCCTGATATTTATAGGTCAGCTGCTCGTGGTCAAGGTCAAGGGCATACATCAAAGTAGCATGGAAATCGTTGATATGCACTGGGTTTTCGACCACATTGTATCCGAATTCATCGGTCTGGCCGTAATTGAGACCGGGTTTGATGCCGCCACCGGCCATCCAGATACTGAAAGCACGCGGATGGTGGTCACGGCCATAGTTTTTGGGGTCGAATTTGCCTTGACAATAGTTCGAACGGCCGAACTCGCCTCCCCAAACGACCAAGGTATCGTCGAGCATACCGCGCTGTTTAAGGTCCATGACCAATGCGGCGGAGGCCTGGTCGACATCCTTGGCCTGTCCGGCCATTTCGTCGGGCAGGTTGCCGTGCTGGTCCCACCCCTGATGGTACAATTGTATGAACCTTACCCCGTTCTCGGCGAGCCTTCTCGCCTGTAGGGCATTGGCTGCATAAGTACCCGGCACTTGGCAGTCCTCGCCGTAGAGCTTGATGATGGATTCCGGTTCCTTGGAAATATCCATCACATCGGGAACGGACATCTGCATCCGGTAGGCCATTTCATATTGTGCGATTCGCGATTCGATCTCGTCGTCGCCGGTTTCCACATGGTGCATTTTGTTGAGTGCAGAAACCTCATCGAGCAGATGCCGCTTATCGGATCGCGAAAGTCCGTCGGGATCGTTGAGATACAGCACCGGGTCTTTACCCGAACGCAGCAGCACGCCCTGGTGTTTGGAATCCAGAAAACCGCTGGACCATAATTTAGAATACAGGCCTTGACTGTTGCCTTTGCCCCTCGAGGTCAAGACGACAAAAGAGGGCAGGTTCTTATTTTCACTGCCCAGCCCATAGCTCATCCAAGAGCCCATACTCGGGCGACCGGAAATCTGGCTTCCGGTTTGGAAAAAGGTAATGGCCGGGTCATGGTTGATGGCCTCGGTATGCATACTGCGTACGACCGTGATATCGTCGGCAATCTTGGCGATATGCGGAAAGTAGTCGCTGATATAGGTGCCGCTCTTGCCGTGCTGTTTAAAATCGACGGCCGGCGGCATTAGGGGAAACTTATCCTGATTGGCGGTCATACCGGTCAGGCGTTGCCCGTTCCGGATGGATGCCGGCAAGTCTTCGCCCATCCGCTTGCGGAGGGTCGGCTTGTAATCGAAGGTCTCGAACTGCGAGGGCGCCCCTGCCTGGAACAAATAGATGATCCGCTTGGCCTTTGGGGCAAAATGCGGTATTCCCAGGGGTTGCACGGCCGTTTCAGCGGCACCCGTTCCTTTGAACAGATCGGGGATCAATAGCGAGCCAAGGGCCAACGAGCCGATACCCACGCTCAATTGCGAGAAGAAATGGCGACGGTTGACCTTAAGCGGGTTTTCGTCTTTCTTGGTGTTTTCGTCTTCCTTTTTGTCTTTTTCCATGGCTTATTCCTTGGTTATCGTTTCGTCGAGATTATAGATGATCTGTGCCGTCAGCATGAGAGCAGCAGTCTTTGCGGGGTCGGTGTCGCGCTGTCGGTACTCACCCACAGCGACCAGTTTTTCGGCGTCGGCCCCGTCCTTTTTATAAAGCTCCAAGGCATCGTGATAGTAGGTGTTCAGTGTCAATAGTTCTTTTTCCTTGGGATTACGGATAAGGATGCGCTGGAATACATTCTTTACCAAATTGGGACTATCGGGGGCGGCCTCCAACATATCCTGTGCCATGACCCGGGCGGCTTCCAATATCTGAACGTCGTTCTGCAGCACTAGGGCCTGCAGGGGCGTATTCGTCTTTTGGCGGCGTACCTCGGAGAAATCCCGAGTCGGCGCATCGAAAATGGTCATGTTCGGGGGCGGCAGCGTACGTTTCCAAAACGTATACAACGACCGCCGGTAGAGGTCTTCGCCGCTATCGGCCACATATTGGGTCAAAATACCACGGTCGGCCCCTGCATTGGTCTCCTCCCAAAGTCCTGCAGGTTGATAGGGCTTTACGCTGGGTCCACCTATCTCGGTATTGAGCAGGCCACTGGTGGTCAGGATATAGTCGCGGATCATCTCGCCGCTCATCCTAAAACGCGGTGCCCTTGCCAACAACCTGTTTTCCGGATCGGCTTTTTCGAGCTCGGGCCGCATTTGGGATTGCTGCTGATAGGTGGCCGAAAGCATGATTTTTTTGAGCAGGTATTTGGTGTCCCAACCGTGCTCCATAAAGTCCACCGCCAACCAATCGAGGAGTTCTGGATGGGACGGTAGACTTCCCTGCACCCCAAAATCCTCGGAGGTCTCCACAATGCCCCTGCCGAACAGCATGGCCCAAAGCCGGTTCACATAGACCCTTGCGGTCAGTGGGTTTTCGGTATCGGTCAGCCATTGGGCAAGCCCCAAGCGGTTTTTTGGTAGGGTTTCGGAAAAGGCAAAAATAGCGGGCGGGGTACTGGGATGTACGGAATCCGTCGGCTGATCGTATTCGCCTCGGTTAAGGATACGGGTGGTCCTTGGCGCCGAATCGTTCATTACCATGACCTTGATGTCCTTTCCCTTTTCAAGGTTCACGAACGACAGTACGCCCTCCGTTTCCTTTTCGGAGATGGTCATAAAGGGCGGATCGGCGAAGAATTTTTTATTTTTTGCCTGAACGGCATCCATCTGTAGCCCTTTCTCGTCAACTTGGTCAAAGAAAGAGAACATTTCAAAATAGTTCTTTTGTGTAATGGCGTCGTATTTATGATCGTGGCAGCGTGCACATTCCAAGGTAATCCCCAAAATACCTTTTCCCAAGGTATTTGTGCGATCTAGAACGTAGTTGGTACGGTATTCTTCCTGTATCACGCCTCCCTCTTGAGTGATGGGATGGTTTCTGTTAAAACCGGTAGCCAAAATCTGTTCTTTGTTTGCATCGGGCAACAAATCTCCCGCCAATTGCCAGGTCAGGAACGTATCGTAGGGCAGATTTTCGTTAAAGGCATGGATCACCCAATCGCGCCAGGGCCACATGGTACGGTAACTGTCGTCTTGATACCCGTGGGAATCGGCATAGCGCGCCACATCGAGCCAGGACTGCGTCATCCGCTCCCCATAGGCGGGGGAGGCCAGAAACCCGTCGATTATTTTGGAAATGTTCGCTTCCGAATCGTCGTCCAATAGCACCTGCACCTGTTCAGGTGTGGGCGGCAGACCGGTAAGGTCGAGACTTATTCTGCGGATCAAGGTTTCCTCGGAGGCTTTTTCGGATGGATGTATCCCGTTTTCCTCCAACTTCGACAAGATAAAACCGTCTATTTCGTTCTCGCCCCAATCTTTAAACTTGGGGTCGGATGCTGCACCCTTGGGAATTTCGGCCTTTTCCGGGGTGAGGAATGCCCAGTGTTTCTCGAACTGTGCACCCTGTTCGATCCACTTCTTGATCAACTTCTTCTCGTAAGGATTCAGGGCCAATTTGGAATCGGGCGGCGGCATCAGCTGATCGTTGTCCTCCGATATGATATGTTGGTAGACTTTACTTTCCCGAAGGTTTTTTGGTACAATAGGAAAGTTACCGGGACTTTCAGGAAGTTCTTCAAAGGCAGTTGTCTCCAGATCTAGGCGTAGGCCCGCTTTGCGCTTGTTCGCGTCCGGGCCATGGCAAGTGTAGCAATTATCCGAAAGTATGGGCTTGATATGGAAATTGTAGTTGACCGTTTCGGGCAGTTTCAGCTTCGCGTACCCCTCGTCCTTAAAATCAAAAATCCCCTTTTTGTAGGTAAAAAGCAGACCTATCAGCAAAGTAAGCACAACGATTATGGCAATTTTATATTTCATCAATCCTTTTTATAGCAATTCGTCATCTAGCGACTGCTAAAGTTACGGATTTTTAGGTAAAGTACGCCAATACTTTTTTTGCAATTAGCTAGCCATTTTTGTCTAAACCCATCACAAAACAGACGGTTTTCCGATATAAGTTTTAGTTTTTGACTTAGTTCGAGTAGACGTTCACCGCCAACCAAGCCATAAGTCCGCCACCAATTTCCAAAGCGGATTCATCTATATTGAAGGTCGGGGTATGCAGACCGGAAGTAATCCCTTTTTCGATATTTCCTACGCCCAACATGTAAAAGCTGGCCGGGTTTTTCTGGGAGTAGTAGGCAAAATCCTCGGCAGCCATCCAAGGGTCTAGATCGATAATATTCCCTTCCCCCAAATAAGATACAGCCTGTGCCCGTAACGTTTCGGTCAAACGGGAGTCGTTGTTCAGATGCGGATACCCGTGATTGATTTTCAGGTCACAGGTACCGCCCATGCCTTCGGCCATTGCCGTTACGAGTTTTTCCAATTTCAGCAACGCCTCTTTTCGCCACGTTTCATCCAACGTGCGAAAGGTGCCCTCAATGTGAACCTCATCGGGAATCACGTTGATCGCCCCATCGGCTTGCACTTTTCCGAAGGAAAGAACCGAAGGTGTTTTGGGCGATGCCCTTCGGCTGACCAATTGCTGTGCAGCTACAATGATATGCGAAGCAATCAAAACCGGATCAATCGTATTTTCCGGCATCGCCGCATGGCCTCCCTTGCCTTTTACGGTCAGGAAAAGTTCATCCATACTCGCCATGAATTTTCCGGAACGAAAGCCGACCTTACCTACGGGGATATCGGGACGAACGTGTTGACCAATATGTGGAAGGCTTCCCAGTTTTTGATAGGCTTTTTCTTTTATCACCAGACTGGCTCCGCCCGGCATGACCTCTTCGCCCGGCTGGAAGAGCAAAATGATATCGTTCTCCAAATCGTCCTTAAGTTCGAATAAAATCTTGGCGCAAAGCAAAAGGGATGCCGTATGCGCATCATGGCCACAGGCATGCATGACCCCATCATTCGTGGAAATATACGATAGGTTATTTTTTTCATGGATAGGTAGTGCATCGATATCACACCGCAACAACACCGGATTTTTGCTTTTCTTGCCTTGGATGGTGGCCAAGAGTCCTGTTCCGGCCACGGAGACCCAATCGGTAATGCCAATGGCCTGCAGCTGTTCTTTGATAAAAGTACAGGTAGCCTGTTCTTGAAAGGAAAGTTCAGGATGTTGATGGAGATATCGCCGCACGGCAACAAAATCGGAAGCATATTTTTTGGCCAGCTGTGCTATTTTTTTCTTCATATCCGTATTAGCTACCAAAAAATGAGTTGGAATTCGACCTCTACATTCAGGACTTCGTAAAAACCAAATCGAACTTGACCGTGACAGCATCGCCAACAACGATAGAACCGAACATAGCTGTCGGCGGCTCGATATTGTAATCTTTCAGGGCTATCTTTCTTTCTCCGGTAATATGCAATTCCCCATCTTTTTGTGTGATCGAAGCCGGTACGCTGACTTCATTTTCAACACCGGCGATATTTAATTTACCTTTTAATTCCTGATTTTCCCCCATGGCCGCATTGACATCCTTGGCCGTAAACGTCACCTTGGGATGTTCTTCTTTTTTAAGGGCCTCATGCATTTTCTTGTCCATCGCAGCGGCCCTATCGCTTAAAATATCTGCAACGGCCACGGAAAAATCAACGGCAGTTAGACTTTCCCCATTTTCGGCCACTGTTCCTTCCATGGTGTTTGCAGTGACCGTCCAATCGTGCAACGAAGAGCTACCGTCGATGGTCATTGCACTGGTATCGGAAAGCGTGTACGATTCTTGGGAAAAGCCTTGTACGGTCAGGCTCGTCAAAAAAAGGATCAAAAGTGCTTTTTTCATTTTAGGTGTTTTTTACTTAGGAACTAATTGTTCAAGGTTACCTTAATCAACGATCAACCTTGAACCTTAAACCTGCCGTAAGGCAGAATTGAACTTTAAATTTTATGCAGCGGATCATTTTGAACTTAAGACCTTACTCGTCTAACACCGTGGCCCAAAATTTAGCCTGTTCTTCCGGTGAGGGCTGTTCTTTGGGACTTACCAATCGAAACCCGACATAGTTCGAGTCTGTGAACCACCAAAAACTCTTCGGAATCTGCGGATCTCGTTTTTGTTGTTTCAAACTTGATGCCGTTCTTGCCGTCGAGCGTAATTTATCGGCATCATCGTCCCACGAACCACCCCGAATGACCCTGGGATGAATGACCGTCGGCGTCACCCATGGATTTTCATTTTCGGTATTTGCGTAGGCATCTTCCTTATATTCGTCCAACGTCCATTCCGCCACATTCCCGTGCATATCATAAAGGCCCCAGGGGTTCGGCTCCTTTGTCCCTGTTTTTTGATAAGCGTTATTCGAGTTTTTATAGAATACGGCGTAGGCATCAAGATCTTCGACGTTGTCCCCAAAACTGTACGCTGTCTGTGTACCGGCCTTGGCGGCATATTCCCACTCCGCCTCGGTGGGCAATCGATAGAACTTTCCGGTAACCGAGCTCAACCATTTGCAGAAAACCAGTGCGGAATACGCAGACATACTGACCGCCGGAAAACCGTCTTTGCCCATTCCGTACGAAGGATCTTCATAGGGCGGGCTAGGCCGTGTTATCGCATCAATTTTCATAACCTTGTCATCATCCAACTTGACAAAAATCTCTTTATTCTGTTTAAAAAAGAGTTCGAAAACATCCCAGGTAAGTTCATATTTGCCCATATAAAATGCGTCCAGTTCCACTTCCTTTTGCGGACCTTCATCGGGTTTCCGGTCGGTCGCCGATTCGGGACTTCCCATAGTAAACTTTCCTTCGGGCAACAGAACCATATCAAAACTGATTTCGGTCTCGGGAATTTCTTGGGAATATGCTTCGGATGGCGTTGCCCCGGTATTCGTCGCGACCGGTTCTTCCTTGACCATTTTCTTTTCGGTTTTTTGGTCCGAAATAAGTCTTTTGCCTTTGCAAGAAAACAATATTGACCCTAAAAAGAAGGTAAAAAGGATAACTTTCGTAATTCGGATTTTCATAGGAATGATTTTGGCTAAAAATAACACATAATTTCGAGAGGTCAGGATTTCATGGTTGAAAATAATGGGGATTTTAAGGAGCCGAAATGACCGGGTTTACCTAGATACAATCGCTTTGTGGCCTTACTAAGATGACCGGCCCGCCGCTATTGCTCAATATCCGTAGCCTGAAAGCCCACAAGTTCGTTATTCTCAAATTCAGGAGTAACCTCTATCGGATTGCAACACACCTCACAGTCTTCAACATAAGTCTGTCTTCTAATTGAGGGGTCTATCAACATCGATATTTCTTCCCAACAGTAAGGGCATTGAAAGAAGTGTTCGTACATTTTTCAAGTTCAAGTTCAAGTTCGAGTTCGAGTTCGAGCGTAAGTTTCAAGTTCACAAAAACTAACTTGGATCGGTTCAAGATCCAATACTGACTGCGGCAGATTTAAGGAAACTTTGAACAACTACGAAGTAGCGATTGAGCCTTGAATCTTATTTTTTATTGCTAGGGAAAAGTCAAATAAACACCAGTTTTTCCCTTTTCGAAGATTCGTAAATGGCGGTGATGACCGCTACGGCCTTTCGGGCTTCGGCACCATCTACCATTGGGCGGCGGTCGTTCAGTATCGCTTCTATCATGTCTGCGATTACGCTCTTATGGTTTTGATGTCCGATAGCGGTGGGATCCGCCGCGCCGCTTCCGTTGTTTTCACCGGAAGCAATTCCAGGTGCGGATGCACCCATGATGTTCCAAGCTATTATACGTCCGCCTTCCATGAGAATACTTCCTTTTTCCCCGTAAATCTCGATGCGTTCGGGATAACCCGGATATAAGGCCGTGCCGGCGGTAATGGTTCCGATGGCGCCATTTTGGAAGTTCAATATACTTGCACCAACATCCTCCCCTTCTATGTCATGCACCAGGGTCGACACCTTTCCGAATACGGATGCTACCGGGCCCATGATGTGCAACAGCAAATCAATTGTATGGATGCCTTGATTGATAAACGCCGCGCCGCCGTCAAACTTGAACGTCCCTTTCCAATCGCTATCCGCATAATAGCTTTCGTTTCGATACCAATTAATGTGGGCGTTACCCATGATAAGTTTGCCCAGTTTTCCAGAATTTACAGCTTCCAATACACGTTTATAATCGGAACTACATCGGTTCTGTAACGTGCAGCCCAACTTTACATTTTTGGAAGAACAGATCGCTATAATTTCATCGATTTTCTCGGGGGTGGTTTCCAGCGGTTTTTCACTCAATACATGTTTACCGGCCAGGGCAGCCAATTTGATGGCCTCCCCGTGCAGACCGCTTTCGTTACATACGCAGACCAGATCGATATCGTTTTGGAGAAATTCATCCATCACGCTAAAGACGGGCACGCCGAACGCTTTCCGGGCTGATTCTTTTCTGTTCCTTGATTTGGTGTATAGGGCTACAAGCTGGGCACCTTCCAGTTCGTCGATACATTTTTTATACGTATTTACGATAGAACCGGTTCCAATAATTCCGATATTGATTTTTGGCATTTTGACTGTTTTTTTTCAAATTTGCACTACTATCTTGTCGAATATAGCCCGTATCTTGAGATTTCCGCTTTTTCTAACTGATATCCCGTCACCCTATTCAAAGCTCCACATTCAACAATTGACCCGTCAACTGTAACAACTGCAATTCGGCCAATTTGGCGTCGTATTTTGCCAGATTCTTGTTGGTTTGGGCGTTCAAAAGATTGATTTGGGCCTGTCGAAACTCAATAGAGGTTATTCTCCCTAATTTAAACTGTTCCTCCGATCGTTCGAAGTTATTCTGGTTGGTAAGTACGTTCTGCTCTTGGATTACGAATACGTTCAGGCGATTTTCGTATATCGCAAGGGCGTTTTCTATGTCGCGGGCCACCTCAAGTGCAACCTGTTCCTGTAATAGCTCTTGATTTTCGTAGGCTATTTTTGAGTTTTTTACCCGTACCGTGGTTCCTCCCCCATCGAAAAGGTTCCAGGTGAGACTGGCACCGAGACCGAAATTTCTTCTATTATTTACGTTAACCCCAGGGAAAAAAGCGCCAGGTGCATTTTGATTCAAATTCCAACCGTACGAACCGTTCAAACCGATTGTGGGCAAGTACCCGGATGAATTGACTTTAACGTCATATGCGTTTATACTCAAATTTTTCTCGGTCTGAAGCAAGACTACATTATTCATATCGGTCTGACCTACGTATGCCTCCAGTTGTAATTTTGGAATAAAACTAACTAAAGTATCTACTTGAAAACCTTCATTGAGATTTTGATTCATGATGACGTTAAGATCTCTTTTTGTGTTGGCAAGTTGTTGCCTGGTATTCAATAGATTGATACTGTCGTTGGTCACATCTACTAGAGCGTTCAAAATATCCAATTTCGTGTTCTGCCCATATTCAAAAGCATATTCGGCCCTTTTTATACGTTGTGCGGAAATTTCCAGGGCCTGAAGCAGCACATTTTCATTTTCGGCCAAACGGGCGACCTCAAAGTATACGCTGAACAATTGAAGTATGGTATTCTCTATCGTTTCACGAGCTTGAAGTTCGCTCAGCTGATATTGCTCGCGAAGTCTTTTATAGTTGTAAAACCTGCCCAAACCATCAAAGAGCACGTACTCGGCATTTAAAGAGGCGTTGTATCGTTGTGCCTCGGCTTTATACAAATCGGTCGCCGGTCTGGGAACAGGTGCACCGGTATCCGGATCAACGGCAACATTGCCATCTTCATCCCGCAAAAATTGTCCCGGAAATTCAAAGGTCGAATCGTCGCGTTGGTAGTTGGCTCCGGCATTACCTGTCAAAGTCGGTAAATATCCAGTATTCAAGATGCCCTTATTATTCTCCGCTATTTTCGCCTCATTAAGGGCCACTTTGATGCCAAAATTATTCTCCAAGGCCAAGGTAACGGCATCCTGTTTTGAAAGTAAGGCTTCTTGGGCCTGAAGACCTGAAAATAGTATGAAAAATGGAAGTATATGTAGGAGGTTATTTCTTATCATTCTTGGGCATCGGTTACTTTGGGCTTCTATTTATGTACTTCGGATGTCTCGGCTATTTTTATATCGGCTCCGTTTGAAGTATGTGAAAACTTTTCGGTAAGACGCGACTCTTCCTTTTGCTCCTTGATGGCCCTTTCCACCTCTTCCTTGGTCACATCGTTACCGGTCACCAACCACTTGGTACCGACCTTCGCCTTATTACTAAAGGATAAAAACAAGGGAAGCATCACCAAGGTCAACACCGTCGCAAAACCGATACCGTAGGCGATCGAAATGGCCATGGGAATCAAGAATTGGGCTTGCCGGCTGGTTTCGAAAATCAAAGGCGTCAAACCGGCGATCGTGGTTATCGAAGTCAAAAATATGGCCCTGAACCGTGAACGCCCCGCTTCGAAAATCGCATCATCGAACTTCATGCCTTCACGAAGGTTGTTATTGAACCTACCGATAAGCACCAATCCATCGTTGACCATGATACCGATCAGAGCGATAATACCTAGCAAAGAAAGGATGTTCAGGGGAAAATCATGTAACCAGTGGCCAAAGGCAACGGCGGTCAGGCTAAAGGGAACCAATAATAGCAACATCAAGGGTTGGCTGAAACTTCTAAAGGTAAAGGCGATGGTAATGTAGATCAATGCCAAAACGGTCAGCCCGACCATTTTTAAAGATCCCAGTAATTTCCCCAATTCACGGTTTTGGCCTTCATAGGAAGCGGTGACCGTAGGATATTTGGATTGAATCTCCGGCATTATATTGCTTTGGATGTCGGTCATCACATCGGTGGGGCTATCCTTAGGATTTTTCATATCGGCCGATACCTGAATCTCGCGCCGGCCTTCTAACCTATTGATGGCAACGTCACCGCGCTCTATCGTGTAGCTGGCTATTTCTTTAAGGGGCACCCGGCTACCGCTGGGGGTCGCGATCCGCATTTCGTCAAGGTCGGTAATCGACGAACGATCGGTGCGGTCGTACCGTACCCACACACGTATTTCGTCTTGCCCGCGCTGAAAGCGCTGGGCCTGAACGCCGAAAAAGCCTGCCCGAACTTGGTTCATAACCGTTCGCAGGTCAAGGCCGAGCAAATAGGCATTTTCCTTAAGGTTGAGCCTTATTTCTTTAATACCCGCCGGATCGGTATCCGCAATATCCTTAAGGGACGAATTGCTTTCGAGTATGGCCTTGAGTTCGGACTTGGCCGCTTTTAACTCGTCGATATTATTCCCCAATAGGGATACGGAAACCGGAGAGCCCCCAAAATTACCTCCCGAACCATAGATAAGACTTTCGACACCGACCACAGGCCCAACAAGCTCCTGTAACCTATCGGTTACCATGTTGGCCGCAATTTCATCAGGGCGCTCTTCTCCGGGCAATAAATTGATGGACAGGGTTGCCGTAGACGAGCCCGGACCGACCTCTTTGATCATATTTTCAAAAAGAATCTTGTCCGTACCTTTTAAATATTTCTCGGTAAGTTCTTGGTTGACGATAATCGCTTTCTCTTCCACCAATGAAATAATGGAATCGGTCACTTTTTCGTTGGTACCGTTGGGCATCAAAAGCTCGATCTGCACCTGGTCACTGGCAATCTGCGGAAAAAAGGCGGTGCGAACGACACCTCCTCCTATAAACCCAAAGGTGAGAATGAACGCCATGACGAAAATACCGAACACCAGCAATTTGTAGCTTAGGGCAAATCGAAGCAGTGGCGTATACAAGGTGTCGCGCATCCACCTCATAAAGCGGTCGCCCATATCGTTGATTATCCGCAATTTTGCAAAGGCCTGCCCCAATTTGGACTTTGGTTTGTCATCCAAGGGTTGCAAGGCTTTCGAGTGGGCCAAATGTGCAGGAAGAATGATCAGCGCCTCGATCAACGATACAGCCAAGGTCAATATTACGATGACAGAAACCTCCCCGAAAAATTCGCCTATCCGACTATCCAAGAAAAGAAAAATGGAAAAAGCCAAAATCGTAGTAATAATGGCGGAGATTATAGGGGGCAAAACTTCTAAAGTGCCATCGACGGCAGCCTGAACGGGAGACTTTCCCTTTTCGTAGTGCTGATAGATATTTTCTGCGATAACGATACCGTCATCGACCAGAATTCCGATGACGATAATCATCCCAAACAGGGATAGCACATTGATGGTCACATCGAAAAATCCTGCAAAAATAAACATTCCCAAAAAGGCAACAGGAAGACCAAAGGCCACCCAAAAAGCCAACCTTGTATTGAGAAAAAGGGAGAGGAAAATCAGAACGAGCAACATTCCCTGCCATGCGTTATTGATCAAAAGTTGAGTCCTTCCATTGAGCGTTTCCGAAAGGTCGCGCACAATGCTTAATTTGACATTGTCATACTTTTGGTTGAACTCTGTAATATATTCCTTGATCTTATCGGCAGAAGTGATCAAATCTTCCGTATTAGTGCTGGTAATCGTAGTCCTCACCGATAAATTCCCGTCGAAATAAGCGGCCTCCGGCGTTTCCGAAAATCGATCCCGCAGTATGGCCACGTCTTTCAAGCGCACCGTTTGGCCCGAGGCATCGGCACGGATAATAATATTCGATAGTTCATTACCGTAGTAGGACCTATTGTTCGCCCTGATCAGATATTCTTCGGTATCGGTCTTGATATTACCCCCGGTCACTAAAATATTGGCATTGGCCACGGCACTCGCAACCTCTTCGAAGGTCATGTTATAGGCCAAAAGATTGTTCTCGTTGACCGCAATCTCTATTTCTTCTTGAGGATAGCCCGAAATCTCAATCTGCGATATCCCTTCAATGGCCCGTATATCGTTTTCAATCGTTCTACCGATCTGTTTTAAGGTGACCAAGGGAATATTCTCGCCGCTGATCGCAAAACTAATGGTCTCCCGCACCGCTTCAAGCTTTGAAACAATCAATGGTTCCATACCCGTCGGGAAGGTGGGCACCCTATCGACGGCATTCTTCACCTCGAGCAGCATAAAATCGATATCGCGGCCTTTTTCGATTTCTACATTGATGGTACCGCTGTTCTCCCGCGAAGTCGAGGTCACCCTATCGACACCTTCGAGGCCCTTGAGGTTATCTTCGATCTTTAATACGATACCTTCTTCGACCTCTTGGGGAGAAGCCCCCGGGTACGCGATACTTATCAGAATATTTTTCGAATCTGTCAGCGGAAAAAAGGAGGACTTCAAAGACTTCGCACCAACGATGCCAAAAACTGCAAAAGCAATGATAATGACGTTTACCGCCACATGGTATCGTATAAAATACTCTATTAACTTGCGCATTAGCCTTCCGTTTTTGTGGTAGTATCTTCAAAGATCTTGACGGCCATTCCGGTATAGGCGCCCAACAAGGGTTTGGCCATGATGACCGTACCGTCTGGCACTTCTTTCAGCACCACCCGCTTATCGGAAAAGTAGACCGGCTTTACATCGATAAGGTCTAAAATACTATCCCGAACGACAAAGATCTGGTTGTTCTCCTGCAATAGGTTTCTATCGATTTCTATGGCATCGGGCTCTTCCCGGGCATCGAGATTGGCCTCAAGGTACATACCTTCCCTCAAAGTGTTGTCGTTGACCTCGATGAAAGCTTTTATGGTCTGTGATGCTTGATCGACCCGGCCATTAATTCGGGCCACGGTACCTTCGTAGGTCTTGGTCTTGGTCAAATTGCTCAATGCTACCTTTTCACCTACCTTCAATAGATCGCTGAAGGCCTTGCTCACCGCCACTTCGAGCTCATAGACCTCAGTATTGATAAATTCCCCCAGTTTTTGTCCCGATCTAACTAGTGTGCCTTCGGTCACCAGAGCTTCGGTAAGTACGCCGTCAAAAGGTGCAGAAATACGGTATTTTGATAAACGTTGTTCCAGGTTCTTGACATTGTAATAACTGCCCAATATACCCCTTCCAGAAATAAAGAACTTCTCTTTTTCATCCGTCATTTCAGGCAGCTCGGGCGTAGATTTGTCCAAATCATAACTGCTGAGGTATTTTTGCCATTTGGGATAAATATCTGGATAATCCAATCGTAGATCCGGCATAATCGAGGTCAGTTCATTGTAGAGGTTACTTTTGGCCGATTGTACACTTGCGGTATATTCAGAGGCGTTGATCCGGATTATCGTTTCGCCTTTTCTATACCGCGTGCCCGTCTTGAAGAGGGTATTGCCCACGGTAAAAACACCTTGTACCTCGGCATACAGTTCGACCCTTTTTGGCGTTCAGATTGCCGTTGGCAGGCACTACAATGGGAACCGTACCATTCTTCACTACCTCAGTAAACACGGTCTTCACCACTTTTTGGGCACTGGGTTTCATGCTCTTTTTATTATCAATGATTTTACCGGCAAAAAAAAAGGCAAGAACAATAAGCAGTACCCCTACAATGGATAAAATGATTTTTCTAAGATTCATGAGACGCAGCGTTGGTTGGCAAACTCAAAAAGAATTTAGATGCCTGAGCTTGGGATACCAAAATTATTCATAAGTTTAAGTGACCTTAGTTAAATCTATCTTAAATAAGATGACTTAGGAGAATAGTATAAAAAAAGGGACACAAAATTGCATCCCTTTTAAATATTAATTGGAGATTTAAAGCATTATCTATCGTTACCATCTTCAAATTTCGTGCTGGCCATTCGATATCCGCCATCGAACATTTTTTTGTGTTTCAGGTTTAAATTCAGATCGTCGGTTTCGAAATCATCGATATAGGCGCTTTTCATATTTTGAAGCGTTTCAAATGAACTAAAACTGTTGCCTTGAAGTTGAAGGGTCTGCAATTCGGTCAAAGTAGCGACACCCATAGGAACGATTCCGGTAAAGTTGTTGGATGCCAACGACAATTCCGTAAGTTCTTGCATACGCCCGAAACTAAAGCTTATTTGGCCTTCGAGTAAATTATCGCTCAAATCGAGTTTCTTCAACTGGGTCAGATTGGCAATGCTCGTCGGCAATTTTCCTGTAAGTTGGTTGTGTGAAAGATTTAAAATTCTAAGCTTCCCCGCTTTGGCAATTGTTTCGGGAATACCACCTTCAAGGTTGTTTTCAAATGCCACAAGCTCTTCCAAATTGACCATTGCCGAGAAATTTTCGGGCAGTCTGCCGGTAATGCCGTTCATTTCCAATCGCAATACCTTTAATTGCGAGAGCGCTGCCACTTCGGCGGGCAATTCGCCCTGTAGCGTGTTCAAGGCCAGATCGAGGACTTCCAGTCTTTTAAGAGCCTTTATACTTGGGGGTATTACGCCAACCAAATTGTTTTCATATAAGATCAAGCCCACAACGTGGTTGTCGATAATCTCAACACCGTACCAGTTGGAGACGGGCGCTTTTAAATCCCACTTTGTGGTCCAAGAATTTCCTTCGGTGGCGTGATAGAAATCGATCAAGGTTGATTTCTCGGTTTCAGATACCTGTGCCATTACCGTAGTTTGAATACATAGCAAAAACGCAAAGGTCAAGGAAAGTAGTTTGTAGGTCATGGTTATAAAGATTTAGGTTTTGGGTTATTTTCTGATTTTAAGTTGTAATCATCTAGTTCTTTTTTCCGTTCATCGCTATTTTTAACGGGGACTATTGTCATTTAACGAATTTTTTTAAATTTTATGATAATTTATTTGGATTTCTTCCATATTTTTATTTTAAAAATGGCAAGTGGGATTATTTCCTAAAGGAGCGGAATGAAATCATTAAGGAAAAATTGTGGGTAGAACCTTCGTGGACTTTCATGAAAAAAGGGATGCCGTACGGCATCCCTTTGAAAAATACTGACCTATATATGTGTCATTTATCGACTTTCTGACCACTTTCTTCGAATTCGGTATCCGCCATTCGTGTTTTACTAAAATCGATATCCTTAAAACCTTTGGTAGTATTGCCCTTGTCAAAGTCAAACACCAAAAATTGATCCTTGTTAACGTAACGCAGATTGTTGAACGATTCGAATTTATTATTCTGTATCTGAAAAATTTGAAGGTTGGCCAATTGGGTGACCTCGAACGGTACCTCGCCCCCGATTTGATTGTTGGCCAGCACCAATTCCTTAAGATTGCCCAAATTACCTATTTCGTGCGGAATGACACCTTCGATGTTGTTCTCGAAAAGACCCAGCACTTCAAGTTCGGTAAGGCTTCCCAATGATTCTGGCAGACTGCCTTTAAAGGCATTACTGCTGAGATTAAGAATTTTCAGCTTGCTCATTTCCCCTATACTTTCTGGAATACTACCTGTCAGAAAATTATTGAAAGCACTCAATTCTTCCAAATCCTTCAGGTTACCGAGGCCTTCGGGAAGAGACCCTTTAATACGATTCATTTCCAACTTCAAAACTTTTAAACGGGACAGGTCTGCAATAGTTGCCGGGAGTTCACCGGTAAGAAAATTAAACGCTAGATTGAGCGATACCAGATTTTTAAGGCTTGAAATGCTTTGGGGAATTGTGCCTACAAGATTGTTTCTGAACAGATTGATCTCAACGACATGGCCGTTGGCAATCTTTACGCCGTGCCATTCGGTAACGTCGGTAGTCATATCCCAAGTATTCGTCCATTTTTCACCATTGGTCATCTGGTATAAATCGACCAAGGCCTTCCTTTCCTTGTTTGGAATACCGGCAAAAACTGATGATGTGGCGGTAACGAATAAGACGAGAGTTAGTAGAAGGTTCTTCATACAGGCTATGGATTGTTAACACTAAGGTTTAGATTAAATTCACAAGAATTACCCTACAAATTAACGCTAAGTATGGATGAAAACCAAAATTTATCGACTAAGTGTTCCGGTATGTTGTGAAATCCAGACAAAGTGCTGTAAGAAGGGAATAACATGTAGTTCAAGATTCAATTTTTTCGAGCTTTTCCGTGAGTTCTTCCCACTTTTGCATAAGGTTTTCGAGATCCTTTTTCTTTTTTTGGTAGGTATCGAAAAAGTCGGGTTTAGCAATCGTGGCATCATAGTCCATCAGTAGGTCATGGTCGATTTCGGCGATTTTCTTCTCCAGTTGTGACACCTCGCTCTCTACCCCACTGAGTTTGTTCTTAAGGGATTTTAGCTTTTTTTGGGCCTCGTAATCGTTCGAACTATCCTTTTTTACCGTTTTGCTCCGAACTTCGTCCTGTTTCTTCTCGATGGCCCTAAAATCAGCGGCTTTCCGTTGGTCGAGGTAGTAATTGATATCCCCGAGATATTCCTTTATCCTCTTATCCTTAAATTCGTAGACTTTATCAGTAAGGCCTTGAAGGAAATCCCTATCATGAGAAACTACGATCAAGGTACCGTCGAAATTCCTTAAGGCTTGTTTCAGCACATTTTTGGATTGGATATCCAAGTGGTTCGTCGGTTCATCCATGACGAGCACGTTGAACGGCTGTAATAACATCTTGGCCAGTGCCAATCGGTTGCGCTCCCCACCCGAAAGCACTTTCACATATTTATCTACATCGTCACCACTGAACAGAAAGCTACCCAAAATATCCCTTACCCGGCTACGGTTCTTTTCGTTTGCGGCATCGGTCATGGTATCGAGAATCGTTTTGTTGCCATCGAGATATTCCGCTTGGTTCTGGGCGAAATAACCGATCTGTACGTTGTGGCCCAGTTTCATTTTCCCGGTATGATCGAGCTCATCGACCATGATTTTGGCCAAAGTGGACTTACCTTGTCCGTTTTGCCCTACAAAAGCGGTTTTGCTGTCGCGTTCGAGGAGTAGGTTAATGTTCTTCAAGACCTCTTTCTCCCCGTAACTTTTAGAAAGTTGTTCCATTTCGGCCACCACTTTACCCGGCGTAATCGAAACGGGAAAGCGAAGGTTCATTACTGCATTATCGTCTTGGTCGACCTCGATACGCTCCATCTTGTCCAGCTTTTTGATTAAGGATTGCGCCATGGAGGCCTTGGTCGATTTGGCCCTGAACTTTTCGATGAGGCGTTCGGCCTGCTGTATCTCCTTTTCCTGGTTCTTTTGGGCGTTCAATTGCTGCTCCTTGATTTCTCCCCGGAGTTTCAGGAATTTCGAATAGGGTTTGTTGTAGTCATAAATACGTCCCAGGGATATTTCTATGGTGCGGTTGGTCACATTGTCCAAAAACATCTTATCGTGCGATACGATGACCACGGCACCTGCATAATTGTTCAAGAACTGCTCTAGCCAAAGTATCGATTCGATATCCAAGTGGTTGGTGGGTTCATCCAACAGCAGCACATCGTTACTTTGTAACAACAGTTTGGCCAGTTCGATGCGCATACGCCAACCTCCGGAAAAGGTATCGGTCTTTTTGTCGAAGTCTTCCCGGTTAAAACCTAGTCCCAATACTATTTTTTCGGTCTCGCCCTGATAGTTGTAGCCACCTATAATCTCATAGTGGTGGGTGATATCGCCCAAGTCGACCATCAGTTGGTTGTAGCCCTCACTCTCGTAATCGGTGCGTTCGGCGAGCTGGTGATTGATTTGCTCCAGTTGTGATTCCAGCGTCTTGATTTCCTCAAAAGCTTGATACGCTTCCTCCAAGACCGTTCGGCCCTGCTCGAAATCGATATCCTGTCGTAGAAAGCCGATCTTGATACCTTTTTCCATGGCGATGGTTCCTGTATCCAGTGGCATATCTTTCGTCAATAATTTTAACAAGGTCGATTTTCCCGCCCCGTTCTTACCGATAAGACCGACGCGATCGCCCGCGTTCAAGCGGAAAGAGATTTCTTCAAAAAGATATTCGCCGCCAAAAGAGACGGAAAGATTGTGGACGTTCAGCATAGTCTAAAGTTCAAGCGCAAGTTCAAGTATCAAGTTCAAAAAAGGCCTGCCTGACGGCAGGGCAGGTTTATGGGTTTAGGCATTTATAAAGCCGAAGGATGACCGTCACATTTCGACCATTTGCATAAATAGTTTGCAAAGGTAGGTTTTTCGTTTAAACTCCCGTCCGCACTTAACCTTCCTAAAAATAAAATCATAAACAATAAACTTATAAACTCCTTTTTTGTATTTCTAATAACATTCAAACCTAGTCAAAAAGTTACCTTTGCAAAAAATAACCCATAATGTTCAAGAAAGGGAATAAGCTCTATAGTATTTTTACCGGAAACTGCCCCAGATGTCGACAAGAAAGTATGTATGTTGAAAACAACCCCTACCACTTGGGCCGCTTGTTCAAGATGCACGAACGCTGCTCGCATTGTGGACTGAAATACAAGATAGAACCTTCTTTTTTCTTCGGGGCGATGTACGTGAGTTATGGCCTTGGGGTCGCCTTTTCCGTGGCCGCCTTTGTTATCGCTTTTTTGTTCATAGGCACCGGACTGATCAATACTTTTATAGCCATCATCGTTACCTTGGTGGTATTTATGCCTGTCATCATCCGCCTGTCGCGGAATATTTGGATCAATATGTTTGTAAAGTATGATGTCGGGGCGAAAAAAATCAATTCTGGAAATACTTCCCGGTAAATCTGGAAATATTGAGTTCCCCATCCAAAGAATAATCCTCTGAAATGCTGTTGTAAAGTCGTTCCGAGACATAGGGTGCGGTCATCACTCCCCGAGACCCAAATCCGTTCAATACATACATCGAATGATGTTTAGGATGTTGCCCGAGCAAAGGTTTTCTATCGTTGACCGTAGGTCGAACCCCCGCAACATGATCGATTACCTCATAGTCACAACGAACAAAACTATTCCATTTTTTCAGTAATTCGCTTTTAGCCAGATGCGTAGGTTCATTGGTTTTATCTCCCCGCGCGTAATTTGCACCAATTCTATACACGTCGTCACCTTCGGGAATACAGAAAATCGAAGATTTGATGGCCTTATCCACTTTAAGGTCCGGTGCTTTAATAAACAAATATTCCCCCTTGCTCCCTTGCATCGGCAAATAGTTAAAAAAGGGATTCCGCTTCATTCCGAAACCTTCAGCGAAAACAATCCGTCGGGCTTGGTGTGACTGGTACCTAATGTGGTCTTTTTCGATTTGCAATACCTCATAATCAAACCGTTCCCCTAAAAATATTTCCTTTTTTCGGAGGTACTTTGTATAAGCCGATACCAAGAGTTTGGTGTCAATCCGCCCGGTACCCAACACTTCTCCGTACCCAAAAGGCGCATCGATGTTCGAATTTTTATTTGGATGGATTTTTGTAAGTAAAAATTCGGACAACCCCTTTTTATCGGAAGCCTCGAACCAGAGATTCTGTTCTTCAATGGAAGCGAAACGACGGTAGACCGGAAGCGGATGGTTCAGTTTGACACCCAGTTTTTTCTCAACAGAGGTATAGAATGGAATGGCTATATCCAACTGTTCTTTGGCCTTCCAAGCCAAAGTAAAGCGTTTTAGGATGACAGGGTTGTAAAGTCCGCCTGCCACAAGGGAGGACGTTTGCGAAGTGTCGCTAATCACGGTATACC
>JAGXIC010000100.1 GCA_024635875.1 Pricia sp.
CGTATGAACTTATAACCACCTTGAAATCGGAAATCAATATCCCCATCCATTTACATACCCACGATACCTCTTCTATCCAAGCAGCAACCTACTTAAAAGCCGTTGAAGCGGGAGTTGATGTCATCGATGTAGCTTTGGGTGGATTATCGGGACTCACCTCCCAGCCCAATTTCAATTCCGTGGTGGAGATGCTGCGTTTCCACGAACGGGAAAACGCTATGGATACCGAAAAGCTGGCCGAGTATTCCAACTATTGGGAAACCATCCGAAATTATTATTACACCTTTGAATCCGGACTGAAATCGGGAACAGGCGAGGTGTATAATCACGAAATTCCCGGGGGTCAATATTCCAACCTGAAAGGGCAAGCTATCGCCTTGGGTCTCGAAGACCGGTTTACCCAAGTGACCAAAATGTACGCCAAGGTCAACGCTATGTTCGGCGATATCATAAAGGTGACGCCCAGTTCAAAAGTGGTCGGTGACATGGCACAATATATGGTCAGTAACGATTTGACCGTGGAAGATGTGATGGAAAAAGGCGCCGATATCTCTTTTCCGGAATCTGTAAAGAGCTTTTTTAGGGGCGACTTGGGCCAGCCCGTTGGTGGTTTTCCGAAAAAGTTGCAGAAAATCGTCTTGAAAGACGAGAAGCCCTACACCGACCGTCCGAACGCCCATTTAGAAGCCATCGACTTTGAGAAGGAATTCAAGGCCTTTAAAAGAAAGTTCAAGAAGGGGATGGGCCGAGAGCTTGAAATGACCGATTTTTTGTCTTATAGGCTCTATCCGAAAGTGTTTAGCGATGCGTATAATAACCACTTGAATTTCGGTAATGTGGTCAATATCCCCACCAAAAATTTCTTTTATGGAATGGATATTGGCGAAGAGATCATGGTCGAATTGGACAAGGGAAAAAACGTATTGATATCTTTAATGCTTAGGGGCCAGCCCGATGATGCCGGTAACGTAAGCATTTTTTTTAAGATAAACGGGCAATTGCGAAACGTGATGATCAAGGACCGGTCGGTCAAGGTCGAAAAAATAACAAATGTAAAAGCGGAAGCTGATGACCCGAAACAAGTCGGTGCCCCCTTACAGGGTTTACTATCCACCGTTCTGGTCAAAAAAGGGCAGGAAGTCAAACGTAACCAACCCCTGTTTATTATAGAAGCCATGAAAATGGAGACCACAGTAACCGCCAATGCCGAAGGCATGGTCGAGAAAATTCAACTGGAGGGTGGTTCACTGGTCAATGCCGACGATTTGGTGCTGGTGCTGAAATAGACGAACAGGTTCATGTCCAATCACAATCTCAAAATTAAGTAAATGGTTCAAAGTTTAAAATTACTTTGTAGGTTGAATCGATTTGTAGGTTGATTCAGGGTAAAAACTATATTGAACATTGAACCTTACATTTTTAAAACTAAACCCGATTGTTTCTGCATACACATCCATATCCGCCCTTTCTTTTTCCAGAGGCCACCAAACTAATTGTTGGCACACTTCCGCCACCGCGGTTTACATCTCGTGAGATGAAAAAGGGCGATGTCGATTTTTGCTATGGAAGTCGCGATGGACAGCTATGGCCGATTTTAGACCGGATCTTTGATTTGGGACTGGTGTATGAAACGACTCGTGAAGCTATCGAACAGCGTAAACATTTTCTTTTCAAAAGGCGTATCGGTATTTGCGATATCGTTGAAGGTGCCGTAAGGGAAAGAGTCGATGCATCGGACCTTGGCATGCAAAACATACAACTCAGGGATTTGGTGCGGATATTACAAACCTATCCCAATGTCGACACGCTTTTGTTCACCGGCGGCAATAGTAAAAACGGTCCCGAATATTTTTTCCGGAAACATCTGAAGGATTATGGATTGCAATTGCAAACGGTTTCAAGCGAAGTTCCCCGGATACATCGTTTTGTACTTCCTTCGGAAAACGACCGGGTCATTAAAACCGTATCGCTAACAGCTCCCTCTGGAGCAGCCAATAGGGCGGTCGGCAGCTTGGCATCCTATAAAAAAATGAAGGATGTGATTCCCGATTTTAATACCGTGGATTTTAGGGTGCTGCAGTATGCGCCGTTTTTTTGAGGGCTTTATCAGATTATCTTCTACTCTCGAATACAACACGCCGTGATTCCTACCCTCATGTTGCTGGGAATCCCAACACGATTATCCTGAGATTCCCGCCGGAGTTTATGCCGAGCGCAGCCGAGGGGTGGGAATAACAAATACTCCCTACTAACTAAAAAGAGCCCGACCGGTTAGGACAAGGCTCTTTTACGAGAACACTATATGAAAATGAAAAATTTTATTTCGTTTTTAATACATGGTAAAAGTACCTAGGCATCCCGATTCATTGAAATTTTTGTTGTGAAACCTGTTGTTTTTGTGGTGTAGGTACATTATTTTGTTATTTGGGATTAAATCGTTCCTTCCGAAAGGCATTTATCCCGATATTTATACACTGAATTACATCCTCATAACTAAAAGAAATTACCCATATATGCACCAAACAGAAAGACTCGAAACCTTCAAAAAAACGGTCACCAACAAATTCAATGTTTATAACAGTTTATTTTTAAACTTGCCGTACCGAAATATCGAAAATGTGGGTATGCTTATTCCCTTACTTTTTGAACAATGCGAAAAGGGACTGAAATCAGGGAAACATCCCCAAGAAATTTTGGACACTTTTTTCAAGATCTATGCAGATATCACCGATGAGAAGGATCAGATCGATTTTATGTTCCGTATCATTCAATATGTTGAACGTCAAGTTGTGCTATATGATAGCGTTGAAGATGCCGCTTTTCCCAAACTGCAAGAACATAGTAGCTCGCTGTCTATCAAAGACTATTTCCAATTTGTGGATAAGAACAAAGATTGGGACAAGCTGGCCGAACAACTCTCTACTTTCAGTGCCCGTATCGTTTTTACCGCGCACCCTACCCAGTTCTATACGCCCGAGGTGCTTGACATTATCGCTGAACTACGCTCCCTGATTTTAGATGACCGCATCAACGACATCGACCTGACCTTACAACAACTAGGGCTTACCTCGTTGATCAATGCTACAAAACCTACCCCGCTCGATGAGGCGAAAAATATCATTTATATGCTACGTCACGTGTACTACGATGCCGTTGGCCATCTCTTTGAATACATAAAAGGTCACGTGCCCAATGCCAATTTCAACAATTATAATATTATGAAGCTTGGTTTTTGGCCCGAAGGAGACCGCGACGGAAACCCTTTCGTAACCGCTGATATTACTAAAGAAGTGGCCGATGAGCTGCGTGTTACCTTGATGAAATGTTATTATAACGAACTAAAGGAGCTCCGAAAAAAGCTGACCTTTAAAGCGGTGCAAGAACCGTTGAACAAGTTACGGGACAGCCTTTACGTGGCCATGTTCAATAGGGATAGAACGGTCGATTACCAGAACCTGATCGGGCCGTTGGAGACGATACGCCAAACGCTTACCGAAAAATACCATGCCCTCTATCTCAAGGATCTTGACCAACTTATCGATAAGGTCAGGATTTTCAAAACGCATTTCGCTACTTTGGATATCCGTCAAGATCAGAGCAAACATATTCTGGTGGTGGAAAGCATCTTGAAACAAAATGATAGTATTAAGGATACCCTTGACGAGCTTGATAAGAACGAATTGGTCGATATTTTACTGCATAAAAATCTGAAGGCGGATGAAGCTGATTTTTCTGAGGATATTGTTAAGGATACACTGATCAATATTTCACAGCTAAAGGAGATTCAGAACAAGAACGGCGAGGAAGGATGCAATCGCTACATCATCAGTAATTCAGAGGATATCTTCTCCGTACTTTTCGTATATGCATTGTTCCGATGGTGCGGATGGGAGGCCGATAAAATTACCTTTGATATCGTTCCCCTGTTCGAAACCATGAACGGAATGGCTGGGGCGGAGGCGACCATGAAAGCCCTATTCGAAATGCCGGAATACCGGGCACATCTCCAACGCCGCAATAATGTGCAGACTATTATGCTCGGTTTTTCCGATGGCACCAAGGATGGAGGCTATCTTAAGGCCAACTGGTCTATTTTAAAAACCAAGGAAACCCTTTCGAAGGTCTGTAAAAAGAACGGTATCAAAGCCGTATTTTTCGACGGCCGTGGCGGCCCGCCGGCACGTGGTGGCGGAAAGACCCACCGTTTCTACGCCGCACAGACCAAGGATGTCGCCAACCATGAAATCCAGCTGACGATTCAAGGCCAGACGATTACAAGTACTTATGGTACTAAAGAGCAGTTCATGCACAACTCGGAGCAATTGCTCACCGCCGGCCTTTCGAACAACCTGTTCGGAAAGGAAAACGTGATTTCAAAGGATTCCAGGAAGTTGATGGAAGAACTTTCCGAACTGAGTTTTGCCAAATACGATGCTTTAAAGCAGCACGAAATGTTCATTCCGTATTTGGAAAATAAAAGTACTTTGAAGTACTATACCAAAGCGAATATCGGCAGTAGGCCCGGTAAACGTGGCAATAAGGCCAAGCTGGAACTGACCGATCTCCGTGCCATATCTTTTGTTGGCTCCTGGAGCCAATTAAAACAGAACGTGCCCGGTTATTTCGGAATCGGTACGGCGATAAAGACCCTGAAAGACGACGGAAGAATCAAAGAGGTCAAAGCCCTGTTCACCGAAGTACCTTTTTTCAAGGCCTTGATGCTGAACAGTATGATGTCATTGACCAAATGCTATTTCGAACTTACCAGTTATATGAAAGAAGATCCGGAGTACGGGGATTTCTGGCAAATCTTGCATAGGGAGTACGAGCTATCTAAAGAAATGCTGTTGCTTATAAGCGGATTCGATATTCTGATGCAGAACGAGGGTGTTTCGCGGGAATCAGTAAAGATTCGGGAAAATATCGTTTTGCCCTTGTTGGCCATTCAGCAATATGCCCTTCAGAAGATTGGGCAAAATGCAGGCTTCAAAGCGGAGTATGAGAAAATTGTAACCCGATCGCTCTATGGGAATATTAATGCTAGTCGGAATTCGGCTTAACAACACTAGTTTACGGTTTATGGCTTTCGTACTATAGCGAACGGTTTTTACTGAATTTCAATATAAAAAGCCGTACTAATAATAAAAAGGGAAATCCGTGAAAGAGAACATCAAACCAATCTTGAAATTTCATGCCTTTAGCTCCTCCCGAAATCCATTTGATCTTACCCCAAATATGGGGTTCTGGAAAGAACGGAGCCAAGCCCAATATCAGACAAAGTAGGATGACGATTTTCCAATCGTTGATTATATTTTTCATTTGTAGAGGTGACTTGCCATGTTGATATTCTTTCTCATTCAATTTACTTTCAGATTGGTATAAAACCGGTATTGCGATGCTACCATCGGGCCAAGAAATCGTAAACCCAAAGAACGAAGGCTAATAACATCAGGTACTTCAAAAAGGCGAGCCTTATATTTAACGTATAGTGTGTATAAAATCGGAAACGGAATTGACTCCATTCTCGGTTAAGTGCTTGATAAATGCCGAACCAATAATCGCCCCCTTAGCAGTTTTGGTAGCTTGAGCAAAAGTTTCGGAATCTTTGATGCCGAAGCCTACGATTTGCGGATTGGAGAGTTGCATGGTTGAAATCCGTTTAAAATAATCGGTCTGTACATTGCCGAACCCCTTGCCCGAACCCGTAACGCTGGCTGAACTGACCATGTAAATAAACCCCTTCGAGACCTTATCGATAAACCGGATACGCTCTTCAGAGGTCTGCGGTGTAATCAGGAAAACATTTATGAGTCCGTATTTCTCAAAAATATCCCGATATTCCTCATGGTACACATCGACCGGCAAATCGGGAATGATGAGTCCGTCTATACCGATTTCCCGACATTTTTTGCAAAAGGCCTCCACACCGTACTGCAGCATAGGGTTGAAATACCCCATAATGAGAAGCGGAATCGAAACCGATTTGCGGATATCCCTTAACTGATTAAAAAGGATTTCCGTGGTCATTCCGTTTTTTAACGCCGCGGTCGAGCTTTGCTGTATGGTAGGCCCATCGGCGAGGGGGTCGCTAAAGGGCAATCCGATTTCGATCATATCTACCCCGTTTTTCTCGAGGTCTTGGATGATTTTTAGGGTGTCGTTCAAATCCGGGTAACCTGCAGTGAAGTAGATGGAAAGAAGTTTGCCTTTGGAAGCCATTTTATTTATAATGCGATTCATTCTATTGTCTTTCAAAGTTTAAAATAGTCTATATACGTATCCAAATCCTTATCCCCGCGTCCCGATAAGTTGACTACCACAACATCATCTTGCTTAAACTTCCTGTGATCAAAAATTGCAAAGGCATGTGAGGTTTCAATGGCGGGAATGATACCTTCCAACTGCGCCATTTCCAATCCGGCGGTCATGGCCTCGTCGTCGGTGATCGAAATAAATTCCCCACGGCCCGATTTGAACAGATGGGCATGCATTGGGCCGACGCCGGGGTAGTCGAGTCCCGCCGAAATGGAATAGGGTTCGGTTATTTGTCCATCTGACGTTTGCATCAATAGGGTCTTACTACCGTGAATGATACCGACCTTCCCAAGAGCCGAGGTAGCGGCGCTTTCCCCGGAATTCACTCCTTTTCCCGCCGCTTCCACCGCGATGATACCCACATCGGGATTATCGAGATAATGGTAATAGGTGCCAGCGGCATTGCTGCCCCCGCCGACACAGGCAACTACGTAATCGGGATGCTCACGCCCCTCTTTTTCCTTCAACTGCCATTTGATTTCCTCGGAGATAACGGACTGAAAGCGTGCCACCATATCAGGGTAGGGATGAGGGCCTACGACCGACCCGATGATATAATGCGTATCTACGGGATTATTAATCCAGTCCCGGATTGCTTCGTTGGTAGCATCCTTCAAGGTACGGCTTCCAGAAAGTGCCGGCCGTACTTCCGCACCTAGCATTTTCATTCGCGCTACGTTGGGGGCCTGTCGGGCGATATCGATTTCCCCCATATAAACGATACATTCGATACCCATCAAGGCGCAGACCGTAGCCGTGGCCACACCGTGTTGTCCGGCACCGGTCTCGGCAATAATCCGGTTTTTGCCCAGTCGCTGCGCCATCAATATCTGTCCGATGGTGTTGTTCACTTTGTGGGCGCCGGTATGGCAGAGGTCTTCTCGCTTGAGATAAATCTTTGTGCCATATTTTTCGGACAGTCGTTTGGCGAAATAGAGCGGGGTAGGGCGGCCTACATAATCTTTTAGCAACTGATCGAACTCCTCTTTAAAGGAAGGTTCTTCCATAATGCGGATATAGTTCTGGCGTAGCTCCTCACAATTGGGGTAGAGCATTTCTGGGATATAGGCGCCCCCGAATTCACCGTAGTAGCCTTTATTGTTTGCGTGATATGTCATAGCTTTTTTTAGTCTTTTTTACCTATCTAGTGAACTAGTGCAAAAATTACACTAGTTGCTTTTATCATATTATTCAGCAGTTAACGCGTGTTACACGGTAGTTCAATACTAAAATATTGAGATGTTGCATATTTATTGTTTTTTATAGTACGTTTTACTTCTTGCAGAAATACATCATCTTGTAATTCGTGAGCTTAAAAATCCAAAAAGGTTTTGAACAGTCAAGGATTACTATCTATTATCGATTCAGATTTTCTGTTTTCAAATGTTGAAAGGCACATCAAATTTTAAATTGTTTTTAGATGAATGCCAAGGCTCAGTATAAGATGTCGTAGCTGACGGTAGGAAGCTATGCATTCTTATATATTGTTGTGCACAGGTATTTCTGCTATTTCTTAAAATTAAGAATTTGTGTTTTTATATATGAGTCATCAGGAAAGCACCATTGTTCAGCTATTTTACCATTACTTATTCGATAAATAGAAACCTCGTATATTTCAATTTTAGCTCCTGTCGAATCAATTCCTTCGTATGTTCTTGTATGAGTTGCTGTCGCTTTATAGCGAGCTACGACTTTATCTTTTTCTTGAATAATATCAACTATTTCTTCCTTCCAATCTGGAAAAATTGCTCTCCAGTCCGAAATTAGTTTTTTAGAATCTTCGATACCTATCCATTTTTCACTAGTTAGATAATGATTAATAAAGTCTGAAGTTAGTATATCATTTAAATTGTCAATTTCGTTTCCACTCCAAACTTTATGATACTCCAAAACAATTTCTTTGTTTTTCTCTAAAATCGAATTCTTATCTGTTGATTGGCAACTATAGAATAGTAAAATTGTAGTTAGTATTGTTAAAAATACTTTATTCATAATTCCCGGATTTGATTTTTTTACTTGTGCACAACAACGGAATATCGTATTGATGATATTAAATTTATATTGATAAATGTTTTCTAAATTCCTTTAATCCCTCCACATCCTTCAACCCCGGCTCAACCTCAAATCGGCTATTCACATCGATAGCATAACCGTATTTCGCTTCGGGTCTTTTCATAAATTCTTTAAGAGTCTCAACATCTTCCAACCCAATCCCCCCACTCAAAAAATAGGGTTTGGTCGAAGGGTAATTTTCAAGTACCCTCCAATCAAAGGCATAGCCGTTTCCACCTGGGAGTTTGCCTTTGGTGTCGAAGAGGTAATAGTCGCAGACTTCTTCGTAGGGTTTTAGGAGACTGAAATCGAAATTATCCTTGATAGAAAAAACTTTGATGATTTCGAACGGTGTCACCTCGATCGCAGTCGAGGGGTCGGAGGTCTCGACTGCGCTCGACTTGACATCGACTGTACTCGATCTGACCCCACGTACGTTTGACCTAAGCTGTAGCTCATCACAAAATTCAGGACTTTCTTCACCATGCAATTGCACAGCGTGCAAATCGTACTTTTTTATTTTATTTATAATTTCTTCTACCGAGGCATCAACAAAAACGCCTACTTTTTGGATGTGATCCGGTAATTCTGGAATCTCGACATCAAAAAACCTGCTGGAAGGTTCCCAGAAAATAAAGCCAAGGTAATCGGGCTGCTGTGCGGCTACCTCCGCTGTATTTAATTTCATTCCGCAGATTTTTAGTTTCATGTTACTTTCCCTTAACTTAAATTACTAATGAATTCGCTAGCAGCCATACCCGGATCTTTCGTCCGCATAAAATTCTCTCCTATCAAAAACCCCTGATAGCCGTAAGCTTTCAAATCATTTATCGCCTCGACACTGCTAATGCCACTTTCCGAAACTTTGACAAAGTCATCGGGAATCAGTTTTGAGAGTGATTTACTGGTATCTAAGCTGACCTCGAAGGTCTTTAAGTTCCGGTTATTGACACCCAGCATATCGAGGCTGGGCATCATGGATTTACGGAGTTCTTCCTGGTTGTGTACTTCCAGCAGCACATCAAGATGCAAGCTTTTTGCCAGTTCAGAAAAAAGTTTGATTTCTTCTTTGTTCAAAATGGCGGCAATCAAAAGGATAATATCGGCACCGTAGGCCTTGGCCTCCAAGATTTGATATTCGTCGATGATGAATTCCTTTCGTAATAGCGGCATTTGTACGGCTGCGCGTGCCAAAAGCAAATCATCTAAAGAACCTCCAAAATATTTTCCGTCCGTCAAAACGGACATGCCGCAGACGCCCGCATTTTCATAACCTTGCGCAACATCCTGTACGTTCAAGTCTTGGTTGATTACCGATTTTGAAGGCGATCGTCTTTTGTGTTCGGCGATAATGCCCGTTTTACTTTTACGGAGCGCATCGGCCAAAGAGACGGTCCGGCGCTCGAACAGCACCGATTTTTCTAGTTGTGAAACTGGAACTATCGAATTTTTTAATTCGACTTCTTTGCGTTTATCTGCTACTATCCTATCTAAGATGTTCATAATCCCCTCCTCAGCCCTCCCCGAGGGGGAGGGAGTTCTTTTTAGTTAATAAATACTTTTTCGGTAGATATCAAAGTGTTAATTCAACTTGGTCTATTTTTTCTCGCATTTGAAAGCATTGTTGTCAAACGCTCAACTCCTGCAATGTTTCCAAAGCCTGTAATCCCCTGCCGCTCAAAAGCGACTCTTTCGCCTCCTCAAATCCTTCTTTCACTCCCAAATTTTTGACGGTCGAAATCGCGACACCGGCATTGGCGCAGACCACATTGTTCTGTGCTTCGGTGCCTTGGCCTTGTAGCACCCTTAAAAATATTTTGGCGGATGCTTCGATACTATCACCACCGGTAATTTCGGATTGTTTGATGGTTTTTACGCCAAAATCTTCGGGTTTCAACATGCCTTCGGAATGGTTTGAGATGGTTTTCGTGTTTCCGGTCAAGGAGATTTCGTCGTAACCGTCAAGGGCATGCAACACGGTGAATTTTTTATCGGTGTTTTGATAGAGGTATCCGTACATACGTGCCAATTCGAGGTTGAAAACGCCGACCATTTGATTTTTTGGAAAGGCGGGATTGACCATCGGCCCCAACATATTGAAAAAGGTTTTAACCCCCAAATCGCGGCGTATGGGTGCTACGTTCTTCATGGCGGGATGAAAAAGGGGCGCGTGCAGCACGCAGATTCCTGCTTTGTCAATCGATTTTTCCAAAAAATCTTTTTCGCTACTGAACTTTATGCCGAGAAATTCCATGACATTGCTACTTCCACAGGTACTGGAAACACCATAATTACCATGTTTGGTCACCTTTACCCCGGCCCCGGCGGTCACAAAAGATGCCAATGTCGATATATTAAAAGTGTCTTTGCCATCACCGCCCGTACCGCAGAGATCGATAGGGTCGTATTCGGAAAGGTCCACCGCCAAGCACAATTCCAACAACGCATCACGAAAGCCTTCAAGTTCTTCGATGGTTATGCTGCGCATCATATAAACGGTTACAAAGGCTGCGATCTGACTGGTATTGTAGTCGCCTTTGGCCATATTGACCAGTATTTTCTTGGCATCCGACTTTGAGAGGATGTCGTGGTTTATGAGTTTGTTTAAAGTTTCCTTCATAGTTTAATGGTATTGAGTACTTCGTATTAAGTCTGACATAAAGGATGAGTATTTGGTTTATGGTTCTTTTTATATTTTTTTAAGTGATGCAGCACCCCGTTTGTCGTTTGCTTCACCAGTTACTCAGTACTAGATACCCAATTCTAACTACCTAACCAGTTCTCTAATATCTTTTTCCCATCGGGCGTCAACACCGACTCCGGATGAAATTGCACCGCGCATACGTCGTATTCTTTGTGGCGAAGGGACATCACCTGTCCGTTTTCATCGACCGAAGTGGCCTCCAAACTTTCCGGTAAATCGGGATTCACGACCCATGAATGGTATCTGCCTACTTCGATTTCTTTTGGTAGACCCGCAAAAATAGGGTCTTCTTTTATGATTTGTATCTGGGTAGCGATGCCGTGATAGACTTCATCTAAATTGATGAGGGTTCCACCAAAGACTTCGCCGATGGCCTGTTGGCCTAGGCACACCCCGAAGATGCTCTTTGTCGGGGCATATGTAGCAATGATTTCCTTTAGCAATCCGGCTTCATCGGGGATACCGGGTCCGGGGGATAGTACGATTTTATCAAAGACATCTACCTCTGCAAGTGTCAATCGATCGTTTCGCTTTACGGTCACCACGCAGCCCAGGTCTTCAAGATAATGAACGAGGTTGTAGGTAAAGCTGTCGTAGTTGTCGATGACCAAAATGTCCCCTCCCCAGCCTGTGCCTTCCTCTCGCATGCGCTCGTCGGAGGCAAGTAGGGGGAGGGAGTTCTTATGATTCTTAGTTTCTTTATTTCTGTTCATTTTCGAATTCTATATTTAAAAATACCCCTAACTATTATCATGCTTGTTTGATTTTTCACTTCGATAAAATTGAAAAGCATCGAAAAGAAGTTCCCTCTCCTAGGGTGAGGGTTAGGGAGGGGACTTCATATCCCCTCTGCAATCTTCAAAGCTTTGGTCAGCGCACCCAATTTGTGATAGGTTTCCTCTAATTCATCATCGGGATCCGAGGCGGCAACCAAGCCTGCTCCTGCTTGATAGTGCAGCTGATGATTTTTGCTCACAAAGGTCCGTATCATAATGGCATGGTTGAAATTGCCGTTAAAATCCATAAATCCTATGGCGCCGCCGTAATAGCCGCGGCTTGTTTTTTCATATCGTTCGATAAGCTGCATGGCCCTATGTTTTGGAGCGCCGCTTAAGGTTCCGGCTGGAAAGGTGTCCGCAACTACTTTAAGGGTAGGGATTTCCTTTTTTATTCGTCCCGTCACTTTCGATACCAGATGGATGACATGTGAAAAGAACTGTACTTCGCGGTAGTTGGTAACCTCTACCATACTACCGTTGCGGCTGAGATCGTTTCGGGCGAGGTCGACCAGCATAACGTGTTCGCTATTTTCCTTGTCATCTTCGGTGAGTTGTTTCGCTAAGATCGCATCCTTTTCATCGTTGCCGGTCCGTTTAAAAGTGCCGGCGATGGGATGTATTTCTGCTATTCCATCCTTAACTACCAGTTGGGCTTCCGGGGAACTTCCGAAAATTTTAAAATCCCCATAATCGAAATAGAAAAGGTATGGCGAAGGATTTACCGAACGTAAGGCACGATATACGTTAAATTCATCCCCCTTAAAATCTTGCGAAAAACGTCTTGAAAGCACCAATTGAAACACATCGCCGCGTTGGCAATGCTTTTTGGCCAATCGTACGTGTTCTTTGTATTCTTCGTCCTTTAAATTGGAATTGGCGGCACCATTCATCGAAAAATTGTAGGAAGCAAAATTGCGGACATTTAAGATGCGTTCGATTTCCACCGTATTTTCATCGGCCTCAAAACAATGCGCAAAAATATAGGCCTCGTTCTTGAAATGGTCGATGGCGATTACATTTTTATAGACGGCGTAGTAAATATCGGGAATTGCAATGCTGTTTTCTTTCTTTTGAAGTCGCACATCTTCAAAATATCGTACCGCATCATAGGCCATATACCCGAAAAGTCCGTTTACGATAAATTTAAAATCCTTGTTTTCGGTCTCGAACCTCTGACTGAACGCGTCGATGATTTTTACCACATCGGTGTCCCTTTTAATTGTAATTTCTTCGGATGTACCATCGGGAAACTGTTGTACGATAGTTTCGTTCTCAATTTTGATCGAGGCAATAGGATTGCAACAGATATATGAAAAGCTGTTGTCATTGGCGTGATAATCGCTACTTTCCAAAAGGATGCTGTTGGGAAAGCGATCTCTTATCTTTAGGTAAACGCTTACGGGTGTAATGGTGTCCGCAAGAATACGTTTATAACTGGTCTTAAGTTTGTAATTTGTCATGTCAAAAGCTATGAAATAATAAAGGCCTGTCGTGATGACAGGCCCTATATAGTTATACTACAATGATGCTCAGCTCACGATGCGTATCGAAAGTTGTTCCACCACCAAGTTTGTATGCTATTGTGAATCATTGCCCAAATATAGAAATCATTTTTAAAATGACAAGCCGATGGAGCAAAAAAATAGGGACTAAAATTTTTCAGTCCCTATAAATCAATTCCAATGTATTGAACTACTAGAATTCCAAATCGACGACCAAATCAAACTCGTCGTAGATTGTTTTATCGCCTAGATTCTCGAAAAAGTTACCTGAATTGTATTTGATATCATAGTTGGTTCGATCAACTTTAACGGTTGCGGTGGCCTTGCTTCCATAAACGGATACGTCAAAAACTACCGGTTTGGTGATGTCTTTAATAGTAAGATCTCCTGTAACTTCATACGAATTCTTTCCGGTAGACTTTACTTTTGTAAATACTAGTTTTGACGTAGCGTGCTCTTCGGTATGGAAAAAATCCTCAGAATTCAGGTGCCCTTCCAACTTTCCCTTGCTTTCTGGATCGTCTTTAAGGTCTGTTGAGACCAAAGTGGACATATCGACCGTAAATTCGCCACCCGTAAGTTTTTCACCGTCGAACATCAACGACCCCGTTTCTAATTCAAGGGTTCCGGTGTGAGAGCCAGTAACTTTATAGGCTTTCCAAGTTACCGTACTTGCATCGGTATTTATTTCTTTCTTTTCGTCAGCGACGGGTTCGGTAGCGGTTGCTACTCCGAAAACCATAGCCAATGCCAAACTAAATGCTGTTTTTTTCATAAGTTGATAATTTTTGTAATTCCCGATTCAACGGGAATTGGAGTTATTAATTAGTGATTCTATTTAAAATTTATTGAACAAAACGTTCAGTTGTTCCAATTCTTTGTGGGACAGGTTTTGTAATATAGTATCCTCTGCATCTTTCATGGCCCGGTCCATTTGCTCCAGTTGTCTATTGCCTAGCTCTGTGATGGTAATTTCGATTTTTCTGCGGTTCGTGGGGCATGTTTGACGGTGTACATACCCTTTTAGTAAGAGTTTGTCGACCAACCGGGTCGTATTACTCATTTTAGTAACCATGCGCTCGTTCAAAGTAGATAGATTAGCCGCTTTCCCGTTCTGCCCCCTCAAAATGCGTAATACATTGAACTGTTGCAATGATACCTCGAAGGGTTTGAGCATAGTGGAAATCTTTTCGTTGATTTTAGCATACAACAACATAAAATGGATAATCGTTCTACTTTTAAGTGGAATTTCTTTTTCCGTTTTAATGATTTTTTCTACATCCATACACGAACAATAATTGTATATACAAATATATGTTGTCTTTACGAGGTACGGTATCGGGACCAAGCCAATTTTTTGTTAAACTTCATTTAGACAGTTTGTGATAAAAAAGTTACATTTGAAATTTAGGGCCGAGCACCGGAAATCGCTAGTCCCATATCTAAATTCAAACATCTATACAAAATGAATCTATCACAACAAGAATGGGAAGACCAATTAGAAAAGGATGATAATGCCTTTGTTTTGGACGTGCGCGCGCCCGAAGAATTGGAGGAAGGCTACATACCCAACGCCGCCAATATCGATTTTTATCTGGGGCAGGATTTTCTGAACGAGGTCGAAAAGCTCGACAAAAGCAAAAACTACTATGTCTATTGCCGAAGCGGAAACCGCAGCGGTCAGGCCTGTGCCATTATGAACAGTGTAGGCTTTAAAAACGCCTACAATTTGGAAGGCGGATTTATGAACTGGGAAGGCGAGATTGTTGAGGGGTAGGCGGTAGCGGTTGTCAGTAGCAGTTGGCAGTAGTTTCAAGTTATACCCTAAGCCATTATGATTTGAGTTTCAATCGCTACTTCGCAGCTGTTCAAGGTTCAAGGCAACCCAAAACAACCTGGAATCTGACGAAGGCAGAATAAAACACCAAACACCAAACACCAAACACCAAACACCGAGCACCAAACACCAAACACTCTTGAAAGAAGACCTGCTACATTTCATCTGGAAATACAAAAAGCTGCAGTTGAACGATCTGCTCGGAACACGTAACGAACCTATTGGTATCGTCAATACCGGTACGCACAACCATTTGGCGGGTCCCGATTTTTTCAATGCCAAGGTAAACATCAACGGACAGCTATGGGCGGGCAATGTCGAAATACATCTAAAATCTTCAGATTGGTATGCACACCATCATGAACAGGATGCCAATTATAATAACGTAATCCTTCACGTCGTCTGGGAAGACGATGCTTCCGTTTTCCGTAGCGATAATTCCGAAATTTCTACGCTTGAGTTGCGAAACTATATCCCGCAAAGGGTTTTAGAAGCCTATCAAAAACTATTCGATAAAAATGGTGTTCAATTTATCAATTGTGAGAAAAATATTGCGCACGTAGATACCTTTCTTTTCGAAAATTGGCTGGAACGTTTGTATTTTGAAAGGTTGGAACGGAAGTCCCAATGGGTTTTCGAGCTACTGGAAAGCTCTAAAAACGATTGGGAACAGGTGCTTTTTGCAATGCTGCTTAAAAATTTCGGCTTGAAAATAAATGGGGCATCCTTTTTAAGTTTGGCCCGGGCCTTGGATTTTTCGACGGTACGTAAACTACAATCCGACACCTTGGCCTTGGAAAGTGTTTTCTACGGGATGTCACATATTTTGGATTCGGAAGAAATTCCGGACGAGTATTACATCCGACTAAAGAAAGAATACATATATCAAAGGCATAAGTTCGCTTTAGAAGAGGCAAGCGTGCAAAAACCGGAATTCTTCCAACTAAGGCCCCCGAACTTCCCCACCATCCGGCTATCACAGTTGGCGAACCTGTATACCAAACGTCAAAATCTCTTCAGTAGGGTAATACACGCATCCCAACTAGAAACGCTATATGAGCTATTCGATGTTTCGGCAAGTGCGTACTGGAACGACCACTTTACGTTCGGAAAAAAATCCAAAAAAAGCATCAAAAGGCTCACAAAAAGCTTTATCGACCTTTTAATCATCAATACCCTTTTGCCGCTGAAATTCTGTTATGCACAATACCAGGGTAAGGAGGCCAATGACGAGATTATCCAAATTATATCCCAAATAAAAAGGGAAGAAAACAGTATTATCTTTAACTTTAAAAACCACGGCATCGCTATCGAGAATGCCAAGGACAGTCAGGCTATCCTGCAATTATATAATGAATACTGTACCCAGAACAAATGCCTACAGTGCGCAGTAGGGACTCGAATTTTGCAGGGAAATGGTTAATTTTACGAAGCACGAAGCACGAAGCACGAAGCACGAAGCACCAGGTTCTTCTATAATTCTAACACATCAATGTCCTAACAATTTTTACATAAACCGATAAACCCATAATCCCTTAAACTTTTTCTCCATTAGACCACTAAACTCCTAAACTTTTTTGAACTTGCGCTTGACACTTGAACTTGAAACATGAACATACTATACCAACTCCTCTATTATTTCCAAAAACGCGGCTTTGAGGTCTGTCGACGTATTGCCGAACGTTTAGGAATCCGGGCCCGGGTAGTGCGCACCTCTTTTATCTACCTTACATTCGTAACCCTCGGTTTTGGCTTTGCCCTGTATCTGTTTTTAGCCTTTTGGCTGCGTATCAAAGATTTGGTCTACACCAAACGCACCTCGGTTTTTGACTTATGAAACTATTGAACATCTTTCGGTCTAGAATCTTTCTCGCATTGGGGTTGATCGTACTGGTGCTGACCATAGGCATTTTAGGATATCGATATATTACCGACTTTTCATGGATGGATGCCGTGTATATGACCGCAATCACGATTACTACCGTCGGATTTTCGGAAGTAGGGCCTTTAAGTGAAGAGGGCAAAATTTTTACCGTATTTTTAATAATTTCGAGCGTTTTCATATTCGCCTTTTCCATTTCATTGATTTCGGAATACATCTTAAGCAGAAACTCCCTACAACTTTTAAAAAAGAAAAAAGTGAAAGACAAAATAAACAGGTTGTCCGAACATGTAATCGTATGCGGTTTCGGACGTAATGGTATGCAGGCGGCCGAGCGTTTAACGAGTTATAAAAAGCCTTTTGTCGTCATTGAAAGAGATAAGAAAGTCATTGAAAAGTTTGGTGAGGAAGACCTTCTTATCGTAGAGGGCGATGCCAATGAAGACGAGATTTTGAGCGAGGCGGGAATAGAGCGTGCGCATTACCTCATAGCCGCTATGCCCGATGATGCTACGAATCTTTTCGTGGTGCTGTCCGCAAGGCAAATGAACAAAAGCCTTTTCATTATCAGTAGGGCCTCTCTGGTGACTTCGTATAAAAAATTGTTGTTAGCAGGTGCCGATAAGGTAATTATGCCCGACCGAATCGGCGGCGACCATATGGCTTCGTTGGTGGTCATGCCCGACTTGATCACGTTTATGGACCAGCTCGGTACCGAAGGTAAAAATACCACGAACCTAGAAGAAGTGGCCATCGAAGAGTTTAGGGATCAGGTCGATTGCAACTCCCTGCGCGACCTCGATCTGAGAAAAAAAACGGGCTGTACCATTATAGGATATATAGAGCCTGATGGTAACTATATTATCAATCCAGAAGCCGATTTGCAGCTGCAGCCGAAAAGCAAAGTAATCGTTTTGGGACGGCCCGAGCAGATACGAAAACTACATGAGATGTTCCATATCGAGTAATTCGTTACTAGTTTCGAGGGAATTTTTTAAGGATGACCTTTTTTTAATTCGGAAGTATTATTTGATTGTTCTGCTTATTTTTAAGATATTGGGCTTTTTTTAACAAGCTCACCCCATACATTTAATAACTGTTACACAAAAACCACACATGGTATACCCTATGAAAAACTATCTTTATTTATGCTTAACGCTGTTCGCTTTTGCGGTTAACGCACAACAAGAGCTTAGGGTCAACGAAGCGGTAATGAACCCTTCGGAACTCATTAACGACGGCGCGATAGATGTACAGGTGCTCGGTGGAACACCGCCCTATACTTATAAATGGAGTAACAAAAGTACCCCGCTAACTAGTAACAAGGCCGTTGGTCTTACCGAAGGAGTGGCCTATTCGGTAACCGTTACAGACGCAAAAGGAGCTTCCGTTACCAAAGAGTATACAGTAGAGACCAAAGCGCTGACCGAGGTGTTCAATGGCGTGATGACCCCAGCAGTGGCCGCTTTGGAAACTGTTCTTTTTTGGGATCCGTTTGCAGCCATAGGCATATATGACCCCATAGCCTATGCCGATGTAAAGTTGGTCCCGACCCCCGGATGGTCGGCCAACGTTGAGGACAAATTTATGCTCAAAAAATGGTTGAAACCTGAAGGTACGCGAGTGAGGTCGGGTGATGAGATTGCTGTGGTTTCCAGCGATAAGGGTTCGGACGAAACCGTAATTGCTTCCGCCAACGGTGAGCTTAAGTATCTAGTCCAGGAAGGTAAGGCCATCTATAATTTTGAAAATGCAGAACATGTCATAGAGCAGGGCGCTCATTTTTTGGCCGAAATTAAATACGATGAACCTACCCCCTTGCTGCACCCTAATGGCGATTCACTGACGAAACCGATACCTTTTATCGTGATTTGGCTCGTTCTTGGGGCACTTTTCTTTACCATCCGAATGGGTTTCATCAATATTCGTGGGTTCAAACATTCCATCGATCTTGCGCGGGGCAGATACGACGATCCCAATGCGCCGGGGCAGGTCACCCATTTTGAGGCTTTGGCTACCGCAGTATCCGGTACTGTAGGTCTGGGCAATATTGCCGGGGTGGCCGTAGCGATATCTTTGGGCGGTGCAGGGGCAACGTTTTGGATGATTGTCTGCGGACTTCTGGGCATGTCATCAAAATACGTAGAATGCACCCTTGGCGTAAAATATAGGGATATTTTGCCAGATGGCAGGGTGTTTGGGGGACCTATGAATTATCTTCGTTACGGATTGGCCAAAAGAAACATGGGCGGTCTTGGAAAGGTACTTGCCGGCGTGTTTGCCGTATTGGCCATAGGGGCATCCTTTGGTGGCGGAAACATGTTTCAGGCCAATCAATCCTTCGAGCAGTTGTCAGGCCAGTTTCCCGCCCTTGAAGGCAACGGACTTTGGTTCGGGATTGTCACCGCCATTTTGGTAGGAGTCGTAATTATCGGGGGCATACGCAGTATTGCCAGGGTAACGGGTAAAGTTGTGCCTCTTATGGCAAGTATATATGTATTGGCTGCACTGGCTGTAATCATTATGAACATACAGAACGTCGCGCCGGCATTTGCAGCTATTGTTGATGGCGCTTTTAGTCCCAGTGCTTTAAAAGGTGGGGTCATAGGGGTGCTGGTCATTGGTTTTCAAAGGGCGGCATTTTCGAATGAGGCAGGGGTCGGTTCGGCGGCCATAGCACATAGTGCGGCGAAAACCAACCATCCGCCATCGGAAGGTTTTGTAGCTTTATTGGAGCCCTTTATTGATACCGTGGTCGTTTGTACGTTGACCGCACTAGTGCTCATTTTTACGGGTATGCACGAAGTCGAGGGTATGGCCGGCGCACAATTGACATCAGACGCTTTTGGTAGCCAAATTTCATGGTTCCCATACGTATTAGGAATTGCGGTTTTCCTTTTTGCCTTCTCGACTATGATTTCTTGGTCGTATTACGGCATGCGGGCTTGGACGTATCTGTTCGGAAAAAGTAGAAAATCGGAATTGACCTATAAACTACTATTCTTGGTATTTGTAGTTATCGGGGCTTCGGTAAGTTTGGGCGCCGTACTGGTATTTTCCGATATGATGATACTGGCAATGTCCTTCCCGAATATCATTGGTCTTTATATCATGTCAGGGGAAGTGAAGGCAGACCTTGAAGGCTATTGGCTAAAGCTGAAGGCGAACGAGCTGTTTAAAAAACAGAAAGTCGTAAAAGAATAAGTAGTGGGCACAGGTAAGAACATCATCCGTTTTTATAATCCGGTGTTCCTTGAAAGGCAATAATGTAATGACATCAGACGTTTTAAGAGGTTACTGACAGAAACAGACCTTTCGTGAACAAGTTAAAATCCCACTTTCGTTTCAATAAACAGGAACGCAGTGGGATTTTCTTTTTGCTCCTTAGTATAGTTTCGCTACAGATAGGTTATTATTTCTATGGCCATTTTTCTGAGGATGCGCAGCAGGATGCGTTAGGTGTAGACCATGAAACACAAACGGAAATCGATGCACTAAAGCAAGCGGCCTTGAAAAAGGATTCCGTTAAAATCTATCCCTTCAACCCTAATTTTATCACCGATTATAAGGGATATGTTTTAGGGATGTCTACGGATGAAATCGACAGGTTGCATGCCTTCCGCAAAAATGGCAAATTCGCGAATACTGCGGAAGAATTCCAAAAAGTCACCCAAGTGTCCGATTCACTGCTGGATGCTATATCCCCGCAGTTCAAATTTCCGGAATGGACGAAAAAAAGTATGCAATCGGCAGTGAGCAGTAAGCAATATGCTGTTGGTCGCCGTTCCGATAAAAAGGGTTCCGCTCCTCGAAAAGGCTTTGGTGAGGGACAGCAAAATGTGGTAATCCTGGATTTGAATGCCGCAACTGCCCAAGAGCTAACAACTATCAACGGTATAGGCGAAAAACTATCCGCCCGTATCCTAAAGTTTAGAGACAGGCTGGGCGGCTTTCTTAGCGACGACCAATTGAACGACGTCTACGGTCTAGACCCCGAGGTGGTCGAGCGAACGTTGGAAAAGTTCAGGGTGCTTAAAAAGCCTGATATTCACAAAATAAACGTTAATACCGCCTCTGCCTATGAGATAGCGACTTTGGTATATATTCAAAAACAGGTCGCAGAAAGCATTGTTGAATACCGAAATGTCAATAATGGCATCCTTTCGTTGGACGAACTTTCAACTATTGAAGGTTTTCCATCCGACAAGATCGATAGAATAGCTTTATATTTGTCCCTTTAAAAAAAAGCTATGGAAAATAGGTACTTCACAGAAGAACATCATCTGTTTAGGGAGAGTCTCAAGGATTTTCTACAAAAAGAAGTAGTGCCGCATATCGAGAAGTGGGAAGCATCCGGACAGATAGAACGTTTTATTTGGAAAAAATTTGGCGAAATGGGCTATTTCGGCCTCGCCGTGCCTGAAGCCGATGGCGGATTGGGCCTCGACCTTTTTTATACCGTTATCCTACTGGAAGAGCTCCAGAAAATTGATTCCGGAGGATTTGCCGCCGCCATCTGGGCACATGCCTATCTGGCCATGACCCATTTGCACAAAAACGGCAACGAAACACAGAAAGAAGCATTTCTGACCCCCAGTATCAACGGCGAAAAAATTGGATGTCTCGGGGTGACCGAACCCTTTGGCGGCAGTGATGTAGCGGGAATGCGAACCAGCGCGACCAAAAAAGGAGACATCTACATCATTAACGGGTCTAAAACCTTTATCACTAACGGGGTATATGGTGATTATATCATTTTGGCCGCAAAGACCGAGCCTGCAGCCGGAAATAAGGGTATCAGTATTTTTATCGTTGACCTTCATAGTAAAGGGGTGACCAAGAACAAGCTGAACAAGTTGGGCTGGCGGGCTTCCGATACCGCCGAATTGGCCTTTGACAATGTTGAGGTGCCCGTGGCGAATCTGATGGGGTCAGGCGGCAAAGGCTTTACCTTTATTATGGAGGCCTTTGCTTTAGAGCGTTTGATTATGGGCGTCAATGCCCACGCCCGGGCGGAATATGCGTTGGAGTATGCCCTGCAATATATGTCGGAACGTGAGACTTTCGGTAAATCGATCGACCAATATCAGGCCCTACGCCATAGTTTTGTCGACCATCATGCCGATATGGATATGTGCAAGCAATACAATTACGGGGTTGTCGATAAGATGGATCGTGGGGCATATGTGGTTCGGGAGGCGACGATTTCAAAGTTGAAATCCACAAAAATGGCCGATGAGGTCATTTACAGCTGTCTGCAATTTTTGGGCGGTTATGGCTACATAGAGGATTATCCCATGGCACGCCTAATGCGCGATAGCCGATTGGGGCCTATAGGCGGAGGTACCTCTGAGATATTAAAAGAGATAATCGCCAAAATCGTAATCGATAAAAAGGACTATCGGCCACAATCGAATTAGCAATTCACTTTTGACATAGTTTAAAACTTTGTCAAAATTAACGCATGCCCTTAAGAATTCAGTCCAAGATCTGGTCTTTAGAACTGGGAATTTGAGATTTCCCCCTTGGTTGGCAAGATATTTATCACTTAAGTAGTGCCGATTTATAAATTAGTTTTATATTTGTGCCTTTAAAATTAATCACTAAAGAAAGGAGGTTGTAGCCAATGTTAATTATACCAGTTAAAGAAGGAGAGAATATCGATAGGGCTTTAAAACGTTTCAAGCGCAAGTTTGACAAAACGGGTACGATGCGGCGATTGCGCAAGCGTCAACAGTTTACCAAACCCTCCGTAGAGCGCAGAGCGCAGATACAAAAAGCTGAATACATACAAGGTTTGAGGGATAAGGAAGAAATTTAAGTCCTATTTTGTATTTATTTAGTACAGAAATTAAATCCCGCGAACAGCGGGATTTTTTGTTTTCGTATCTTCGCTACATGTCGCTGATTCGTTTCATTTCCTATCTATCCCTAGAAAAAAAGTATTCCGTTCATACGGTGACGGCCTATCAAAAAGATATCGAGGCCTTTGAGTTATTCTGTAAAGGTGAACTCGGTTTGAACAACATAGATGATTTGGAGTATCCGCTTATCCGGAATTGGATCGTCTCCTTGGTAGATTCAAAAATCTCCAATCGTTCCATTAATCGAAAGGTAGCTTCCTTAAAGGCCTATTATAAATTTCTACAACGTATCGGCCGTATCGATACCAATCCATTGGCAAAGCATCGGGCGTTAAAAACATCCAAAAAAATCGAAATCCCTTTTTCCGAAGCAGAGATGACCAAGGTGCTTTCGCATATTGAGTATACCAATGACTTTGAGGGTGTCCGTGATAAATTGATTATCGAGCTATTATATACTACAGGTATCCGTAGGGCCGAGCTCATCCAGTTGAAAATGGCCGATGTTGACCTCGCCGCTGGTCATATCAAAGTATTGGGCAAACGGAACAAAGAACGTGTGGTGCCTTTATTGCCCACAACGGTTCGGGCTTTTGAGAGGTATTTTGAACGGCGAGTTTCGCTTGAAATCCTTGTCGACACGGCCTATGTTTTTTTGTTAAAGTCAGGTTATAAAACCTATGAAAACCTTGTCTATCGATTAATAAATTCCTACTTTAGTAAAGTGTCGTCAAAGGTTAAAAAGAGTCCCCATATCTTAAGGCACACTTTTGCTACCCATTTACTCAACGAAGGAGCAGATTTAAATTCAGTGAAAGAACTGTTGGGGCATTCGAGTTTGGCCTCTACACAGGTGTACACGCACAATAGTATTGCCGAACTTAAAAAGGTACATGCATCAGCCCATCCGAGGGGCAAAAAATAATAGTTTAACCTAAAAACTCTTACCTATGCAAGTAAACGCGCAATCGGTCAATTTTAATGCCGACAGAAAACTTATCGATTTTTTACAGAATAGAATGGATAAATTGGAGACATTCTATGATAAGATTATAAACGCCGATGTCTTTTTAAAAGTGGAGAATACCAGTGCGAAGGAGAATAAAATCGTCGAAATAAAATTGAATGTTCCCGGCGATGTGTTTATGATGAAGAAACAGTGTAAAAGTTTTGAGGAAGCGGTAGATTCCGCTTGTAGTTCCCTCGAGCGAAAGCTTATAAAACGCAAAGAAAAAATGAGGGTTCAGGCCTGATTAAAATTTTTGCGAATTTGTTTTGAATAAACAAATAAATCTATACATTTGCAGTCCGTTAGAAATAGCGGACTTTTTTTTGCATTAAAAGAGGTAAAAGGCCGATGTAGCTCAGCTGGCTAGAGCAGCTGATTTGTAATCAGCAGGTCGTGGGTTCGAGTCCCTCTATCGGCTCTTAA